>JBGQAL010000247.1:0-2244 GCA_041494285.1 Methanotrichaceae archaeon
CAGCCCCAATTAAGGGTCCGATAGGTAATAGGTCATGGTTAAGAGTAGTAACCATGCCGATTTATAAGCTTGATTTTCTTATCGATGTCTGAAGACATTATAGTTTCGTATAGTTATTAATTGCCCCGGAGTTTAGGTTAGGATAGAATATTCATTCGCAAGAGAATTATTCCACAGGTATGGGGGAAAATTTTTGAGAATAATTGGAATATTAAGTAATACATTCCCCAATAGAGCACGAAACCAATATGCGTTTGTTCCATAGAGTCTAAGAATAAAAATTTAGGGAGAATCCTTTCTGCTACTGTTTGATGGGCGCGAAGGTTAGTGGCTTAGGCTTCTGCTTCCCGCCAGAGCACTCTTCTCCACGTGCAGGCTGGACATCAATTCCGCGGTTGCGTTCAACGGATAAGTAGACCCTATATCGACATTTGTCTTTCCAATATATACTGGGCCACAATCACAACACTTGCTGTCAAGTCAGTAGCTAGCAAAGTAGAGTCTATTGTTTTGAGAGTTCAGGCCGGTAAGCCCGAAAGCAGATTCGTTGTCGATTAGCATATTTGGCTGGTGGTTATGTTCTTTAAACCTCTCTTTTCAAGGCCTCGTAAGTCGATTGTGGACCATAAATCTGGAGTAGCGTCAGTGTAGTTCTTGTATCCTATTATTTTTATCAATGCCCATGTGGTGTTGTTGGTCGTCTTAGCACTTGGTATGATGTCCTGAATGATTCCATTAAGGGCATGCTGGATTGAACTCCATATTTCTGATTCGTATTCATGACAAATGATACATTATAAGGACATGTGGTTGCCATCTCAGATGATGCTGAAACTGCAAAAGCTAGTACCAACACTGAAGTTAGAGTTAATATTAACCTCACGATATTCACCTTAGTAGGCTTATACCATCTCTATAGAAAAGTCTTGCCCAAATGTGTGTGTGTGGGGGGTTAATTGGAAAAAATAGGAAATAACAATAAGCTTAAAATATTGGTATTGACTCTATGCTGGAACCCACGATCGCCTTCGATAGCCAACGCGGTGATGCCAACAATCTTTGGGCCGGGTCTCACCAGCATGCAACGTCATGGTATTTTTAAGTTATCAAGCGGAACCTTTTCACCCTTTGAACTCCAATTAAGGTGGATATAATCTAAGGTAGATACAATCCAGGCAAGAATATGACGGACCAGAAGTCTTCTCCTTTGCCCTTTGCAGGCACTGCTTTCGACGTAGTGGCAATAGCAGCATCTGCAGGCGGGCTAGCAGCCATAAGGAAGGTCTTATCCCGCCTTCCTGCTGAACTTTCCGGCGGCTGTCGTGATCGTCCAGCATATGGATCCCAGACACGACAGCTTAATGGCTCACATCCTAAACAGTTATATCCTCATGAACGTAAAGCAGGCAGAGGAAGGAGACATCTTGAGCCCATCGACTGTGTACACCGCCAAACCAGATTGGCATCTCCTAGTTAACCCAGATGGACCGACCTCCCTTTCTTCGTCGGAGCTCGTTAATTTTGTGCGGCCTTCTGCAGACTTGCTGTTCGAATCTGTAGCAGCAAGCTATAAGGATCGTGCGATTGCCGTCGTGCTAACCGGCGCGGGCAGGGATGGCACCATGGGTGTGCAGGCTATTAAGAATATGGATGGCACTGTAATATAGTCCAGGATGAGACAACTTCGGAGTTTTTTGGCATGCCAGGCTCAGTCATCAAGACTGAGAATGCGGATTTCATCTTGTCCATTGACGAGGTCCCTTCCGCTCTCGTATCCTTGGTCAATGGAGGATACATAGTTTGAATATCAAGGATAAGATGTTCGAGGCGCTGCTGGAATATCTTCAACAGAGCCATGGATTTCAGATCATAGAGTACAAGCGCCCTACTATTATGCGTAGGGTAAGTAAGCGCATGAAAATGTTCGGATTAGAGGATTTCAGCAGGTATACCGATTACCTTCAGGTTCATTCGGAAGAGTTTCCAGAGCTTTTCAATACTATTCTAATCAATGTGACATCCTTTTTCCGAGATCCAGAAGCCTGGGATTACCTTGCCAAGCGCGGAAGGCCATCATGCCAAGGTGGAGGACAAGCCGGAGGTAAGACCTATCTGGATATAGAGAGAAAGATGACCGCGTTTTCAAAGGATGCTGGGATTCCGATGGGCAATCTGGACCTTCTGCTCTGGTACAAAGAGGCAGGAGAGGTGTTCAAGTAGATCTGTAAATCGATCCGAGCACCG
>JBGQAL010000215.1:0-3465 GCA_041494285.1 Methanotrichaceae archaeon
CGTCAAGACTTCATAGTCAATATTGATGCCGTCTGGCAGGTGCTTGTGAATAGGAATTGTTTCACCGGAACGAGTTTCACGCTGCCTGGTTCGCACTTCCACTGGCTCACTATCAGATTGGCTCAACTCAGCTAGTAATGTATCTAATTCGGAAACATCGATTTCTAATGCCTTATAAATGCTCTTCAGTGCTGAAATTTCTTTGCGGTCGATACTGCCCTTAGATGCTGCCACACCGACCAAGTATTTGCCGATCATCGCACGCTGATCTGAAGATAACGCTGCTCGTAACGACTTACTAAGCGAAGAGACTGATGGTGGATTCCTGTTAAACAACAACCCATAGGCTTTCAAACTCCGTGACTCATCAGACGTAAGGCGGAATTGATCTTTCAGGAATTGTTCAATATGGGCGATTTCTTCCTGATCAATTGTACCATCTGCTCCAGCGATAACCATGCCCAGTTCCAACATACATAAAGCAGCATGATAGCCACTCTCCTGCTGCAGGGCGGCATTACCCGCTGGTCGAAAGAGGACCACTTCATCCGACCAGGCGTAGGCACGGGTGGTAACACGTGTATCCGGGACGATAGCAAGCCCGATATCTTCCGCCGTTTGAGCTAATGCCTTACTTTGTGTGGGCGTTAGCTTCTCCCGCTGCTTGATTCCTTGAATTTCAGCAAGCTTTGCTAATGGAATTAGCGAATATCCATCATCATTCGTATGCGTTGTAACTACTGCTCTCCAACGTGGAGCATCTGGATGGTCCACGTCTTTGCGTAGTACAGGAGGTAATGCTTCATATGCTTCGCGTGTTTTGATATCAGCACCTTTGCTTACGGCACGACTGTATGCCCGTAGCTCTTCTACACACTCACTCCAGATCTGAACGAGCGGTTTAAATTGACTCCGGGTTCCCAATACATTCGGAATTCTGACAGGCGCCAAAGCGTCGGACGAGTAGCCTAACTCCAATAAACTTGGACTCGCAGGATGGTATCCGAGTAATCGCTCACGATCTGAGACTTTAAGCATCATGCCATCATCGAATTGCTCATGGTATTTCTGCATGAAGAGCGACATGAACTGCTCTGGAGCTCGATCAACAACTACGCTATGCGTTGTTCGGACATCCTGCCGGGCGACTTCAAATGCCCAGCTAACGGGGAGAGGGAGATTGTGCAGATAGAACCAACAGAGTATGACAGCCAGAAGATCTTCGGAATAGCCCCTTTGCATTGCTTGCTCTAAACAAGGAGCAAAGACCTCCTCCGTCATGGATTTGAGTCCCCCCCGAGCTGCTGCAAAGGCTATAAAATGACTCAAATATCCGTTGAATGAGCGTGATTCGGGATAGCATCGTAGAAGGCGAACGACTTCGGGAATTATCTGATCTGAATCTTTGCCATCGATCAGCACTCTTCGCTCAAGGCCGTAGAAATACACAAAAGCATAACCGATATCCTGTAATTTCCCCTGCTTTCCCGAAGCCAGCCAATAGAGATAATTTCCTCTTTGACCTGGAGTCATGTTCTCATATCGAGGCCAGTAACCGAGAGCACCTATAGGTTCAGATATAGCCTTGCTCACCGGCAAATGTTTCTCAATGCAGGAGGCTTCAGCAACGCGTGTTTTCCCAGATGCCCAGTAGGTCATTGGATGTTCAATAAGGTAGGAAGCGACTTCAAGTTGGTCATTATACGATGCCCACTGCACGGCATTCGTTCCAGGTGTTGCCGAGCGGGCGACCGAGCGATTGATGCTATATTCAATGGTGATCACTGGAGTTGGTATGGAGGGAGTAACCTTTGGCATTGAAGAGGATAGCTGCGTCGCCTGTGGTGAATTTACAGCAAGCTGATCAGAAGATGTCGTGGCGTTCGCCACTCGTCCATGCGAAGATTTTCTTGACCACCAGACTATGACGCCCGCAATCGCAAAGGCGGCTGGCCAATAAACAATTAGAAGTCCTAATAGTATCAGTATAGTGATGCAGCCGATCAGATATTGTGTAGCCTTTCCTGAGATGCTCGATTGCTTAACATCTCTTCCAAATGCCACTAGACAACCTCCTCCATAGCTGGAGTCAGTATCTAAAGAGAAAAGGTTTTGCCTACAAAATCGTTTAAGAAGCCAAATACCCCTAATAGATATATTTGGAATTACGGTGGTATGAAAAGCCCAATTCCGAGCAATGCAATCGATATCGATATTTAGGCTCATACGAGATTCTCTGTTCTAACGTCTGTTGACCCACCACCTCTGCGATGGAAGATATACAAGGAACGGATCGAGACTGGGTTTGCTTAAGTTCAACCTGCCGTCTCTGCCCATTATTTTTTGGTCCCTACCGTGCTATCTATGATCAACGCTGCGGATTTTGCAGAGGCCAACTTCGCCCTTCAAAGTAAGCGAAATTATAAGGGATGGCCGGGTTCAGTCATGAAGGGAGTATGGGGGGTAAGACTGTCTCCCAGCCCAATCTGTACATAGTAGTAGCTAGTTTAAAAGGATCATCTGCGCGTTGCGAAAGTGTTTCAACCAAATATGGTAATACACTTTAAGACAAGCAGGTGGTAACACCGAGGAAGCCATCACAGCGATCTATCTTGAATATATGGAAAATGTGTGGGCGCTACTGATCATGCTCTGGACTGAGGCGGAGATCTAAGCCCTGTAGCAGTACCGCTAATTGTAGATGCGCCAGGTATGTAAGCGTTATAACTTCTCGATGTGGAATTCCCGATTACTGTCATGGAGATGCTGTAAAGGCTAACATTTCCCAGTGAAATCATATCCAAGTTCATTTTATCGCCCATAACCGTTCCACCGGCGGCAACCTTCAGACTGGTCTTGTGATCAAGGACAATAACGCCTGTACCATAGAGCTCTTCGGCTCCCAGGATGGACCTAAGAGTTATGGAACTCCAGGCCGTCAAGGAGATTCTGGCCGAGATCTTTGGTATCGTGATCTCGGATGTGGAGGAGATGATGCAGAATCGATATGAAGAGGTTCGCTTTGAGGGTAGCAGCTATGAGGAAACGGAGCAGTGTCCCCGAGAGTTCTTGCTTGGGAAATAAGGACCAATGCAGAGGACTACCGCCAGGCTTAACCTTGGACTTGATCCATTCTTTTCTATACTTATTTTGCCAGCTCCGTCTTCCAGTAGGCGTTGTACCAAAACTTATGGCCTTCCTCTTTCTGCCTCTCGTCACAGGCCACCCAGCCCCATTTGATCAGAGCTCCCAAGGCCCTGACCAATCGTCGCTCTGCCCTCACCCAGTCCACATAGGAGGAGATATCCAGGCCCATTGCCTGGGCGATCTCTTTCATGGACTTGGTTTTTTCCAGTAGCTATTTAATATAACAGGCACAAACAAAATTGGGTGTCCATTTGGCTCAATTTGATATCAGTTCTCTGATCGCCCTGCTAGTTGTGTTTATCATCTTATCCCAGGCTA
>JBGQAL010000133.1:0-7782 GCA_041494285.1 Methanotrichaceae archaeon
CAGCCCCAATTAAGGGTCCGATAGGTAATAGGTCATGGTTAAGAGTAGTAACCATGCCGATTTATAAGCTTGATTTTCTTATCGATGTCTGAAGACATTATAGTTTCGTATAGTTATTAATTGCCCCGGAGTTTAGGTAAGAAGGAGACAGGGGCTTGACTTCAGGCCCGTTCAAAAAGCACCGAAGTTATGCCACCGAAAGCAATGCTGTTGCTTTGGAGGCTGTAGCCTTTTGCTGCGGTCAATCATTGGCACAGCCGCGCCATCGACCAGCTCAAAGCAGTATTCCCCAGAACGGTCGCGCCTTTATCCGACTCCACCAAAAGCTATGAACTCCTAGGCCTGTGCTGTGCGCTTAGGCTGACCAAGTATGGCCGCGGGATATTCGGCAATTACGTTGTATTTGTCAGGTATTTCGATCTTGGCGATCTTCGCTGCCAGATCTTTTGTGATATAGGAATTGTGGCAAAGCCTACATCTGCTACACCGCAGGCAGCGGAGGATTATGATAAAAAATAGAAAGGTGTTTTAGACAAGTTTACATTATTTTGTATCTGGGTCCGTCCCCACCCTCCGGAACTTCCCATTTGATCAATTGGAGTGGACACTTCAAACGGCATGTCTGGCAGTGTAAACAGTTGGATGGACTTAAAATCAACTTGTCGTCCTCGAATTTATACACTTCTGCCGGGCAAAAAGAGGCACACGGGTGACATCCGAAGTCTTTGAAGCAGCTCTCGTTCTGACACGCTTCGCGGAAGGTGATATGGGAAGGCTCATCTTCTCTGTGCGTTGTTCCTGAAAGGCTTACTGCCGTCAATCTATCGATACCACCAGCCGGCTGTCTCTTTAGCTGTACACTTCGCATGCCTTCATAGCCAGGTTTGGTACTGAGCCTATGCGGTATCCATGATTGGAAAAAAGATAAAGGTGCACCTAAATAATAGCCTAATCTTCCTGTTCTCGAAAAGATTTGCCGGTAATTACGAGATGCATATAGTTCTTTCATCACGAAACTCTCGTTTAATATATCATGATATTTCTTCAACGACTGCGTTGTGAATTCTTGTTTTTCAATTGCCTGGTATATGGCTTCCCCGGCGGCAATTCCGGACTTTATGGCGTAATGAAGTCCTTTTCGCTTCTTTGCGTTGGTCAGTCCTGCCGCGTCTCCTACGATTATAACCCCGTCTGCTACTAATTGTGGAACTGAATAAAAACCGCCTTCCGGAAATGTTTTAGCACCGTAAGCAACCACCTCACCGCCTTTAAGGAAGTTCTTGATCATGCTATGGGATTTGAAAATTTGTAGTTCCTGCTGTGGGTTCAGATCAGCGTATCGCCAATCGAGTGCCATCACCAGAGCAACTGCCACGAGATTATCCCTCATACTGTAGATCGAACCGGCGCCGTAAATATCGGATGGCAAAGGAAAACCCAGTGTGTGTATCACACGGTTGGCTCCGAAAGCGTTCTTTTCGGGCAACTTAATTATTTCTTTTACTCCCATTGAATAAATCTGAGGATTTTTCTCCGCATTAAGTTCGAATTGTTTCACCACGTCTTCTGCCAGTAGTCCTGCGGAACCTTCACCTAAGACAGTTACCTTGGCTTCGATCATTTCGCCGAGTACATGGTTAGAAAGCGGGTGTCTTTCTTTGTCTAAACCTTTGTCCCCTAGCTTGATACCTTTAACCCTGTTGTTTTCAACGACAATCTCTTTGGCCGCAAAACCGGTATATATTTCTACACCGAGTTTGATAGCGATCCCCGCTAGCCAGTTAACGAGTTCGCTGATGGATACTGCATAAGCGTTTTTGTTGCGTAGGGAAGGTGGAATAATGAAGTCCGGAATTCGGAACGCCGTATTCTTGCCTTTTAGGAGATACAACTCATCTTTTATTATCCGGTTGGCAAGTAACTTTGTGACGAACTTGTCCTCTTCATTGTCCTGCCATCCCGGCAATAGTTCATTTAATACCTGGGCTTCAAAAATCGCTCCCGATAAATGGTGCTGCCCGATCTTCTCAGCTTTTTCAATGACTACGACAGATTGGTTTATACCTTTTTGATTGAGTAATTGCTTTAACTTAATAGCTCCCGCTAGATTGGCCGGACCCCCACCGATAAAAAGTACATCTATTTTTTTTAGTTCATCCATGGCGTTGCTCCTTATGAATTCAATATCTTTATGAGTTTAGGGACCAGTTCTTCGAAGTTGCCCACGATACCAAAATCCGCTGTTTTAAAAATATTGGCATTAGGATCTTTATTGATCGCCAGGACAATTCCCGAGTTTTGCATTCCGCTAATGTGTTGCACCGCTCCGGAGATGCCTACAGCGACATATAATTTTGGTTTTACCGTTTGACCGGTCTGTCCTACCTGATGACTCCGATCAATGAACCCCATTTCTACCGCGACGCGTGAAGCTCCCACCATCGCCTTTTCTCCGAGAAACTTACCTAGAGCGTCGGACAATGCCGGTATGCAATTCACGAAACCTTCTTTGGTCTTGCAACCCCCGCCACCCGCTACGATTATAGCAGCGTCTTTTAACTCCGAGGTGGTCGGACATTCTTCGGAAGAAATAATTTTCACGGTGAAATCAGCTTCGGTAAGCTCCGGTTCATATTTGATTATTTCACCGGCTCGCTTTTCATTCGGTTTTAGAGCCTGCATCACGCCCGGTCTAACCGTAGACATTTGTACCTTTGAGTTCTGGGTGATTATTGACGCCATGATGTTCCCTCCTAAGGCAGGCCGGGTTTGTTTTAAAATGGCGATATAATCTTGCGTACCTTTTTTGTAATCAAAAATATCCAAGGATGTACAGTCGGCTGTTAGTCCTGAGCAAGCCCTGTAAGCAACTCTAGGGGCTAATTCTCTGCCTAATGGTGTTGCACTGAATAATATCATCTGCGGCCTATATTTGTCCAGAAGTTCGCAAACAACCCTTGAATAAAGAACCGGCTGGAAATCATTAAGCCGGTTGCTTGTTATTGTGTAAACTTTGTCTGCTCCGTATGAAATTAAACTACTTGATAACTTCGGACTACTCTGCCCGACCAGGACCGCTCCAACTTTTGTGTTGACTTGAGTTGCCAGTTCGCGTGCTTTTCCCAATAATTCGTAAGAGGCCTGGTTGATTTCACTTCCCTCTTGTTCTGCGAACACCCACACCTCCCCCGTGTATGTTGGATTCTTGCCTGCCGGAAGCTGGTAAGTAACTTTTGCGGTTTCTTGACCGATCGATTTTGATTTACTGAGATACGCATCTTTTAATAGTCCGGCCAATTTAGTTAAATCGGACTCAAAGATACATTTCCTGGTACTCACTTCTCTCGGAGAAAATATTTTAAAAACCGTTGTGCGTGAACCGGCTAGTCCTATTCGTGATTCATCTCCGGTTACATCCGCAGCACTCCACCGAAGAAGTCGCTGTGAATTAGCCCATCTTGTCCGCTCAAAGGTGGCATTGGGGTGGAGGGTCCAATTAGTAACTGTTATCATGCATGGATATGTTACCGGGGAGACGATCTGAGTTCCCTGTCTTGTAATCCGTTTAATATACAGGTGATTATTTTTATCGATGCTAAAGGAAGTGGCGTATGCGATGTGGGCGATTCCCAGGTCTTCGGCAACTTGCGGCGGTACCTGGGCGGTGTCACCGTCTACCGATTGCATACCGCTGATTATGATATAATTCCGGTCGCCATTAAATATGTCTTTTTCGATTTTTCTGATAGCTGCAGCCAGCGGATAAGCGGTTGCAGCCGTATCCGCTCCTCCCAGCTTTCTGTCGGTGAGCAGCACGCCGGTATCGGCACCTACAGACAGAGCATATTTTAATACTGCGTCGGCGAAAGGCGGTCCCATTGAAAGACTGACTATCTGTCCTTGTAGCACCTGACGCATGGATATGGCGAATGTGATAGCTTGTTTATCCAGTTCGTTGCAGACGTTGTCCAGAAGACCCCTTTTGAGAATTCCTTTCTCCCAATCCCATGCTTCCTCCGGAATTTTTTTTTATATCCGGCACCTGTTTCACCAGTACGATGTAATTCATCTTGTCCCTTTTCCCATCTATTACTTTTTTTGATGCCGGAAGTCGCAGTGTGTCGAATCTTCTGTAACTTGGGTTGCCCTGAATTCAAAACGATCAATCCGTATCCATAGATAAATACCTTTAGTGGTCGTCCACTTTTCATTGATATCAATCAAGACCGAGACTCCTAATCTCATGAAGAGCTATCACTGGGAAAGGCACCGACGACTCTAGTTCTTCCGGACTCGATTGAGTGGACCTCAAGGTCCTTCCCTCTCCCCCTTTGTACTTAACCCGCATGGGGTCTTTATCGTTCGCCAGTCCGGAGGCAAAGAGGTCTACGTGTAATAAAAGATCACCAGTGTGATGGTTGTCACCGATTGATCGATCAGATGGCATCTGCCGGAAAACACAGTGCATCGGACCACTCCATATTGATGTCTTCCGGTCTCAATTTTTGCGACTTAGCTGAGGCTGCAATAAACACATCTCATGTCAATACTTCGGAAATCTGATTGTTATAAGCGTTTATGCTTACATCAAACTTCCCAAGTTAGCATTTGAGCAAAACTTCTTAACCCTCTACAACGGTATAATCTCGCCTGGAGGAACTTTACCATGGAGGAGATAACAGAGAAAGATAGCGATCTGCAAAGGCTGTGGATGGAGTTTCACCAGGGAGGAGAGGAGATGCTCTGCGTCGCCTATCTCGATTGTTCGCAATGATGATTATTTATGTATCAGGTGATTGATATGGTCAAAAAACTGATTCCATCTTTGTGTCCATACTGCGCTGTTGGCTGTGCTTATTACATTGAGGTTGAAAAGGAGAGAGCGATCGGCATCAAATACATGCCTGAGCACCCCACCTCTGAGGGGGCCCTCTGCCCCAAGGGAAATGCCGTTTTGGAGGTCCTCAACCACGAGGAACGGCTGCGTTATCCGTTACGAAGAATCGGAGACGAATGGGTGCGGATATCATGGGACGAAGCTCTGGACCTTGTGGCCAAGAACCTGGCCAAGGCCATCAAGAATTACGGGCCAAAATCCCTAGGTTTCCTGGCTTCGTCCAGGTGCAACAACGAGGAGAACTACCTGATGCAGAAGATGGCACGCCTTCTCGGGTCACCCAATGTGGACAACTGTGCCCGGCTGTGCCACTCCCCTACGGTGGTCGGCCTGGGCTCAGTCCTGGGAACTGGTGCCATGACCAACAACATCGTCGACCTGGAGAACTCAAAGTGCATCTTCGCCATTGGCACCAACTTCACGGAGGCACATCCGGTGGTGTCCAGGTGGGTTAATCGGGCCAAAGACCATGGAGCTGTGGTCATCGTAGCAGATCCAAGGATAACCTCTACCTCCTGGATGTCGGACATTCATCTACGGATTAAGCCAGGAAGCGACATAGACCTTATCCGGGGAATGATGAAGGTAATAATTGACGAAGGCCTATCGGACAATGAGTTCATAGCCGCCAGAACTGAGGGCTTCAGCGACCTTGTGAAGAGCCTGGAAGGTTACTCTGTGGAAGAGGCGGCGGAGTTAACGGGCGTTCCTGCAAAGGACATAGCCGAGGCTGCAAGGGCCTACGCCAAATCTCCTGCTTCTATGATTCTCTACTCCATGGGAATTACCCAGCATGTATGCGGAACAGACAACGTGAAAGCCTGTGCGGGCCTGGCCCTGATCTGCGGTCAGGTGGGAAGGCCTGGAGCAGGCATCCTGCCTATGCGGGGGCAGAACAACGTCCAGGGAACGTGCGACGTCGGAGCCATGGCCGAGTTTTATCCCGGCTACAAAAGAGCCTCAGATCCGAAATCAGTTGAGTTCTTCAAGGTAGGGTGGAATGCCGACGACCTTCCTTCCGGCCCGGGCCTGACCTCGACGGAGATGACTGACGTCGCTGTGGAGGGAAAGCTCAAGGCCATGTACATAATCGGAGAGGACCCGGTCATCTGCGATGCCAACGTAAACAAGACCAAAGAGGCCCTGAAAGCCTTGGATTTCCTGGTGGTGCAGGAGATCTTCATGACCGCCACTGCCCGGATGGCCGACTTGGTACTACCGGCTGCCGCCTGGGCTGAGAAGGACGGCAGCTACACATCAATGGAGCGCAGGGTGCAGTGGATCGACCAGGCTGTGCCTCCCATTGGAGAGACCAAGGAAGGGATGTGGATCATCTCTCAGATTGCCAACAGGTTAGGCCTGGACTTCAACTATGCCAATGCGGCGGAGGTCCTGAAAGAGATGAACCGCCTGATGCCTATCTACGGAGGAATGACCAAGGAGAGGATCTCCAAAGTCGGTGGTCTGCGGTGGCCATGTCCTGACGAGAAGCACCCTGGAACGGATATTCTGCATACCGAGAGGTTCTCAACCCTCGATGGCAAGGCCAGGATTGCCTGTGTGGAAAACAGGCCCCCGGCTGAGGAGACTACACCCGAGTACCCCATACTGCTCACCACCGGCAGAATAGTTCTTCATTACAACAGCGGCTCCATGACCCGGAGAAGCCCCTCCCTTGAGGAGAGAGATCCCGAGCTGTACGTTGAGATTAACCCGGAAGATGCTGCCATGCTGAAGATCAATGACGGTGACGTAGTGCTTGTAAAGACGCGCCGGGGCGAAGCTGAAGCCGTCGCAAGGGTTTCAGACAAGGTAAAACCAGGTGTAGCCTTCATGCCCTTCCATTGGAGCGGGACGAACATCATTACCTCCGATGCTCTGGACCCGGTCTCCAAGATCCCGGAGTACAAGATGGCAGCCTGCAGAATAGAGGTGATGTCCTGAGATGGAAACGTCCTGAGACGGAACCCTGATACGGAACCGGAGACGGACTGGAGACAGGAACCATAGGGAGACCAGGAGAAATGGACGAGAGCTGGCATGCGAGCAGGATAGAGAAGCCGAAAACCTACTGGAAAGAGGAGCATCTGGACCCCGACCCCACTTTCCGCGCCCGGAGGTGTTTGGAGATCAGCGGTTCCGAAAGGCGCGAGATGGAGGTGGACGTGGCTGTCGAGGAGAACGTGAGTATCGTCCTCAACGGCGGCTGTGTAACTGTCTTAGCGGCCCTTCCGGCTCAGCTCAAGGAAATGGCAGTCGGCTTTTTAATCGGGGAGGGGCTGGTTGAAAGCTTCCAGGATATAAGCTCCGTTAAGGAAGAGAAAGGATCGCTGATCTGTGAGACGCGAGACGGAAAGGCTGCTCCCTGGAAGGGGCACCAGTGTTGCAGTGTGGGGGGAGCTGCCATCTTGAGCCTCAAGCCGATCGATTCAAAGATCAGGATTAAAGCAACTGCTATTCTAGGCGCAGTGGACCAGCTAAACGAGTCCGCTAAATTGTGGCGCAGGACAGGAGCCACTCATACTTCCATCATCTGCGATGTGGATGGAAAAATCCTGGCCTCATGTGAGGATATCAGCCGGTCTAGCTCAGTGGATAAGACCGTTGGGGCGGCTCTTCTGGCGGGAGTGGATCTATCTGGGTGCGCCTTGATCACCAGCGGCAGACTGTCGGGCGTGATGGTGGCCAAAGCCGCCAGAGCTGGTTTTCCAGTCCTGGTGAGCAGAAGCGCGCCTATGAACTCAGGCGTTGAGCTGGCAGAGAAGATCGGAATGACGCTGGTGGCTTTTGCCAGGAGCCCGAACCTCTATGTGTATGCGGGGGAGGAGCGGATTATCTGATTATATAGCATGCTACATTCTGTGCATTAGAAATCTTAATCCAGA
>JBGQAL010000156.1:0-6335 GCA_041494285.1 Methanotrichaceae archaeon
CTCAACTTCATCGTTATATTCCAGTAGGATAGAAAAGTCTATGAGGGTCCTCATAACATCTAGTATAGCATTAATAGTATATAAATATTTCGATTAAATAGGTTTTTCGAAATCCTCATTAGTCTTTTTCTGAACGGATCTGCTTAAGAGTATCCTCAATCTTTTTCCAGTGCGATCCCGCCCAATAGAGCTTCCCGCAGACCAGACATTCCCAGGTTCGTTCATGGAGAGACTGGTCGTCAGCTCCTCTAACTGCTCGAAGGGGACCGTTGCAGACAGTGCATCTCTGTGGGTCCAGCTCCATTTTTACACCTTTCTTTGCCATCTCATTAAGCTGGCCAAGGGGGCTGGTTGATTGGATGAGAATGCATTTGACTCCAGCAGTTCTGCAGTTTTCGGCTAGGCGTTTGTCGCGGGTTATAAGGACCCTGTTCTCTCGCCTGGCCTTGATCATAAGCTCTGGATCGTCAGCTTCCTCTGGATTGGCCACATCCATGCCTACCAGTCTCAGCCACCTCCCCAGGCTCATCAGCATCTGATCGACCAAGAATCGTTCCACACGAAATATATAATCCGCAACTATTTATCGATTGATCACGCCACAACGCCTATGAAGAAGGCGATGAGCAACGTGGATGTTGCAGCCATGGTTGCTGAACTCCGGGAGAGGCTGGTGGATGGCCATGTGGGGAAGGCATACCAGCTAAATGCAAACACGATCTCTCTCTCAGTCCAGTCCCCAAGAGAGGGTAGGATGGACCTCTTAATGGAAGCAGGCCGCCGCATCCACCTGACGAAGAAAGAGCGGAAAGCTTCCAAGACCCCTCCACAGTTTCCTACAATGCTCAGGATTCGCTTCTCGGGCGGAAGGATCGCCGACATTCAACAGTTTGACCTGGACAGGGTTGTGGAGATAACCGTGGACCGCGGCGGCGTAAGCAATTACCTCATCGTCGAGCTGTTCCCGAAGGGGAGCATGATCCTCCTAGACGAGTCAAGACGTATCCTCACAATGCTGAAAAAGATGGTCTTCCGGGGCAGGAAGATGGCCAAGGGCGAGGAGTACCTGTACCACACTATCCAGCTTGACCCGAGAACCATCTCCCGGTCAGAGCTTTCCGGTTTGCTGGCCACTTCCGAACAGGACTTGGTCAGAACCATAGTCAGATGCATGAACATGGGCGGGACCTACGGAGAGGAGGTCTGCCTACAGGCTGGCGTGGACAAGAACAAGCCTGCTGCGGAGCTTGAGACTGACGAGATAGATCGAGTTCATAAAGCTCTTGCCGATGTCTTCATGCCAGATACAATCGAGCCGCACATCGTTCTGAAAGACGGACTTCCCTTTGACGCCCTGCCCAAACCCTTGAAACTCTACGAAGGTTTAGAAAGAAAAAGCTACGACACCTTTAGCGATGCCCTGGACGCTTTCTTCGTGGACAGGGTCGCGGAGCCAAAGCAGAATCCCATCGACCGCAGAATCGAGATTCAGCGCAAGGCCATCGATGAGTTCGCATCCAAGGAAAAGGAACTGGTGGTAATTGGCGAGCTGATCTACCAGAAGTACAGAGATATAGAACAGTTGCTCAAGGTAATCTCCGACGCCAAAGAAAAGGGTTTCTCCTTCACCCAGATCTGGGAGAGGATAAGGACATCCGAGCTCCCTCAGGCTCGGATGTTCCGGTCGATGGACCACACGGGCAAGGTGGGCATTGTTCTTGATGGTGCCGAGATTGACCTGAACGCAGGCCTCACCGTGCCTCAGAACGCCCAACGATACTACGATCTTTCCAAGGAGATGGCCAAAAAGGCTCAAGGTGCTCGAGAAGCTCTTGAGATAACCGAGGCGTTGAAAGTAAGCAAGGCAGAGCCAAAGAAGACCAGGATGGCGGTCCGCAGGAGGAAGCCCAAGTGGTATGAGAGGTTCAGGTGGTTCACATCCTCCGACGGCTTCCTGGTCATCGGCGGGCGGGACGCGGATACCAACGAAGAGATCTACGCCAAGTACCTGGAGAAGCGGGACCGAGTATTCCATACCGACGCTCCCGGCGCGCCCCTAACGATCATAAAAACAGAGGGCGAGGAAGTTCCGGAGACAACCATGCTTGAGGCGGCGCAGTTCGCCGTCAGCTACTCAAGCATCTGGAAGGCAGGGCTGGCTGCAGGTGACTGCTACATGGTTAAGGCCGAGCAAGTCACCAAGACTCCTGAACACGGCGAATTTCTAAAAAAAGGAGCGTTCGTGATCAGAGGCGAGCGCCGGTATTTCAGAGATACGCCGGTTGGGACAACCATCGGGATCGAGGATGGGATGCTGATTGGAGGTCCGACTTCTGCAGCAAAGCCAAAAGTGGGCCAGGCAGTTGAGATCGAGCCGGGAGAGTACAACGCGGACGATCTGGCCAAGAGAATCTATAGGTTTTTCTCAGAGAAGATCGACGATAGAGCATACTTGAAATCCATTGCCTCTGTTGATAGGATTGTTCAATTCCTGCCCCCGGGTGGTTCGAGAATTAAAGAAGGAAGCCTGAAGGAGTGACTTGGCACTGCCCAGTCGCTTTCTTCACAGGGTAAAAAGCTCTCATGTGCGCGGTAGGTTGACAATTACCGACGTCATACCTCATTTGATGAATCTAATGAGTCAAATTGAGTTAATAGGTCTGATTGAGTTAATGGACCTGTTGAGCTAATGCGTCGAGTGTTTCTTGTCATTGGCACTAAGGTCTTTGGATACTCGAAGGGTTTCTTCATTCACCCATCTTTCGAAACCCATCCGTTTTCTTACCTTTTTTAGGATTATAGTGCCGTCTCCAAGCTGATCTATTGCAAACTTATCTCCATCATTTAAATCAAGTCTATATCTTATGCTAATTGGAAGCAGCACTCTACCGTTTGCGTCCATCTTTGTGATCGACATGATTCAACCTCAAATATCGACGTCATACTGATTGATTCGATCTGCTTGTTTCATCCATATCGTCAGCCCATGATTGTTCTTGGTTAAGTTAAACCCCAGCTTTCTTAATTCAGATCTAGCCTCTTGAGGGCTCAAGCCACAGGCACGAGCTACTCGCTTAAGTTCTCCACGGTCGAGGATCTGACCCTTTAGTCCTGGCTTACGTTTTAGGTATTCTCTAATGGATTTCATAATCAACCCCCATGCGGATGATTCATTGTAGACCAGCCACAGCACCCCTTGCATTTGAACGATATATAAAAACTGGACCGAACGAACTATCTGACCGACTCTCAGCGAACGGTTAAACAAACTCTCAAGAACGTTCAGTATTCGATTATAACCTAAATTTTAGTTCCGTTTGCATCATGCCCGTGCCTTTCTCAAGCGTAGCTCTTGCGCGATTTCTTGAAATGCTTATGTTTCTGAATTGCTAGACTCAGCGAAGATCAAGGAGCAGCGTTTGAAACTACTGTTCGTAATCCTCATTGAATGTGCCCGATTACATGTCTGCATCACATATCTGCATCAATCATCTGCATCAATCTATCTAGTCGAGAGCATCCAGAGCGATTTCCTCAGGTTCATTTGATTAGGTTCATAATCGTAAGTTGAAGGCGGATTTTGGGGAACCCTTGGATCCATGATAATTCGAGCTTTCAAGAAGGCTCTTCCAGCAGCTCCCATGAAAACCACTTCTATTCTAGAATAACCTGGCATATTAGGGATAAGAAGTCAATGTATGAATTCATCGTCATTTTGTATTTTAGATCCAAATAGATGATTAAAACGATAATAAAACTGAAATTAAACAATAAAAACAAAATAGAACTATAATGCTGGTATTAATCTATAATTGAACGTTTTATACGAACTTTACGACTACCTGATTTAATGTTCGTTCGGTCATACATTCATCTATCGTTCAAGATAATAGGCAAGTTGCAGAACGATCGCTTGACATCTAGGAGGTCGTTCTTGGAGGTTAGTAAAACCATGAAATTGACAATAAAATCTTTAGCGCTGGTGGGCATTGTGGCCATGTGCCTAATCGCTGTGCCTGCCCTGTCTGCGCCCACGAATGACGGAGCTTCAAAGACACCTTGTAACGCCTCAGAGAAGTCCAGTTGTAACGCCTTCCAGCCCGGAATGAGACCAATGTGGAATTCCGGAATGGGGCCCTGGGGAAATCCCGAGATGGTAATGCGTGGAAATGAAGCCTTCGGGATGATGGAGAAGAATGGATCCTGGAAGAATGAAAATTGGAATGCAACCAAAGCCATTGAAATCCGTAAGATGGGCAGCGGCTTTGCCATGAGCGGCAACCAGAACCACGTTATCAGGATGAACATTGAAGGCCAAATAAAGCCCGATTTTGCGGACATCAAGAAGCTCATATCAGACAATAAGACCCTGGGCCAAATCAAGTCTGACATAAAAGCGAAGATGAACGCTGAGATATCGGCTGCATCCTACAACGGCAGCTTGCACATGGGCCAGAGCAACTACAATCTATTGAACATCAAACTGACCCTTTCGGGGAACAACAGCTCCACAATAAACGCCGACGTTGCCGGCCCCAAACTTAACGCTAAGGATAAGCCCACCGCAGTCGTAGGCCATATCACCGTAACTACATCTCGCCAGGAGAACAGCACTGTTGGAGAGGGCACACTAACCATGAACAGTGGTCAGTACAGCGGCCAATACAAAGTCCTCATCGAGATGAAGCGCGGCGTGGGAGAGCACAACGGAATGAGAGGCTGCACTTTTGGTGGAATGAACCAGATGGGCAAGAGATTTGGAATGAACATGGTTATGGTAAAGCCAAACGATAAAACGCCTCAGAAAGCTTGAGAGCGAAGGCTTGCAAGCGGGTAGGGGAGTGTTCGCGAGAAGGCGATGAATCTCTGATGAAAGATCCGAGGACCTCTGAAGATCTTCCATCACTTTTTGAGAAATCGGTTAGCGAACCGTTCAATGGTTCTACTTCAACACTGTCCTCGTCCGAGGCAATCGATAGTTAAATAGGTTTGAAAATGAGGCTAAAGGTAAGATTTCTGTTCATCGTATTGACAGCATTAGGACTGGTGAGTTTGACCCCAGTCTGCTTTGCTCAGCCAGCGGATATGGGAGAAATTGGCGACATGGCTCGCAATGAGCTTGGCCAAAATAGTGCTCCTCATGTCCAACCTTTTGGGAATATGGACGGTGCACCTGTTGGAATAATCTTCCACCACTGGCAAGGATTTGCCTTGATGGGCGACCAGTCGTACATCTTAAGGGTCAGTATTGAGAGCGTTAGGCCTGTCGGGCCTGTGAATGTTAGAAAACTCCTAGCATCTAATAAGACCCTTGATGAGGTTGGAAAGGAGATTTTAGCAGATGAAGGTAATGTAACATACAGGGGCCATCTAAGACTTGGCGAAAGCACCTACTGGCTGACCAATGTTGAAGTGACGCTCGCTCGAAGCAACTTAACACTAAGCGCTGATCTTAATGAGCCTCTAGAAAACCTTGCTGCTAGCAATTCTACAGAGACCGTGGGACGAATAACAGTAAATACCACTAGCTACGAAGGCGAACGAAAAAGCCAGGGAAAGCTGAGCATCGCCAAAGGCCAGCTAATCGGGAGCTACAGAGTACTGCTCGATATGCTTCATTGAGAAGGGGCAGGGACAACTATCCTCTTAGGATGCAACTCTCGTTTATCTCGCTTTATTTTATTTGAATACCCCGCAGATCGCAACTTGGAACTTATTACCGGTATATTGCCCAAGTTAAAGAGAGCTTGCGGGGGACGGGACCCCCGCACTAATTTACGAGTAAACTTTGGATTAGGTCTATCGATCCTCGAAGCTAACCATAAGATTCCAAAACTGTCTTCAACTCTTCCAGCTTCACTGGCTTACTAATGTAGTCATCCATGCCTGCATCAAGGCACTTCTCTCGATCACCTCTAAGTGCATAGGCAGTGATTGCGATTATCTTCGGTTGATCTGCAGACGCCCAGAGCTTCCGAATTGCCCTGGCAGCTTCAAAGCCATCCATTTCCGGCATCTGAACGTCCATTAGAATTAGATCGTAGGGCTGGAGTTCCAAGGAACGTAAGACCTCTGTCCCGTTAGCTGCCACATCAGCGTGATAGCCTAGCTTATTTAGCATTTTTAACATTACCATTTGATTAACAGGGTTATCTTCGGCTAACAGTATTCGAAGAACATGGGTTCGATTCTCTCCAATGTCGCTATCTTGCCGTGCCTCTGCTTTTCTACTCGCGGGCTCAATAGAAGTAGCATCAGCCAATATTGTGAAGTGAAAAGTTGAACCCTTACTCAACTGGCTCTCTGCCCAGATCTTTCCACCCATAATTTCCACA
>JBGQAL010000052.1:0-16315 GCA_041494285.1 Methanotrichaceae archaeon
GTTGTATTGGTGCTATCCTCTTGAATTTGATTTGTTCGCCTAGATATGTCTTTGCCGAAGCCGGAGTAGAGACACTACAAACAGATATCGAATCATTTGATGAATTGGTAGATAGATTGCTTGCAAACGACTGGATTGCCCCGATGCTAGGAAGAGATAAAGTGATCAGATTAATTGGATTAGGGCGTAGAACCTATTCATTAGAGATAAATTGGAACATCACACTTGTCAGGATTGTCTTTTGGTGCATTCTTCTTGTTCCAGGCTGGATATACGAGAATATTGCCTTGATCATCCTCTTCACGAACAGTCTGTTCCTTTTCTTCTTCGCTCATCGTAGCTGCCTCCGGGAATATGCCGACCTTTATCAAAATGGATTCTTGCTTCTTGATCAAGAAAAGGGTAAGAAGAGCAAGAACTTAAGGGTAACTGTCAGAAACAGATTGTTGCTAATATAATTGTTCATCGCCGAGCGCGATACAGCCTCCGCACTGTCTGCGGGCCATGCCTTCGCCTTTCCAGTATTGAAGTTCAGCTACAAAAATTACTTGAAGATATGCGGCGATCAAGGAAAACTTGAAGGCGATAAGCTCTTCTTCTATTTCGATATCAGCATTATTGCTTTGCTCGATCCGCTCAGGAGCATAATATAGTCTCAGAGAGCCAGAACAGGTTTCGGAGGAACTGTATAGACTCATATCCAGACGTGATCGCCAAAAAGCGAAAGATGGATATAGTTTATTCTTTAGCTGTATTTTAGATTTAACAGGTTAATTGATGATTCAAGGATGTTTTAGAAGATGCAGTATTTAGTGCCAGATACAAGTGTGGTAATCGACGGCAGAATCTCCGCCAGGGTCAAGTCGGGAGAATTCGCAGGAAAGAGAATCGTCATCCCTGAGGCCGTAGTTGCAGAGCTGGAGGCCCAGGCCAACCACGGCCGAGAAACTGGTGTAAGGGGTCTTGAGGAGCTTCGCAAGCTCTCCGAGCTAGCCAAGAGCGGCAAGATCGAGCTGGAGTACGTGGGCGTCCGGCCGGACCTGGACCAGATCAAGCTGGCCGGCGGTGGAGAGATAGACGCCATGATAAGGGACGTAGCCCTTGAGGTCGGAGCCTCCTTCATCACCAGCGATGGAGTCCAGTTCAAGGTGGCTCAGGCCATGGGCATAGACGTGGAGTACGTCCGGCCTCAGCGAGATCCCATCAAGCAGCTCTCTTTGGAGAAGTACTTCACCGACGATACCCTATCCATCCACCTCAAAGAGGGAACCATTCCCATGGCCAAACGGGGCAAGGTGGGAGACTTCAGCCTTGTGCGTATAGCTGACAAACCCTTGTCAGAAAGGGATCTGCGCGACATATCCAGGGAGATCTTCGACAGGGTGAAGGTCGACCCCGAGGGTTACATAGAGCTGGAGAAGATAGGTGCAACAGTGATCCAATTGGGGCCCATGAGGATCGCCATAGCCAAACCGCCCTTCTCAGACGGCCTGGAGATAACGGCCGTCAGACCCGTCGCTAAGGTTGATTTTGATTCCTATAAACACAGCGACATGCTGAAGGAGAGGCTGAAAGAGGGCCAGAGAGGATTGCTGATAGCCGGCCCACCGGGATCAGGGAAGTCGACCTTCGCGGCGGGCATTGCAGAGTACCTCTTCAAATGCAACTACGTGGTCAAGACCCTGGAGTCTCCGCGAGACCTCCAGGTTCCTCCGGAGATAACCCAGTACGGCCCTCTTGAGGGAAGCATGGAGGCCTCGGCAGACATCCTTCTCCTGGTCAGGCCGGATTACACAATCTACGACGAGATCAGAAAGACCAAGGACTTCATGGTCTTCGCGGATATGAGGCTGGCTGGCGTAGGCATGATCGGAGTAGTCCACGCCAACAAGCCCATCGATGCCCTCCAGAGGCTTCTTGGAAGAGTGGAGATGGGCATGATACCCCAGGTTGTGGATACTGTCGTCTTCATAGAGAAGGGCGAGGTCACCAGGGTCCACGACGTGGAGTTCGTGGTCAAGGTTCCCGCAGGAATGATCGAGGCCGACTTGGCCAGGCCGGTCATAGTGGTAAGAGACTTCGAGACGGGTGTCGTCGAGTACGAGATGTACACCTATGGCGAGGAGATAGTAGTCATGCCCGTGACCAAGGCCGTCAAGAAGCCTTCATGGAAGCTTGCCTCCCGTGAAATAGAGAAAGAGTTGTCCCATCATGTGCGCGGGCCGGTGGATGTGGAAATGCTGACAGACTCTAGCGCAGTCATAAGAGTTCCTCATGATGAAGCGGCCAGGGTCATAGGCAAGTCGGGCAAGAACATCGAGCAGATAGAGAAGACTCTTGGGATGCACATAGACGTGAGGACCAGGGACGAAGCCAGTTCTCTAATACCCAGGATCGAAGAGACCGCCAAGCACCTGATCCTGTGGCTGGATGCGTGTGCCGGAGAGTCGGTCGATATATACATAGGCGGGGACATGATCTTCACTGCCACCGTGAGCAGAAAGGGTGACCTGAAGATTGCCAAGGCCTCAGAGATGGCCAAGCACATCTTGAAAATGCTAAAACGCGGGGAGAAGATCGAGGTTAGAAGGGCTGGCCAGGACTAAATCACCGGCAACCATTTTCGCCTAATCCCTTGATACTCCCTTTTCATATTCTGCTCTACGCCAGGATGCGGACAAGTATTGCGCTAGATTGCGCTAGCCACTTACCTTGTCTTTCCTAACCGCTCTGTCTTCTTTTCCGGTTCAGTCCTTAATTATTCCATCGCCACTGAACACTCGCTTGGCCTCCTCGAAAGATAGGTCCTCGGGAGGAAATATGAGGTCCGATTGGACGATATCCACCGGGTCCAGTGGTTCGCCAAGGTCTTTTACCGTAGAGATGAGTTTGTCCAGATCCTTCCGAAACGCGATCTTATCCTCTTTGTTCACATGATCCACTATTCGGTTGTCGATCTTGTTCAGGTCGTTCATGTGCTTATCGTCCAGCCTGAACTGACCCTCGCCCAGAATCCTGATGATCATTTCTTCACCTCGGATTTCATCCTGGCCAGCTCATCGTCGACTGTGCTCTTGGCCTTGACCTTGGCCAGCTCCTTCTCAATCTCGTCGCCACCAGAGTAGTCTTCGAGGGTTCCTGACTCAAGGAGCTCATCCAGGGCTGCCGAGCGGGCCTTCATGTTCTCCGTCTTCTCTTCTGCCCGCTGGACTGCTAAACCGACATCGGCCATCTCCTCGCTTATGCCAGTTACAGACTCGGTGATCTTGACCTGGGCCTCCGCTGCGGAGTACTCGGCCTTGATGGTTTCCTTTTTGGTCCTGAAGGACTCCACCTTTGTAGCCAGGCGGCTCTCGGCTGCCATCAGCTTTTGCTGCTGGTTTTCGAGGTCAGCTATCTGCTGGTCCAGGGTGGCTGACTGTGCTTGCAGGGCGGCCTTGTTCTCCAGAGCCTTTCGTGCCAGGTCTTCTCGGTTGGCCACGAGGGCCTCTTTGGCCTGTGCATCCAGCTTGTCGATGCTCATCTGCAGCTTGGCCTTCTGAAGCTCAATCCTCTTCTTGGAGGTAGTAACCTCCGCTACGCCTCGTTTGACGTTCTGAAGCAGCTCTAGCTGCTTCTCGTAGGACAAGTCAAGAGTCTCCCTGGGATCCTCGATCTTGTCCATTATCTTGTTCATCTTGGCTTGAACTACCGTGCTCATGCGATCAAACAAACCCATACTTTCTCTCCTATAGCTTACGTCCGATTAGACCATAATTAGATTCGATACCGTATAGAGGCTATCAAAAGTATTTATATGCTGTTGAGATTGAAAAACGAAAAGGCAACTCAACGCAAAACCTGGGATAACTGGTTTAGAGTAAGCATCATCATTGAAAGCTTCAAGCTGGATGTGGATATTCTGCTGCTCGAATGAAAACAAAACTGCCCGAAGCGAAATCTTTATATTTCGGTAATGGTCGTAATATGTATAGGCAAAAGTCGATGCCCCTCTTTTATCTCCCTCCTACATTCCTTGACTTTTGCCTCCCTCCTTTTTATGAGTTTTTGGTCATGTTATCGACTCTTCCAACGAATAGTATCCAAAGGACCGCTTAGCTCATGCTTACGTATCCATCACAAGCGGTAGTATTGGGAATAAGTCCATGTTGTACAGAGTTAACGGTTTAATATCCACAAGAACTTTATATTTCCGGGTCGTATCTAATTTAATTGCCAGCCATCAAGGAGATGACGTTCAAATTATGGTCAAGCTATCAAAACTTCTGGTAGTGAATGTCTGTGTATTCATTTTATTCTTAATACAGGCAGTTACTGGCGGATGGATCTGGATCGATATATTGGGAGGATTTCGGCCTCCTCTTGCTTTATTGCGGTTTCATCCCGTTAGCGGCATTGTCCTGACAGTTTTCATCCTGTTGCATATATATATGAATTGGAAATGGATAAAGGTGCAACTTCTAAATCAAAAATTGTACGAAACCGGGGAGCTTCTAAGTGAAAAAATAAGTCCGTTTATCTCGATCTTTTTTTCATTGGACTCTTATCGCTGATTAGTCCAGGTTTTAGTTATCTCAATAGCTTATTTCATTTGCCCAGGCGCTATTGAGTTCTACTTTGTGCAGATAAAATTATGGTAATCTTGTCCGAAATTACTGGGGCTCTTTCTGTCTACAATTAATCCTTAATCCTTTATTATTGCGTTACATAGAACCAAGCGGAAACTCTTGAGATTGTTAGACAGGTCTTCTTAGTTTTAACGGCAATCTCGCATCTTCATGAACATAGATACTAATGATTCCTATACGATATGTCATATATGTTAAGGACTACAGCAAATATCCATCCATGAAACGCACAATGCAAACAAAGATGAGCCTCAGGAGGTCACTAACGATGACATATCTTAATGCGTTAGATCTTTCTATCAAAGGCAATTCCTTCCGGGAAAGATTTCAGATGCATTTACTTTTCCTATCAAATTGATGATTGAAATAATTCATTAGTTGTTAAGTAACAGGATGGTTTAGGTTGTCGTTTTTTTTGTTCTTTGAGGTATCTTTATATCCTAGTAACAGGCATATTTATTTGGCATGTTACGGATGCAACTCTATGGGTACATACACGTAGAGATGCCTTCGGCGGTGAGTATAAATGAAAAAAATACACGTTAGTTGTATAATTTTGTCTGTTCTGACATTGTTGAGTTTTGGAATAATAGGCAGTTTGTCCGCTGACCAAACCGCATCCTGTCCGAAAGGGATGACCCTATGCAATGGAACACATTGTGCCGATCTAAAGAATGATGAGTCAGCTTGTGGTTCATGCGGAAAAGTCTGTCCTGCAGGTCTCTCTTGCATTAACGGCACGTGCGGATGTGTAGAAGATGATGTGCTCTGTGATGGGAAATGCGTCGATATAAAGTACGATGGCAGTAACTGTGGTAAATGTGGTAATTCCTGTTCCGGGGAAGGACAATTCTGTAACGATGGCACCTGTGCGTGTGGGTCAGGTAATCTCTTCTGCAACGGCACATGCATCGACAAGAACTTCGACGACAACAACTGTGGAAAATGCGGTAACGTTTGTCCTTCAGGCACAACCTGTTCCTCATTAGGTTGCATTCCTTACTCGGGATAATTTCAACATCCTGCCTGATCGTATTAAATGATATGCATAGAAAGGCTAGAAAATCTTGGAATTAGGATTGACTATCAATCCTAATTCATCCTTCGTTTAATTGCAGTAAGATGAGGATGTGAATTCGATTGTCAAACCCTCGGCTCTGCTGAATTTGCTCCATTTCCAGGGCAACCATTTATAATGAAGACATTGATCGTAACCCCGGAAGTGCGGTTGCGCTGTGTCATATTCAAGATTCTATCCAAATATCTTAGCGTGGCATCAGTCTCCGAACCAGAGCCTATCATCGCCTGTTTGGAGCTTGGCATCGTTGGAGCGACTGGCGCCTGAGGTTGGCCTGTGAGGTTAACGTGGCTGATGTCCAGGTTGGGCTCCGCTTTCTTAAGGATTAATGCAAATTCAGACTCTGATTTGTAGCCTATTTGAGTTTCAGCTAGGGTTCCATTCTTGAAGATCATCAGGGTTGGATAGGCCGTGATATTGTATTTATTTCTAGTTTCGTTATTCTTTTCTGCGTTGACTAGGCCGAATGCCACCTGGCCTTTCAGATCAGCCGAAAGCCCTGAGACTGTGCCATTCATCCTCTTGCAATAGCCGCACCAATCTGCATAACCCATTAAGACGAAGAAGGAATATTTATTAAGAGCGAACTTGAGAGTGCTGTCGTTTACGAGCATCGGCAAAACCGGTTGAGCCGCGCCTAGGCCAGCCAGTGCGATCTCTCCTGGCGGAGCTATTATTTGAGGCTGAACGACCAAATTAACGTGGCTGACGTCCAGACCGGGATTCGATTTCTTAAGTAAATCCACAAGCTCCAACTTCGACCGGAACCCTACCTGCTTGTTAACAAGGGTTCCATTCTTGAATATCAAGAGCGTTGGATACCCAGTAATCTTGTACTTATTCTTTGTAACATTATTCTCTTTAACGTTAATCCGACCGATAGCCACCTGAGCGTTCAGCTCGCTGGACAGCTCGAGAAGGGTTGAATTTGCAACCGTGCACGGGCCGCACTGTGGAACATAACAATCAAGGACAAACAGAGAAAATTCTTTCAGCACGTTATTAACAGTGCTATCGTTCAACTCCGAAATACGGATTGAGTTACCAGAATCTGCAGCGACTATAGAGACTGTGCCAAGAAGAGGCAATATCAGAAGTATAGCAAGACACATTGAGATCCGATCTGTAGACATTTCCATCCTTCCTTTTACGATACCCGTAGAACCATTAGATAGTACAAGCTATTAAAGATATCCGGACAAGTAGTGTTTGCATCTTTGTCCTGTTCATACTCAGCTTTGCCCTTTCCGGCAAGCTCCACCAAGCAACATCGGGAGTCCCAAACCTCATCCCAAGAGCAAAGCCCTGACAGGGGATGCTTCTGCGCCTTTCATCTTCAGTGGAGGGCAAAGGAGGGTGTAATCTCCGGAAGGCACATCCATTAGGTTGATTCCTTCGAGGATCAAAATTCCTTCCTTCAACAGCTTGTAGTGCACCGGAGCCATGTCGTCTCCGTAGCGATCGATAGATATGTAGTCGATTCCAACTAAGCCAACCCCCAGATTCACACACACGTCGGCAGCCTCTTCCGACAGGTAAACAAACTTCTCCGAGAATAAACCGCTTCTGGATAAACCGCTCGTGGAGTTTGTCGTCTTGAAGAGCAGGGCGTCGCCCCTTTCCGTCTTCAATCCGTCCAGAGAATCGAGCTTGATCGATTCTACGTCTTCGACATGGACCACGTGGGCAGGAAGTACAAAGTTCTCCGGAGGATACAGGTCAATAGTCTTTGCCATTTCCAGAAAATGAGCTGGTGCATCTATGTGGGTTCCAGAATGGGTGCTAAGTGTCAGGGTAGAAAGGTTGTAGGCTGCTCCATCTGATATCGATGAGGCCTCTTCTCTAGTATAAGGATGATCTCCTGGATAATCGGCATTCTCCGATCCCAGGAGGACGCTTATATCGTATGCTCTCTTGAATCTCATATTATTCAATCAACCTTCTTAGCCCCTGCAACCAACTTCGAAATCAATGGTCGAGATGCAGGATTAAGGGAAGTATCGTCTATTCATAACCGAAATTAATCGAACTGGTTTTCAGCCCATGCCCGTTCCGCCTGCTCCCATTGTCCCGTCTCCAACAAAACCAACTCCCAGTGACTCCGGCACGTATCCTGACATGGAATGAACATCAACGTACTTTGAATTCCCTAGCTGCTTAGGCTGGGCATGGCCGGAAGATGGAGAAACGTCTGAAGGTGCGGGTGCGGAAACCGGTGCATTGATCGATGGGTGTACCAGGTTAGTTGATTTTGCTGGCGAATAACCGGACAGGTCTCTGTTAATCAGAACGGCTTTGTACAGGCCGCTGTCGACGTTCCCAATATCGTCCGACTTCACAAACGTGCCGGAGATGGATTCATTCTGAAACGTGCCAGTAAACCTGGTCGAAGTCGGGGAGTTATTTTCAATCGCGGTTGTGACGAGTTCCAAGCGTGCCTCGTAGACTGATCCCAGAACAACTGCATTCCAGCCGGAAGACTCTGATTTACATGAGCCGAACAGATAATTGCCACTCTGATGCAGGACCATAGTGACCTGATCTGTGCCCTTCAAATTGATCGACCAAATTCCTTGGATCTCTGCTGTTTTTTCTGCTGATGATGGCCCCAACAAGGCAGAATTCTGTGATGGAGAGCTGTCATTCTGCCCAGCTTCCTTACCAGTGTTTTGGCAAAGGGAGGACCCGGCAAACAATGTGAAAGCTAATAGAAAGATGAGCATCCTCAATTCATAACCTCCATTATATTGTCAGTTGGCATCGTATCCTTCTCGACAAGTACTTGCTTTGGATCTGCCGGTTAATAAGCTTTTGACCACGAAGAACTTCGATCTTAATATTGGGCTTTTTAAATTTCTTTAAACGATACAGTAATCGAGGATAGATCTTAAAACGCGATCTTCTGACTTCTGCATAACTTCCTGTTATTAGAAATCCTGACGATAAATTATATGGAATTGAGCGATAATACAGAATACTACAAAGACTTTTGGAGATGTATATGGAGCAAAGATGCATCGAGCTGGACGGTCTTCACCGGCAGGAGCTTGTGGCCCTCGAACTGGATATCCGAAGGGAAATACTCGAATTCATCGGTTTCGAGCTGAGAAGGATGAGAGAGATTGGAGAGGAGTTGGGACTGAATGATAAAGAGCTTGAAGACCACCTCTCTCTTTTGGAGAAGGCTCTGCATGTTGAGCAAGAGGAGGGCTGCTACAGATTGACTCAAGGTGCCAAGCCTACCTGGATAAAGCCAAGGTTACGAGTGGCGAAGGTAACCATTGTACAGTAAAGATGTGTAAGGTAAGAAGCAAGCTATGAGTGAGACATGGGTAAACGTTTGTAGAACAAGAGTTTGATCAAACTTAGCGATCAAGTCATTATAGTTCTCGGGTACAATCTAGATAAACTCTAAATAGCCCTTGTCGAATTCAACCCTCGTGAAAAACCTCGGCACCATGGACAAGCTCGTCAGGGTATTCTTAGCTGAGCTCTCTATCATTATCGCCTTTTTCTGGGTGGAAAGAGCATGGCAGATGGTGCTATACCTTCTGGCGGTTGTCATGGTCTTCCAGGCAGCCACTGGAGTATGCGGGTTCTACAAACTTATCGGGCGTAATACCTGTGAGAGGATCAAGCGGAAGGACAAAAAACTGGTAGTGGTCACAGCAGTGCTTATGGTCCTCGTAGCAGGAGCAGGAAGCTACGCCAGCGCCGTAATGACCAAGAACATCCTAAAGGGGGACCTAGCGTCCATCGAAGAGCCCTACAACCTCACTCTTCTAAGCACCGAGCAGGATCTAAGGAATGAATCCATTAGTCAGTATGAGATGCTGAACACATCGCTAGGGGCCTTTAATAAAAAATACTCGGACTACGAGCCGTTTGCTGTAAAGTTCGATGAAAAGTTCAAAGGAGATATGGCGAACATATCCATGATAGTCAGTGCATCGAGACCCGATATTTTCACCGGCCTGCTATCAGACGCGCATGCCCGTCTGGCTGTAGGTAAGTCATTGCTACAAGGAATTAAGAAACGTGATGGCCTAGAATAGCCAATTATTGAGGTCTAATTTTGGTCGTTTCAGATATTCTTTATAGATCCGATACTTCTTATATACCGTTCAGCAATCGTCTGTGATCATGATGGCGGGAAAACATTGAACCGAATTTTTCTCTTAACAGTGCTGATGGTTCTGGTGACGCTGACGGGAGTCGTGGAGGGTTCCGTGTCACACGTCTCAGAGCAGTGCGGCAGATGGACAGTAAGCTTCGACTGGTCTGATGCTGATGGCTACTCGAAGAGCGTTTCGCAGGCTGATAACGAAGATAACAAAGTAAAAATCTACACCGATACGTTGACGCTTAAATCGGATGAAGATCCCCTGAAGACTATTAAGATAAGCATTATGAAGTATTCAAAATGGAATTCAAGCCTTGCAAAACAATCGAATTTGATGAACTTGGCCAACAGCACGCTGATTAAATCTGGTTCGTGTAAGGACATCCGGGTTAGTACCGGAGAAATTGGCGGAAACCCTGGAGTAGTCGGCAGTGGGTTGGAGTGCAAGAATGACAAGATATTGCATGTTGCGGTTTATTGCGTTGACGGCTCAAGCCCTGCTATAGCGCCAAGCATATTAGCGATAATACTTTCAACTTATGACCAGGATTCTACCGATCGCCTGGTAAATTCTATGCACATAGAGTAGGGTACAAACATTTGAATCTAAGACGTCTGAATCTAAAATCCTCATTTATGGATAATTATTCGAATGACGAGCTCGCAAATGTAAACGTTGCGTTGGAGTCTGGATCTGTTTTATTTTTGCGTGTATTAGCGCAGCGAACTGAATTTTCTAGGAAAAGTGTTTATATCTTCTCCAGCTCTGCCAGCCTCTCCAGCGCCTTCGGCATCCACCCTCTCTGTGTTTTGTTGTTCGCTGCTACCTTCAAATATCTCCGCCAAGAATCGATGGCTGCCTTCTTGTCCCCTCTCGACCCTTCAGCCACGGCTTTGTTGAACCATGCCTCAGCGTACTTGGGATACTGCTTAATGGCTTCGTCAAAGGACTTTATCGCTTCATCCCAAAGACCTAGGCGATCCTGGCAGATGCCTTTGTTGTACCAGTAGAAGGCGTGGTTAGGATCAATCTTTATAGCTTTCTCTATGCATTTTATGGCATCTTCGAAGCGACTTAAGGATAGAAGACATATGCCTTTGTTATTCCAGGCCTTTACATTCATAGGGTCAAGTTCGACTGCCCTTCCAAAACAGCCGATGGCTTCCTCAAAGCTGCCCTCGGTCATCAGTGCAACACCTTTGTTGTACCAAGTCTTCGGGTCGCTGGGATCCTCATAGACGCTGGAAGGCTTTCCCAAACCAAAACCCAACAATTCTTTAAGACCTTTCATCTTCAATCCGCCGATCTATGGCTCCTCTAGCAGATAAATGTTTCACATAGCCGTTCCCCTCAACTCTTATTGATCCGAGAGCTCCCAAGTATCAATTTGACAGAAACATTCAGGAAGAACTGGAATCAAAGACCGAAAAGGATATTTAGGTTAGAATAGATTTATAGGTTAAAGGAAATATTCGGTTAGATGCGAATCTTAATTTTAATATCTAAATTGAGGAGATAAAAAATGCCGGAGTTTGTAAACCCCTTTAGCGGCAAGGTGGCAGACCGCCAGCTAACACTAGGAGAACTGATCCGAGCCCTGCGCTTGGACCTCGCCGCGGAGCATGAAGCAGTCCACCTTTATCTGGCCCACGCCGAGTCCACAGGTCATCCTCTTGCGAAGAAAGTGCTCATGGATATCGCCGATGAGGAGCGGGTCCATGCTGGTGAGTTCGCACGCCTTATAAGCATCCTGACCGGAGACGAGGATGCTTTCCTGGCAGAAGGAGCCCAAGAAGTTGACCAGATGGCAAGCGATCTTTCCAAGACAGTAGAAGCTCCAGCAACCGTGAACAAAGAATCAACAATAGGATCGCTGAAAGAATAGTTTGGTGGTAGTTATGGATAACAAATACTTAGGACGGGAAGATGCACCCGTTGGAGAAGAGATCTGGAAGGTCCTGGACGCAACGATGACTGAAGCTGCCAAGAGTGTTCTGGCTGGCCGCCGTCTGCTTCATGTAGAAGGACCGTTTGGCTTAGGGCTTAAAGGTGTGCCTTTACAGGACGTCAAGGGAGAGAGCGGCCTTGTAACCAGCTCCTTTGTGCCTGTCAGTTTGATCCAGAAGAGCTTTGTCCTGAGCAAACGCGATCTTGCTGCAAGCGAGCAGGAAGGGCTGCCCTTCAACACCGCTCCTGTCGCGGCTGCTGCATTAGATTGCGCCCTGCTTGAGGACAAGATAATCTTCCAAGGCGCCCAGGGATCGCAAGGCCTACTGACAGCTTCGGGAGCGGCTGAGCTCAAGCTTTCCACCTGGAAAGAAGTAGGAAAGGCTGCTGATGAGGTCATAAATGCTTTGACCATGCTTGATAATGCCGGATTCCACGGTCCTTACAGCCTAGCTTTGTCGCCGGGCCGCTACAACCTCCTGCTCCGCCGCTATCCCCAGGGAGGCACTGAGCTGGATCAGATCAGATCTATGACCGATGGTGTATTCAAGGCACCCATCCTTGACAGCGGTGGGTTACTCCTCGCATCAGGACGACAGTTCGCTGCCATAGCCCTGGGCCAGGACATGTCTGTAGGGTACACAGGCCCAGCGAGTGAGGACCTGGAGTTCTCAATATCCGAGAGCCTGGCCCTGCTGGTCCGACAGCCAAAGGCAATATGCATGCTCAGATGAACGCAATGGCAGTTGTGGCGAAGCCATATTTATCAACCAGCCTTTTGGGAAAGGCGATCTGAACGGCTCTGTTTAGTTTTAGTTGTGTTAGAGCGGCCATACGTGGCCGCGCATTTTCAATTTAGTATTTTCGTCCCAGTACTTTAGTCGTAGTACAAGAGCACCCCTCTGCCAGCAAATTTAAACGGCAGCAATGTATCCTGCGGGACAGGTTATCACTATTAATAAATACAGCGGCGTCGTTTTGTCGTTCACCACTATGATCCTGAGGATAATCGCTGTTGGCAAACTTAAGGAAAAATATTGGCAGAATGGTGTAGAAGAATATGCCAACAGGCTCCGGCCTTATGTTCGCCTAGAAGTTGTAGAGGTTCTCGAAGCGAGAACGCAGGAAGGATCTTCGCGGGCAGAGGTGGAAGGGGCGATGGAACAGGAGGCTAAAGCGATTTTGGAGAGGCTGAACAAGACCAAAACCCTGGCGATCGCCCTCGACAGAAAGGGCAAATCTCTCGACTCCGAGGAGCTAGCAAAGTTTTTGGAGGCGCAGATCTTGGAGGGTCGCAAGGAGATTACCTGGATCATCGGTGGCCCGTCGGGACTTGCTCCTTCTGTGATGGAACATGCCGATTTAGTCCTATCCTTCTCTAAACTGACCTTCCCTCACCAGATGATGCGCTTGATCCTACTAGAACAGATCTACCGCAGCTTCAGGATAATGCGCCACGAACCGTACCATAGGTGAGGAGAGAAGATGCGCGTTATTAAAACTCTCTCAGTAACTCCAACAACCATCGAAAACAGTGCAAATCTAAAATCCTTCAGGGATAACCGAACGATTTAGGCTGGCAATCGATTTGGAGGTGAACTTAACCCCCTAAATTCGACTGTGATTACAAGTTCCTACCTAAGAGCTGGTTGTTGCTGACTTATGCAGTGGATGGTTCCGAGGCCATACACTAGTTCCCTGCAATTTATCCCAACGACTCTTCTCTCAGGGATTGCCTCTTGAATTATCCCCATCGCTCTCTGGTCGTTTTTATGGCCGAAGGTGGGCACTAGAACAACGCTGTTCCCGATGTAGAAGTTGGCGTAGCTGGCTGGCAGGCGTTCATCATCGCCCACAAAGTCGGGCATGGGAAGCTTGATCACCTTAAGCTCATTTCCATCCTGATCCGAAGAGGCGCAAAGGATCTCGTAGTTCTCCCTGAGTGCTCTGTAATTTTCATCCGCATCGTCCTCCTCGTATGCGCATAAAACAGTGTTAGGTCCCACAAACCTAGCCACGTCGTCTACGTGGCCGTCGGTATCGTCACCGGCGATGCCCTCTTTCAGCCAGATGACCTTGTTGGTGCCCAGGTATTCATGGAGGTAGTTTTCGATCTCTACCCTCGAAAGCTGTGGGTTTCTGTTCCTGTTCAGTAGGCACTGCTCTGTCGTCAAGACAGTCCCTTGCCCGTTGACGTCGATTGATCCTCCTTCGAGAACTATGCTAGGCTGGAAGCATTTCAGCTTCAGATCCTCATTTATCAGATACGGCATTCTGGAATCTTTCATCAGCGACGTGTACTTTTCGCCCCAAGCGTTGAAGATCCAAGCAACCATTGCCAGCTTATTACTGGCCCGGTTGACAACGAAGGTGGGGCCGTAGTCCCTGAACCAAACGTCGGCATAGTCGATCTGGTGTAGCCGGAGAAGTTGCGGATTTACTCCAGCATTCTTGAGAAGATATGCAACTTTTGCCATCATCTTCTCGTTGGTAACCAACAAGTTGACAGTCTCGCTATTGTGGATAGCCTTAATTAAGGAAATATAGGCCTTCTCCACTCGATCGATCTCCGGGAAGCTGTCCAGATCGTATGGCCAGGAGAGCCAGATGGCATCGTGCCGCTCCCATTCTGCTGGCATGTGGTAGCCCAGCCTTAGGGGAGTTCCTCGAAGGCATAGCCTGCTGGCCAGATTGAGTTGGTCCGATGCGGCCTGACATTGGCTAGGCTTTTTGGCCTCAATCAGCGAGCCATAAGTCTCAGGCCGCCTGTTCCTGAGAAAACCCCAGCCCTCCTGGACCTCACTGTTCTTGTCCAGGTCGACCTCCACGACTAAGACCTCTTCGTCCTTGTCGCTTGCCCGCTTGATGACCTGTCCAAAGGAGTCACAGACAAAGGAACTGCCCCAAAAGATCAGCTCGCTCTCCTGGCCTACTCTGTTCACTGCAGCAACGTGGACTCCGTTGGCTATTGCATGGCCACGCTGAACAGTCTCCCAGGCATCATGCCAGTCTCCTTCGGGCGGCATCCCTTCTCCCTTGATCCAGCCGATGGCCGTGGGGTAGAATATGATATCTGCGCCTTTCAGAGCAACGATCCTGGCTGCTTCAGGGAACCATTGGTCGTAGCAAATGAGAACGGACAGGCGCGCGTAGCGTGTGTCGTAGACCTGGAAATCCAGGCCGGCTTTGAAGTAGTTCTTCTCGTAAAATAGGGGGTCGTGAGGAATATGCACCTTACGGTAGGTGGGCAACAGCCTTCCACCAGCATCGATGACTGCTACGGAGTTGTAGTAGCTGCCTTTATCATCCTTTTCAAATAGGGGAACAACGATTACCACATCGTGTTTTTTGGCGAGGACCGCGAAGGCATCGGTTGATTCTCCGGGAATAGTCTCAGCAAAGCACACGGCTTCGACGTCCTCCGCTTGAGGGAAATATACCGTCCTGTACAGCTCTTGGAGGCATATTATCTGCGCTCCTTTGGCAATCGCTTCTTTGGCTTTGGCCACTGCTCTTTGCAGGTTAAGGTTGGTGTTCTCCGTGACGGATGTCTGAATCAGACCGATAGTGACTTTGTTCATCTTTTCTCACTTTTGGACCAGCAACAAAGTGGTTCTTGGTTTAACTACATAACGATTCTGACGGAACGTCAATTGGTTAGATCTTATAAACCAATTTTTCTGCAATCCCATCCCATTCGTACAGGTTCACTCACCCAAATTGATGGTGAAGAGTTAGATTAGAAGTAGATTGGAAAAAAGGCTAAAATCAATATTCGAAGTTAGCCAATGCTCCTTTGATTTGATGTATACTAACTTAACACCATCAGTACCATCTGGATTCCGGCAAGAATAGTCGCTATGATTAGCATCATTGTAATACGGCCTGACCATCGGTGTATGATTCGTATTCTCTTGTCCTTTAGTCTGAATTGGGCTATTCCCAGTAGGGGAGTAGCTACGATAAAAACGAATGTACTGGCTCCTAGATACGCGTGTGGCTCTTGTACAAAGTATGTCTCCATGTACCTAGGGACCATGTATGCTGCAACGGACAGTCCAGCTAAAATAGAAGCAGCACCGAAAAGAACCATTTTTTTATGCAGTGAGATCCAATCTCTATTATGCTTTCGATATCTTGCAGCAAGAACCCCTCCAGCCAGGGCCACACTCCCGACTGAAACAAAGATCAAATGAAAAGGCCAGGGCAAAGGCAATTGATGGTTGTGTGCATGAGCATTGCCAGCTTCTTCAGATGGGTTGTGCGCAGTTGCAGTATCTAATAAGACAATGGGATACAGGGATGAAATGATCAATATTGATAATATCACCCTTAGCAAATTCAAAGATGAACGTTTCCCAGGCATGATCTATCAATCCTTAACATCGGAGTATATCTTTTGGTCGTGTATGTCTATAATTGATAGGATTTATATATCTTGAGTTTGATTCCCCCTCATGGGGGAGTAGTTACGCAATCGGATCTAGATGCATCAGCATTCTGGTGCTGGCACGAAGGTTGTCCGGATTACGGAAAGA
>JBGQAL010000121.1:0-8398 GCA_041494285.1 Methanotrichaceae archaeon
AATGCTAACGGCAAAGCTAGCCAGCTAAACACATACTATTTCGTTAATAAGCACTAACGCCGCAGAATTCAATAGGCATCAAGATTTATCCTACAAGTTAGCCTTCACGTATCTAGCACATTTTTTAATATCTTGAAGTGTCATATCTATTGAGGATCTTTAATGGACAAATTTGAAACTACGATGGCTGCCCTTGCCAAGATGCCAGCGAGCGAGAAGACGAAGACAGTAGGGAATCTGAAGTCTATGTGCATCTGCCCGGACTGCCCAACCTACACCGATTGCGCAAAGAAAGCCAATGAAGCCCTTTTCTGCTGGTTTGGTGGAAGCATCAATTGCATCTCCAAGGAGAACGACTGTTTATGCCCATCATGCCCAGTCACATCGGAAGTGGGGTTGAACCACGATTTCTTCTGCACAAGGGGCTCAGAGAAGTCTCAGCGCTGGGACGAGTGGGCAAAGAAGCAATAAGGATCTGCTTTGCGGGCCATTCGGCTTGACATTTTTATTCTTTTTATTACACGATAATTGATATTATACAATCACAAATGCTTGAGTTTTTAGAATCCTCCTTCTGCCCTCAGAAGATCAATCCTTGATCCCGGGAACCAGAATGACAGGAACCTTGGAGTGCTGTGCCACTTTCTCCGCCACGCTGCCTAACAAAAATCTGTTCAGCCCGCTCTTTCCAACGCTTCCCATCACCAACAGATCCATTTTAGCCTCCAGGGAATACCTGAGCAGCTCATCGCTTGGGTGTCCCCTCAACACAACCTTGCTGCAGGGAACTCCAGTCGCTTGGGCCATCTGTTCTATCTCTTCCGTGACATACCTACCTTCTTCAATCATCAGCCCCAGCAGCTTATCCTTTAAGCCCGGAATCATCGTGTATCCGGGAAGCTGGATCAGCCGGTTCACGTCCACCACATACACGGCCACAACCTGGGCGTTGTGAACCCGAGCCAAGTCTATTCCCAGCCTCGCCGCCCTATTGCTAGGCTCGGATCCATCGGTGGCAATCATTATCTTCTTGAACATATATCCTCACGAATCCTCACGACTTTTTTGTCACATAACCCGTAGTCCCACGACCATCTTACAATTGAGCCCTCAAAAGTGCATAGTTATCAATTCGCACTCTTTCCCATTAGTCATTCCGTATTGTCTTCGGATTTCGCTCGTATAGCTTTTAGTTCATCCTCGCTGAGCTGGCATCCGCATGACTCATCGGTGGCTAGGGTACAGTTGCAGGGCTCAATGTGAATAGTGACAACAGTGTTTGGGAGGCACTCTTTTATGGATGACGAGATCATGTCAGTGATCCTGTGAGATTCATTTATGGACATGGATGAGTCGACCCTAGCGTGAAACTCTACGAAACGGTATGGTCCTGACTTGCGGGTGCGAAGCCTATGAAATCCTCGTACTGTGGGAGCAAATGCCGCTATGCACTTTCGAATCTTTTCCTCCTCATCGAGGGGTAGGCTAACGTCCATAAGGCCACGGGCAGACTCGATCGTGAGCTTGTAAGCGGCCTTGATTATCAAAAGCGCTACTCCTATTGCCACCAAAGGGTCCACCAATTTGAGATCGGCTTCGGGAAACAGAATCCTCCCAAACCAGATTATTCCCAACCCCCCCATAACACCTGCGGAGGTGTATACGTCCGTTCGAAGGTGCCATGCGTCTGCCTGGAGGGCAACCGAGTCGGTCTCCTTTCCCACCCTGAAGAGTTTTCGTGAGACCATTATGTTTGCCACAGCCGATATCAGCATTACTGCAACACCCAACCCCGGCTCTTCAAGCGGCTGGGGATTTGCCAGCTTTTTAGCTGCCTCAAAGATGATACCACAGGCTGCCAGGAAGATGAGCAGGGCTTCCACTGTCCCAGAGATATTCTCTATTTTTCCGTGCCCAAATGGGTGATCCCGATCGGCCGGCTTGCCAGAGATTCTAACAGCGAACCATGCAATCACTGCTGCCAGCAGATCAACGCCTGAATGGATGGCCTCGGAGATCACAGAAACCGACCCGATGGCTGTGCCTATGACCAGCTTTAGCAGCACAAGGGTGGAGTTGGAGATGACCGAAAGCCTAGCCGCTGAAGCCTTCCGTTTATCTCTGGTTTCCTGGTCATCCTGCATTAGAGGCATCCTTTCCGATTAACCATATGTTAGCCTTATTCTTTGAGTTGTCAAATCCTTCGACGTATTCGACACATATTGCTGCGGTAAATCAAGATCTTAAAACCAGCTTCAATCTCTTCGCCGGAGAATGTAAGCGGTGGCCAAGATGCCTGCTGCGGCTAATGTCGACTCAAATCCAGGCTGCTGGACCTTCTGGTTGACTTGGTTGACCTGGATCTTGACCTCCTCCTTAGCTTTCTGCTGGAGCTGTTGCTGAGCTACGCTGGCATTCTGCTTAATCTCCCGCCGCCTTCTTCGTTAGCTCCTCTTTGGTGACGTTAACGTCCTTCTGGAGGTGCTCCGGCGTCAGGTTGCCCTCCGCAATATGTTGAACTATTTTCTGTTGGAGATCCCCTTGAGCCTGGTTGATTTGCTGCTGGACAGGTGCTATAATATCTGTAGGATTGGCAGCCATCGCTGTTGTCATAAGCACTGTCACCAAAGCAAGCAAGAAAAATGAACTCTGAATCTTCATTTCTAGGATCACCATTCCAATTTGAAATATCATTTAATAGCTGCTTTACCTTAATAAGCTGTCGTGAAAAATGTCTTCCCGGAACCCGAAATATTTAGCCTCCCAGCCCCGCACAAGAGGAAAAAGGATAAGGTTCCGAAAAATTGAATGGTCAGGCTCAAATCATCCCATTGGCTTCCCTGGCTTAAATCAGTTCCTTCTTATCCAGCCTTCTTTTCACCGACTCGGCGTGAGCGAATAGACCTTCGGCCTCGGCCAGGGGAACGATGCTGTTCTTCAGGGCATGGAGCCCGTCCTCGGAGATCATCTGCACCGTTATCTTCTTGGTGAAGTGGTCTACGTTCAGCCCGGAGAATACACGAGCGTACCCTGAAGTAGGGAGAACGTGGTTTGTCCCGCTGGCATAATCGCCGGCGGCGACAGGCGTGAAACTTCCTAGGAAGATGCTTCCAGCATTCTGGATTTCTTCCATGACCTCCATAGGATTGACAGTGATGATCTCCAGGTGCTCCGGAGCGAACGCGTTGGAGAAATCGACAGCCTCCACCAGGCTGCTGGCAACTAAGACGGCACAGTGCTCTAGGCTCTGCTTGACGATATTCCCCCGGGCAGCAGCCTCAGCCTGAATGTACACCTCCTCAGCCACTGCTTGGGCCATCAGTTCATCGGTGGTAACCAGAATGGCCATGGAGTTGGGGTCGTGCTCAGCCTGGGCGATCATGTCCGCCGCTAAAACTCCAGGGTTGGCGGTTCGATCGGCTATTATCAGAACCTCGCTCGGACCCGCCGGGAAGTCTATTTCCACTGCCTCTCTAACAAGGAGCTTGGCAGCAGTGACATAGATGTTTCCGGGCCCTACGATCTTGTGCACTCTGTCTATACTCTCAGTGCCGAAAGCCATGGCGGCTACTGCCTGGACCCCTCCGAGCTTGTAGATCTCGTCGGCACCGGCCATGTCCGCCGCCACCAATGTCAGAGGATTGATCTGCCCGTCGGTTCCAGGTGGAGTGCACACCACAATCCTAGGCACCCCCGCAACCTTGGCCGGAATGACGGTCATAAGAGCGGAGCTCGGATAGGAAGCCCTGCCGCCGGGTACGTAGGCCCCCACGGATTCCAGAGGCACTACCTTCTGGCCCACCAGGACGCCTGGAGTGACTTCCGTAAGCCAGAAGTCTCGTTCCCTCTGCTCGCTGTGAAAGGCGAAGATGTTCTCCGCTGCCTGTCCCAGAGAGTCCATGAGATCTTCGTCCACCGCCTCGTAAGCTCCGGCTATCTCCTCCTGTGTCACACGCAGGCTCTCCAGTTTGGCACCGTCGAACTTCTCGGTGTACTTGAAAAGCGCCTTGTCCCCCTCCGATGCCACTTCCGTGATAATCTCGCTCACATTGGGCAGCACATCCTGGATTCCTACCTGCCTCGACAACAGCCAGCGGAGATCATCGTCCTTCAGCTCTTCCAGCCTCTTGGTTATCATCATCGTCACCTATACTTTGACCTGACCTTTGGGGTTGCGACCCCTTTGCAACTGGTATATGGAGATCACCCTCTCCAAGGTGTCCGCCTCTTCGACCGACTTGTCGTCCCTGACTGCTACCAGACGCGGAAACCGCAAGGCAAATCCTGACGAGTAGTTGGTGCTCTTCTGTATCTCCTCGTAGGCCACCTCAAAGATCACCGCTGGCTTCAGCTCCACTTCCATGCCCTTCTGGACCAGGATCAGATCTTTGAACATCTCTGTGAGTTCGGCCAGAACCTCGTCTGTCAATCCAGTGGCCACCCAGCCTATGTCCAGCAGTTTTCCTGTCTCAGGGTCAGCACAGGCCAGGCGGTATGAACCAAAGAGATTGGCTCTTCTTCCCTCGCCCCAGGTGGCCCCTATTACGGCCAGGTCCAGGGTCTCCATGACAGGCTTGATCTTCAGCCAGTTCTTGCCGCGCTTGCCAGGAGCATAAACAGAAGCCGGGTTCTTGATCATGATCCCCTCGTGGCCGGCTGCCAAAGCTTCCTTGTAAATCCTCTCTGCCTCCTCCGGCTTGTTCGTTAGCACCTGGGATGCAACAAGTTCAGGATCGGCGATGCTGGCCAAGAGTTCGCGTCGCTCGTTGAGCGGGCGATCTATCAGGCTGTTTCCGTCCAGGTAGACGAGGTCGAAAAGATGAAGATGCAGGGGAATCTGAGCTGCGAGCTTCTCCACGTCGTATTTCCTGCGGAACCGCTTGAGGATGTCCTGGAAAGGCCTGGGCCGACCGTCATCTCCGGTGGCCACTGCCTCTCCGTCCAGGATGGCTCTTTTTGCCTTAACCTGCTTGATAGTCGCCTTCGATATCTCTGGCAGAGAGGATGTGATGTTCTCCAAGCGGCGAGAGTAGATGCGTACCTTCTCATTGTCCTTGTGGATCTGGACCCTAGCGCCGTCGAACTTCCATTCCACAGCCCCTGTGCCCATCTCATGAAGGGCTGTGGGTATACTTTCCCCGAGCTGGGCTAGCATCATTTTGATAGGGTGGTTGATAGTTACGTTGAGACTGGAAAGGGTACCGTGCTTGGCTTGTTGAGCCACCAGTCCCATATCGTTGGTGAGGTTGTACCCGCGCTCGACCAGGTCCGCGGGCTGGCCAAAGGCCTTGGCAATGGCGTCTCTAACTCCGCCTTCGCCCACTCCAATTCGTAGATCCTCCATGGCCAGCCTGGCAATGTACCTTGCCTCCAGGGGAGACGCTTCCCCGAGGAGAAACTGCAGGTGTTTGACCTTTGCTTCCTGGCTTCGTTTGCCAGATGCCTTCGATATCGATACAAACCTTTGGTAAACCTCGGAGATTGTCAGGGCGGCGGTCTCGCCGAAGGCCGCCAGATTGAGAGGCCGACGTTTCTCTGCCACGGCATAGGCCACCAGCCCGGGATCTCCAGTAGTCCTTAGAGTCTCCTGTATTTGGCCAAGTGTGCAGCCGCACGCTCTAGTCATTGCTTCGTAAAGGAGGCTGGGCCCCAACCCCAGAACCGTCTCGGAGTCAGGAAAAATCGTCCCCATTACGAAGTTGGAAACTGTGCCGAGCTCCAGATCTTCAAGTTCTTTCAAGAATGCTGCAACAAGATCGATCTTCTCGAGCGAGCCGCTGATCTCCTCGACCTTCTGACATAGCTCGGCGAACCTGAGGAAGCTGGTCATGTTCAGAATATAGCGTCGATTCGCTTGGTCCTGTATATGCTGATTATGTCGCTCAGTATGGCGCTTGCGGTCTCGATGGAGCCAGCACCAAGGCCAGTAACTGTAATGGTCCCTGACAAGTCGGTGTAGATCGCTGCAGAATTGAGCGTCCCTGCTACTGCAATCGGGCTACCGATGGGGACTAGCGTGGGTCGGACCGTGAGAGCTGGCACGTCTCCTATCAGCTTTATCACGTACCCACGCTTCTTCGCCAGGGCTAGAGCCTCGGGAGTGACACCAGTTATGCCTGTCACGTCCACGTCGCTGTAATTTATGTTCATGTCGAACAAGGCGTTGGCTAGGATCACAACTTTGCCGGCGGTGTCCACGCCCTCTACGTCATAGCTGGGATCGGCCTCGGCAATACCAAGGTCTTGGGCCTCGCTCAGGGCATGGGTGTAGGGAATGCCTTCCTCGGTCATCCTGGTCAGGATGTAGTTGCAGGTTCCGTTGAAGATGCCCCGAATCCCATAAAAGGTGTTTCCTACCAGCGTTCGCTCCACCAGGCTTATCAGAGGCATAGTTCCACCAACGGTGGCCTCGAACTTGAGCATCACTCCGTTGTCCTGCGCCAGCTTATCTAGACGGCCGTAGGCGACAACAAGAGGGCCCTTGTTCGAGGTTACTACGTGCTTGCCACCTGAGAGCGCTACTTCCATATGGCCAAGTCCGGGCTGACCGTGGACTATGTTTGTAGGAGTGACCTCTACCACAAGGTCCGAGTCGATGGCCGTTATGGCCTCTTTTCCCTTCATGCTGGTCGTGGCAACGTTCTGCAGGGTTCTCTCACCAAGGATCTTCTCGGCATCGATACCGTCCTCGCTGACCACTGTGCCAGTGTGATCTGTGACGCTTATGAGCTTCAGATTGAGCCCTATCTCACGAAGCATCTTCTTCTTTCTGTTTAGAACGTCGACAACGCCGTGACCCACGATCCCGTATCCCACCAGGGCGATCTTGACGTCTCTCATACTGCCTCCACCTCGATAGGCTCAATCACCAGAAGCTTCTTCTCCGCGCCTACTTCACGCAGGATGGCCAAAGCCTTCTGGATCTCGGACTTGCCTGTAGCGCGAATCCTGAGGTATGCTGAAGAGGGATCATCGACTCCCGGCATGGTCAAGGAGAGGTCCATCACCTCAGCAAACCCTGTGGAATCGATCCTTTTGACTGTGTCTCCCAGGTCGCTGTCCAGGATGTGGCCTACAAGAACAACTGAGATTGCCTCGATGAAACGGTCCTCGCCAGCCCGAACCACGGAGATGCCGCTGTCCTGAAGCTGCTTCTTGACGGTTTCTAGCCGGGACCTGTCCATCTCCACAACGAAGCGAACTGGGATCATGCCCCTGGGAGTTTTCCTGTCTCTATGGTGAACCACGCTGATTATGTTGGCTTTGCTATCCCTTAAGGGCTGTAACGCCAGCATTAGCTGTCCTGGTATATCCTGTAGCTCCAAGTCCATGGAAAGTCGCATAGCATTCCTCGTAAATTCCTGGAATCTTCGGTGCCATTTAAAGGAAATAAAGCTTGTGTAGAGAATTTTATAAGCACTTGCCGTCTCTACTTCAGCCTTCGTCATGCGGCTGGGCCGATTCACCACACAAATTGCTCAGCCGTTTTATGGCCTCGTACTTCTCCTTCTTTTCTAGCCTAGCACCCTCTACCGCTTCGTGGAGGGTTCTGATGGAACTGTCGTAGGTTTCCCTGTCCACGGGGAAGGGAATCCCGTCCTTTCCTCCGTGAGCAAAGCCGAACTTTGCGGGGTCCTTCCAGCTTGGGCTGGCTCCGTAGACAAGCTCTGATATCAAAGCTAGGGCCCTGATACGCTTTGGCCCCAGGCCCCGGAGGGCCACCAGTTCCTCATAGTTGGAGGGCTGCAGCTCGTAGGCCATCTGCAGAGCTTTTCTGCCAGCTTCGTCGATATCCAGGGACGCGATTAGCTCGTGACGCATTGGCATGAAAAGTTCCGGAACTGGACTGGGCCTCGAATCTCCGAAGTCAAGCAGGCTGCGCTGAGCCGGACGAAACCCAATATGGGACGGGCCATCTTTGACGATATCAAGAGTGGCTTTTCGGTTAGCTTCACTTTCATGAGCCGTCAGGTCCAGGACGGTCTGCTCCTGCCGCTCAGAGCAGATGGCGCTGTGAGGCTCCTCCACGAAGCTCTTAACACGGTCTGATAGCCAGTGGTATCGCCGGGCGAAAGAATCGTTCATGCCCTGCTGAACCACAGCCCACTCGCCATTCTCGGTGAATAGGAAAGTATGGTGGTAGAGCTGGTAGCCATCCTGAACCAGGGCATTATCAACTTTGGCGGACAATCTGCTTGCTCTAACCAGTTCCGCTATCTTCTGGGACCCAAAGGAGAAGGCATCGCCAAGCTTCTGGATATCCGCCGGCGTTTTTCCAGATGTCTTGCCCTTGCCGCCAGCGACAGCGATTCCATGCCGCTGTGGAGACACCGCCATTTTCAGCGCACCGGTAGTAACGGTGGTCGTGCCCGAAGAGTGCCAGTCGAAGCCAAGGACG
>JBGQAL010000046.1:0-16843 GCA_041494285.1 Methanotrichaceae archaeon
GATACTCATATGACAGTTGAAGATTTGGCTTTTTCCTGGCCGCTCATAACTGCAACGCAACACCAAAAGGGGTATGTCAAGTAACAATCAACGGCAATTTATGAGGCAGTACCAAACAGCGCAACTGAACAGGCTGAGCGTTCGATCATAAACCAATGCTTTTCGAGACATAGCCATATGTCTCATCGCAAAAGGAGGGCCCCTTCTTATGAAACGTGATAAATTGGAGATCGCTAGAAACATACTCCTCATATGCAAAGATGGGGCCAAGAAGACTGAAATCGTGTATAAGGCCAACCTCAACTTCAAAAGTGCTGGAGCTTACCTGGATTGGCTTATTAATAGAAAAATGATAACAAAGGAAGATGATTCATTTAAAACGACAGCAAAAGGAAATGAGTTGTTATCTAATTTGCAGAGAACATCCCAATTAATGGATTGAAATAGTGATTATCCTCCTGCGTGGACCTTTAGGCTCATCATCAATCCCTCCTCCTTTTCCTAATGGTCCGGGCAACCTTCCTAAGGTTATCCATGCACTCAGCCAGAACCAAAGCAATGGGGCTTGAGATCTCTTCCTATGTGGACTGGGTGAGGGCAGAGCGGAGATTGGTCAGGGCTTTGGGAGCTCTGATCAAATGGGGCTGGGTTGCTTGCGACGAGAGACAGAAAGTAGAAGGCCACAAGTTTTGGTATAATGCCTATTGGAAAACGGAGCTGGCAAAGTAGAAGGTCGATAATGGCTGGCGATGGAGAGAAATGATTGATCTTTACATTTGTTGATGCTGGAGGCAATAGTATGTGGTGCGCCCTCCAATCTTTCTGTGCATCAGAGGGCTGCCATCCCGGGGGCACATTTCGCCAGGGCTTCGGTGGGCCAGGAGATACGAATCTGGCAGGGCACTGAAATCCGCCTGGCCGGAGATGGCTGTGTTAAGAACTATCTGAATGCATTGAAACAGCTTTTCCAGCCGGTCCTCAGCCAGGCTGCTCAATCTGGCTTTGGGACAGATGCCCGCCTGAAAAAGAGCCTCATCAGCGTAGAGGTTGCCTAGACCCGCCATCAGATGTTGGTCAAGTAGTGCAGGCTTGATAATGCCTCGTCTCTTTTGCATCAGCTCCAAGAAGGTAGTAGGATTCAGGTCCAGGGCATCTGGTCCTAGACCTTTTTCCCTGGATAAAAGATGGGGGTCCTCAGCGAGACCAATCCGACCGAACATCCTCTGGTCGCTGTAGGCCAGGTGATTTCCATTATCAAAGGTGACAAGCAGACGATCGTGGATCGGTTCGTCCTTAATATCCTGGAAGTAATGTAGCCAGCCTGTCATCCCCAAGTGGATAGTGAGCCAGAGACGATATTCGAGCTGCACGAAGAGAAGCTTGCCATGCCTGGAGGTGGAGCGAAGCTGGCGTCCGGTCAGGCTTTCCATCAGGTCCTTTGTGGAGATCTTCTCCAATATTCTGGAGTTCTTCACCTCGACTTTTTCTATGGTCTGATGGAGGGATGTCGCATCTACATATTGCCGGAGGATTTCTACCTCGGGAAGTTCGGGCATAATTTTGTGATCCTTTCTTTCTACATTCTCGATATTTCTTAAAAACTTTCTGATCTTAAAAACAAAGCTTGGTAAACAACTTCCATCTGCTGGTGTGGATAATGTATTGCTTTGCGGTCCTCCTCCCACCCTGCACCTCTTCCCTCATCTCATGAACATGTGGGCGCTAAATGGAGTGCGGTGGATTCAGGTCGCACGTCCTGAGGAGGCTTAATCTTGGCATCCTGTTGGTTGGCCATTTCCGAGATAGAAAAGACACTTATGCTAACAACTACTCAGAAACCCAGGGGTTCTGGCGAAGTTAAAGGAGGTTTGAAAATGTGGTTGCGGCTATTTTCGGGGCTCTGTTTGCTCATTGCAATCGTAGGGGTGGCAATGTTTTACTTCCCCATCAAGGATTTGGGCGTGGCGGAGGCTTATGAGACGACCTGGGTGGCGATTCCGACAGAAGTGTGGTTGAAAGTAGTGATCACCCCGCTACTTGGAGCTATTGTTTTTGCACTGTTGGATATAGGATGGCAATTGAAAGAGGCGCGGCAGGAATCATGAAAAACTATAGTAAGAGACGGGAAAGTTCCAAGACTATCCAGCCAGCTTTATAGGAATGCCAGGGTAGCCCGAGATATCGGGGTCCTGCCTAAGGAGAAGCTAAGAAGATCATGCGTAGGGCAAAAAATAAGCCGTTAGGCAGGCTGCTAGGCAAGCTGAAGATATGGCGATGAAGCCTTCTTTTTGCGCCGGATTAGTAGTACTACATCATATTCGGAGCGATCATACTAATCCTTTGCCTGGCTGGATTTATTCTTATAGGCACAACCACACTTTAATTTATTAAACTTTATATATGTATAGCTTAAGAAGTTTTAATATTTTGATATCAAAAGCTTATTATTCAATGATATCCTATTAGGTCTATGGAGTCAGCTTCCCCTTTCATACTCCCTTTATGGCTGGCTCCAGTTATCCCTTTGAGGGGGGAGCCTGAAATCACTTTCGCAACGCACAGTTGATCCTTTTAGACCACTACTACTATGTAGTAGATTTGGCTGGGAGACAGTCTTACTCCCATGCTCCCTAAATTGACTGACCCCGGCCATCCCCCTTCTGATGGCTCAGAGAACCTTGTGACGCTGAAGCCAGAGGCATATACCATCAGGCAGCTATTATGTTTTCCATCGGTCACTTCAAGGATTCAGCCGTCCCTCTGAGCATCACCATTATGCCCTTAGCAATAGGCTTCCTCGGCTTCTCCTCCTTCACCTGCGCAACCTCTCCTTTCATCTTGGATGTGATCTGGGTATCTATCCGTTCCCCTGTAGCCATGGTTCGCCTTGAGGGCAAGCTCCCTTTTGACAGCACCAGAGGGCTCAAAAATTCCCTTTAACTTACTTGCTGCTTGCTTGCTGTTAAAAATAAGCCTAAAATGTTTGAGATTGAAAGCGTTAGTGCGGAATATAGGATAAAGTTCCATATTTTAATAATTTGAAGAATCCAAAAAGTATTACTATCTATTAGCACAATAATCCCTTGATGCCTGAGTACCAAGAATCACGCTTATGGAAGGAATCATTAGGTTATAATAACCAGGATGAAACATCAGATTTCCGAGATGGTCTAAGAAAAGAGTATAACGACTTTCGAAAACATGCCAAATATCTTGCTGGCGAAATAGCCCGTAGCCTGCCAGACTTCACTATACATGACATAAGCCACTCGGATTCCTTATGGCATCTCGCAAGCTTGGTTTCTGGAAGCAAATTTAAGATTAATCCTATGGAAGCTTTTGTGCTCGGCGGGTCTTTTCTAATTCATGACTTAGGCATGGGGCTCGTTGCTTATCCTGAAGGAATTGATCAACTAAAAAAGGAATCCTCTTGGAATGATACCATTGCATGCCTATTGAAGGAAAAATTGGATCGCACTCCTACCGGAGAGGAGATCGATAATCCAGATAACGAGATAGTTCGCCAAGCCACAGAGGAATTATTGCGAGGACTTCATGCAAAACGTGCTGAGCAACTCTGCGATAAATCATGGAAAGATGAAAGTAACGAATATTACTTAATAGAAAATGCAGAGCTTCGCAGGAAATATGGACCAGTAATAGGTAAAATCGCCCAAAGCCATTGGCTACCTGTCTCGAGCCTTACTAAGAAGTTTCCATCTGATATCGGCGCTTTGCCGGGATATCCCTCAGATTGGGCCATAGATCCTATAAAATTAGCCTGTTTACTTCGCGCTGCTGACGCTGTTCATATTGACGCAAGTAGAGCGCCCCCCTTTCTAAGGATTCTACGTAAGCCCTCTGAAATAAGCAGAGACCATTGGGTTTTCCAAGGGCATTTACAGCAGCCACTTGTAGAGAATAATCGATTGAAATTTACATCGGGAGATCAATTCCCGGTTGAAGAAGCATCGGCATGGTGGTTATGTTTTGATGTACTAAAAATGATTGACCGAGAGCTGTGCCAAATCGATGCTTTACTTGCAGATATAGGAAGGGAAAGGCTAGAGGTACGTGGTGTAGCAGGCATAGAAGATGCCAATCGTTTAGCCGAATTGGTTCCAACAAAGGATTGGATTCCAATAGACGCACAAATTAAGATTACTAACCTACCATCTTTGATAAAGAAATTAGGTGGGGAACATCTCTACGGCAAAAAACCCGTTATTCCTCTCAGAGAACTTATTCAAAATGGTTGCGATGCAATTCGCGCTAGGAGAATAATTGAGTCACGCTCTATTGATTGGGGCGATATTTACGTACGCATAGGAAAAGATTCTGAAGGCGATTGGCTAGAAGTAGAAGATAGTGGGATTGGTATGTCGAAGGAGGTCCTAACTGGACCCTTTTTGGATTTTGGTAAATCTTATTGGGGTTCTACTTTAATGATTAATGAATTTTCAGGACTTATATCAAATGGATATCAATCGACCGGTATGTTCGGTATCGGCTTCTTCTCAACATTTATGATAGGTAAGCATATAAAGGTCGTTACTCGCCGATTCGATGCCGCTCTTTATGATACCCTTGTTCTAGAATTTTACGAAGGCTTGGACTCTCGCCCAATACTAAGAAAAGCAGATTCTTCAGAATTGCTGCGTGAAGGAGGGACGCAAGTACGAGTATGGCTTGAGACGCCTCCTACATCAAAAAATGGTTTGCTTTTTTATAGCAAGTCAGACTGGCGAAGTGAAGATAGAGATCGCAAATGTTCACTCGAAGACCTTTGTAGTTGGTTGTGTCCAAGTATTGACGCTAATTTATACATACAAGTAGGAGAGAAAACTGCTAAATTGATTATAAAATCACAAGATTGGATAACTATAAATGGTAAAAAAATGTTCGACAGAATTAAACATAACGCGACATTCCCATCAAAAAGAAATACGAAAATTAAACGTCATATGGAAAATAACCTAAGACTAGCTTATAATAGAGATGGAAAGCCTGTTATGCATGCTTGTATAGATGTTTTTCATATAAGTGGTACCATAACAGTGGGAGGTCTTCATTCAATTAGACACGGTGATATCTGTGGCATTATAATAGGTTCTACGGCTAAAATAGCGAGAGACTCCGCAACCCCGATTATAGAGAAGGATATCTTAGCTAGTTGGGCTTCAGAACAGGCTGATTTAATTTATGGTAGCGTTAACTATCCATGGACGCAGAATAATTGTGCCAGAATTATATTAAATTGTAGAGGAAATATTAAAAACCTGCCAATAGGATATAATAAAGATGGCTGGGTGAATCATAAAGATATAATTGAAGATTACAAATTATCAGAAGAAGTAAAAATTTTAAGCGAGAGTGAATTTTATCCTACTAAAAATGCACTTGAGAAAAGTGGAATTAATATTCAATTGATTGATAACGTTTTGGTTATAAATCAACCTAACAGAAGAGACGTTCCCATTAAGGATTCCAATTGGGGTTTTTCTTTTTTAACTATCACCATTGAAGCTTTAGCCGAAGCATGGTCTTCCCCGGTCGAAGATATACTTAATGCATCGGATTTTAGCACTCATGAAGATACTTGTAGGACTAGCAATGGAGATATTCTTAGTCATGAGGTATATGTAATAAGAAATCCTGATTACACTTAAATGAATGGCAGTTATTGGATAATATTGGTCCCGTTTGTAATCTAGTTGGTGTGTTAAGATACAGAATTATCTGGAGTGGGAAACGAATAAATCTATCGCAGAGCTATTCCCCCGCTATGGAAAATGTTCCCGCTTGCGGTTAGGAGCAGCTCGCGCGGCGCCTGAGCACACTATTCCCTCCCATAGGGAAGGGCTCGGGACTCTTTTTATTCTATTATTAAGTCCAAAAATTTTATAATCTTTACCACCATTTCTAGAATTTGAAATTTAAAAGTCCCGTAGAAGAACAGATATGCGAAAAATTATTTTATTTTACTGTGATTTAGATCTCCCTTCGGCCCAGGTCCTCAAGCCTCAGCCCACCAATTCGCGACCATGCCTGGCCAACCTTAGTCTAAATTTAGAGCGAGGTTGCTTTCGTGTCACCCACATTATATGCCTCAAAATGAGGCAGTTATCTGTCGACCATGAGAATATATGGACCATTGAGACGACAGATAGCCAATAGTGATTGTCTTGTCCGGAAATGCGACAGAGTATTCTACTCCTACGGGGGCCGAGAGCTACGAAGCGTGCAGAAGAGTCGAAGGCGTGGATATAGCCCAGGGACCAGAAACGCCGACTTATTAAGGCAGACCAAAAACTATTTCGTAAGAGCTACCGATAACAAGTCTGGGAGGGCTTATCATGAGACCAAAAATGATTAGAAGGATTGGCTTAGCTCTAATTTTTGCACTGCTGGTATTGAACACCGCTGCCTATGGCTTCCCTGTGAATACATCTGATGGTGCCATACAGATCTGGGGCATGATTCCGATGGGAGCCAATGGGTTTGCTCTCGATGTATTCTCACCGTTTACCATTAATGGACAAGGAATAGCTGACATGCTCAAATTACAGGTGGTCGACTCAGATGATAGGTTTTACGACGCAGCTCAAAAGCTTCGCATTGATAGCTCAGATTACCATGATCGTGAGTTGTATGTATTCAGTATCGGTAAATCGGCGGCGCAGATCAAGCGAATACGTGTAGAGTCGCCAACAGGAACCGTGTACAGCGTATCATGGTCGGGCGTTCCAGAAGCTTCTGATAAGAATCTATCCATTCGTCTATATGGTATAACCGAGATACCGACTGGAGATCAGTTATTCAAGCAGTATCAGTTCGAGGTTAGAGTCACAAATAACAGATCAGATAGCGGTCTATTGCTATCTCCGAAATACTTTGTGCTGGTAGATCAGTTCAACTACGCCTACACACTATCTGGAGAAGAATACAAGCTGCTTCAGGGTGAGTCAGTTAGATACAATCTGACATCGGAGCGGATATCAGCCCTCTCAAGACCGAAACTGTTAGCCTTCCCGCCCGAGAAATTGACAATGGAACTTCAGGGTTGGTATTGAAGAAATGCCGACCCAATATTTTATTTCGATGATATGCGTGATCTATGATGAGCACGCAGAAGAACCAGACCACTCTGGAGGCTTGGACATGATCAAATTGCCGTGGAAACGAGGGGCTAGACCACTTTGTCCCAGGTCGACGGTAAATACCAGGATCCTTGAGTTGGAGACGGCCAAGCAGATACTCGAGGAGATCTTCCACGCCAGGCCCTCGGACGTGGATGAGATGATCCGAATGAGGCTGGAAGAGAAGAACTGGAGCAAGGAGAGCTGGCAAAAAGAGGAGGAGCCATGGCCAAGAGAGTTCTGCCTGGGTGAGTAGCTATGGGCAGGAGCTTTGAGAGCGTTAGGATGGGAGCCAAGGAGGTCTCGGCCAGGTGGCTGAAGGCGAGCAGGGCCTTGAAGAAGGAGGACCAGATCTACGGCCAGAGGCTAGCCGAGATGGTGAAGAAGCACTCCAGCGAGGCTTTCTATGCATTTGATGATCCCCTGGAGGCTGCAATCTTCTCGGTGCTGGTGGAGATGATGAAGGATCGGGCTAGGAAAGAGCGCACTTGCGACGACTGCCACACAGTCTAGGCTAATAAATCACCAATCACATTCACCCTCCTCCCACGCCTCGCCCTTATCCTCTCCGCCCTGTAAGAAGATAGCCTCGGGAGAAAGCTGGCTCTATTCAGAGCCTTTGGGGAGAGGACAACATGTGGATTTTCGACTCTTACTTCAAGGGCTGCGTGGAACTCTGGAGCCGTGAGAGAGGACTTGAAAGGATCAGCGCCGTTTATCCTCCCTCTTTCTACATGCACCTGAAAGATCCTCATGCCCATTGGGAGATGATTCAAGCTCTGGAAAACCGGTTCAGGGTAGAGGAGTGCAGCTTCAATAGCATCTTCGGGACTTTCGAGGGCCACAGGATCTACGCCAACAGGAAAGTGGCCGAAAAGATCGAGATACAAACCCGCTATGCTGCCGAGCTTTACAATGTGGACGTCAGACAGGATCAGCGGTATCTGGCCGAGAAAGACCTGTTCCCTTGCGGAGAGAGGGACGAATCCAGGTTCTCTCCCGACTTCCAGGTCCCTTTGAGCATCCTGGGAATGGAGGTAGCGGGAGATCCAAACTTTCCCAGGGAGATTTCTTGTCCTCTCAACGAAACCCTCATAAACGCTCAAAGCTTAGATGAGTGAGTTGTCTTGTGCATAGCTACAGCTCTAGAGTGTATGCTACGCCTAGTACTTGAGACAAATCCGAGTCCCGAATAGTACCAAACCCCTTTGCGCCCCAGTCATTGCCCCAAGAATTGGCGAATTTGAATTCGGCAAGTTTCTGGTCGTAACCAACCAGACAAATGGCGTGCCCTCCAACTATTCTTAGGGGAAGCCTTATTACAATCTTTCCGTTTTTCCTGGCATCATCCGACATGAATTCCTCTGTTGCCGTAACACCAATCAAGGCAACTTTGCCTTGTTTCATTGCGTTTACTATTCCGTCAACTCCCTTAACCTCCGAGTAACTCGATATCTTATAAGCAGGATTCGTCCCGGGGTTTGGATTAGTCCTATGAGAATAGGGCCAGTCAGATTCGAGATAGGCACCGATTTTCTCCGTCGCTTTCAGTGCGGAACTCAGTGAGGCCCCTGCGTCTACATCAATGGGCGTCCCATCATATTCTTTAGCCGCATTGTAAATACTCCGTGGCGATAAGACAACCTTTTCGCCTGTTTTTGCCTTTATGGCTGCCTGCATCGCATAGGCTACAGCAAAACCGACCACTGATCCTTCCTGACCCTGTTGACGTATTTCCCCAATATCTTCGCTCATATCAATTTTCAAAAAGCCCTCTTCCTCGATTGCCGCACTAAACTGGGGAGGTAATATGGGATGCCCGAGTTGAAACTTAAAAGGACCTAATTCTGCCTTGCTCTCGGGCGATTCCGAGAACGTTTTGATGAGTGCAAACAACGGCTCGCGAAAAATGATGATGGCAACTACGACAACGGGGGGCCATGAGATAATCAACGGGCCAACAACCTTAATCCATTCCAATAATCTCTCTTCCCTATATGGTTGAGATATAAAAACAATAAAAATAATAGATAAAGATGCTAAAAGCAAAAGGTAATGCTTTGTGCTTAATTCAGCTGGAAATTTACGATCAAATTTATGCTTTTTTGTCTTGGATTTATTATCCCCTTCCCCTTCCTCTTTCATCATATCTTAGGCTACACTATTAGGTACTTGAAGAAATAGTTTTCTTAAGCATGCAGGCTCATATGAAACCAGGTATCCCACTGGCACCTGGATGGAGATAGGCTACATGATTAGAGATGCCCGCAAGCGGGAGGTGGACCCAGAGAGAACAGCATCGAAGTTCGATGCTGCGTACTATCGAGGTCTGCTTGAGATGGCTTGGGGAGAGGTAGTGTTTGTTTTCGGAGGGGCTAGAGCCGACGTAGGTTTTGTGAGTGATTTCTTGAGACAACTCGGATAGATATCTGGGTCAAGACTTATTTCAATGACGGTAGGTCCATAATGCTAGAGATTTAATAACCTCACGTTCGTGTTTGGTTCAGAGCTTCGATCAGGCCCGGGATCTCTCCTTTTCCGAAAGGAACTGTGATGCTGGAGTTCTTGAAATCCTCTCCTATAGGTTCGTACCTGCCTCCCAGATGCTTGGATAAGAAAGCTTCGACGACCGCGTAATAGGACAGCGTATTTTCAGGCCTGACGAACCCGTGGCCTTCATCTGGGTATACAAGGTAGGTTACCGATAGATTCTTCTCCTGCATGGCTTTGACGATCTGGTCGGATTCGCTCTTCTTGACCCTCGGATCGTTCACACCCTGGGCTATCAGCAGTGGCCTCTCTATCCTGTCCACATAGTTCAGAGGCGAACGCTCTGCCAATAGCTTCCTTCCCGCAGCAGTCCTGTAGTCTCCCACCCTTTTGAACTCATTCTCTAACTCGGGCTTCCAGTAAGGGGGAATGCTCAAGAGGTTGGACGTCAGGTTCGACGGCCCGCAAACGTCCACACCAGCGGCGAAGATTTTAGGAGTGAAAGTCATGCCCGCCAGGGCAGCGTAACCTCCATAGCTTCCTCCCATGATGACTAGCTTGGAAGGATCCGCTATGCCTTTCTCTATGGACCAGTTGACAGCGTCGATGAGGTCGTCCTGCATCTTCCTTCCCCACTCCAGGTTTCCGGCGTTGGTGAAGTTCTTGCCAAAGCCTGTGGAACCTCTAAAGTTAACGCTCATCACTGCATATCCTCGGTTGGCCAGCCATTGATGGGCGGGTCTGAAGCCCCAAGTGTCTCTTGCCCACGGGCCCCCGTGCACAAGAAGGATGAAGGGAAGTGGCTTATCAGGCAATCCGTTGCTATTTTTGTCAATCCAGACGGGCAGAGTGTAGTAGCAGGTCAGGTTCAATCCATCGCGTGATTTTACGATCGCTGTGTGCATCTTCGAAAGGGTCAGGTTATCGAAGTTTCTGGGCGAACTAAAGAGGTACTTTACTTTCTTAGTATCTCTATCGTACTCATAGTGCCTGAACGAACCGTTGTCCCTGGCAAACAAAAAGAACCACTTTTTATCATCGAGGGTGCGCCAATAAAGGTTGAATTCTCCATCTGCAACGGTGCTCAGGAAATTCAGATCCCCCTCTATGGACTTGTTGAAGACGATCCAATGCTTGCGATCGTAATTGTAGGATGCCGCTTGAGGCGTGAGTTCTGTTGGATCGTAGATCGCGGAGTCTATATCCGCCAGAGGGCTTTCTGCCAGGACCTTCGTCTCACCCGTGGTCGTATTCGTAGCCGTCAGGATTGAAGTATCACGCTTTCGGCTATCGAACATGTACATGATTTTATTGCTTCTATCAAACCCGATGATCCCCGTGTTGGAAGCATCATCTAATCCCAATTTCATGTACTCCGACCAGCCGCCGTTATCAAGATGCTTGAGGATCACCTCTCCGCCATCCAGTGTAGCTCTGGTGGCAAAGCGCACATTGAAGTCATTATCGAGGACGAATGAGGTAAAGTTATCGTTCTTCAATATCATCTGACTCTTTCCAGTCGTGAGGTTGACGCGGAAGAGGTCATAATATTCCGGATTCCTATCGTTGAGAGCTAAAACTACATCTCCTGGAATCTGCTGGCTGGCGGCCAAGACCGAGGCGCTGACGTTCCTAAGAGGTGTCAACGCCTTTTTATTACCTGTGACTCTGTCTATGCTGTATATCGTCCAGTTCTCATCGCCATTGGTATCCTTGGGGTAGAGTAATGTGCGGCTGTCCCACATCCAGTAGAAGAAGTGAATCCCTCTGCCGGTTTCGTTGGTGATAGGTTTGACCAGAGACAGGTTGTCCAGAGGGCCTACCCAGATGTTCATCACCCCATTGACTGGTGCCAGATAGCAAAGCCACATTCCATCGGGACTCTCTACGACGTGCTCCTTATCAGGGTTGCCAAAGAGGATCTGGCGTGGAATTAGCTCTACGCCGCCGTATTTCTCGTTGATGGAACTGGCAGAGAGGTTCACGACGCTGACTGACGCATTCTGCTCGTTTAAACCAGATGCTTGTTCTCCCTGAGAAGCTTCTTCATTTGCAAAGACGGCAGCCACTGATACGACTGTTATCAGAATCACTACCGGTGCCAAAAGCGACCAATGTCTCAACTCATGCCCTCCTTCATGGAGAGCTATAGAAATGGCGGATTTATATTTCTGACGTTAGAAACCTTCTAAACACCGAACCTTCGAGAAGGGTTTAACTTTGTTAACGAAACGATACTATGCTGTATATGAGAATTCTTTTATCGGTTCCTCCCTGTTTTGTGTGGGTAATCTAGGAACTATGAGTCATGGCCTCATCGTATCAACGGCGTGATTGCAGAGAGTCCATTCCAGGTTCACGAGAGGATTACGGAAACCTCCAGGGAACTCCTCATGGCAGATCAAGGAGATGGCCGAGAACATGGGCTACGAGGTCCTACATGGCATCGTGGACTGCCTGTGGGTCATAGGCGAGCCTATATCGGTGTTCAAAGAGGCTGTCGAGAAGGAGATTGGCATACTCACGGAGGTGGACACCTACGACTGGATCACCTTCCTGCCCATGAGCGATGGCACAGGTGCATACAACCGCTATTTTGGCAGGCTGAACACCGGCAAGATCAAGATCCGGGGAGTAATGGCCCGGAAAGGGGACACCCCGGAGTACGTCAATAAAATGCAGCAGGAGGTCTTCGAGATCCTGGCCGCGGCAAGGAGCCTGAAGGATCTCAGAGGAATAGAATCGAAAGCTCGGGGAGTCTACAGGAGGTACATGGACGATCTTGATGCAGTCGATGTCAAGGAGCTGGCAATCCATCGCAGGGTTAGCAGGCTGAACTATTCGCGCAGGTGTGCCGAAGCTTCGGCTGTCCAGGCTCACATGAAGCAAGGCATTCCACTGGCCCCTGGCATGGAGATAGGTTATGTGATTAGGGATGCTCGCAAGTGGGAGGTAGACCCCGAGAGAACAGCATCGAAGTTCTATGCTGTGTACTATCGAGGGCTGCTGGAGAAGGCTTGGGGAGAGGCGGGCACTCTTTTTTCGGGCAGACGTGGAGCGGGCATTCTCCAGACACACCCTGCGGGCAAAACAGATGTCGGGCCTTCATCATATTTGTGCCACCAGTCACGTTCTCTGTACACAATATCCAAGATCTCCCAAGACCCACGTTGATCGCTGTACTCGTCGTCCTCATCATAGTCGTCGGTCTCATGGTAGACGTCTTTGTATCGAGGGTCAACACGCTGCCCGTCAACTGTCATGATCAACTCTATGTGAAATAGTCCTGCCGAATGCTCGATTTCTTTCTGCATGTGGTATACCATCTCGTCGGGCAGCATCTTGTTATACCGATATTCGAGTTCTTCCCAATATTTTTTGGGTGGCAGGTAATATTCTCTCGTTATGTTGCCGTAGACGTTTCGCATCACGTGAACGGCGGTCATGGGCGGGAAATAGCCGACGGTTTCGCCTCTCACCATTAGCCGATAGAAGTCGGCGCCTCCATAGTCTCTGAAGTATGCTCTATCGTTGTCAATGACTTGAGCCACGATATGTGGATCGGCCTCTATTGAAATGTGCAAATACTTTTCTTTTTTTAGGGTCATAAAATTTCTAATTCATATATTTATATTCTTGTTGTAGTATATATATTTTACTTTACCTCGACTGAAGAATCTTGTGCGGCTGCTGATTCCTCTTCGGCTAGTGGATACTCGAATACAGGAGCAATCGGACATCTTTCGCAGTCAACCAAACCTGGACACCTATTGCGAAGAGTAGAGCATTTCCAAGGATGATACCCGCGGTTTATTGTATAATCGACGTGCATTGCCGTTGTTGCCTCGTCATAGTCGGCTTGGCCCGAAAACATTTTGACGATCTCGTCCCGGCTCTTTCCCGAAGCAAGAGCCTCACATACAACCGCGATTCGCATGTCATGCCCTTCCCCGCCGTTCAGTTGCCTACCAAGTGCAGCCACTATACAGGGCCTCATCTTCATCGAATTAAATCTTCTATGTGGTAGTACAACAGGACGTGAGGATGGAGGTGATAATCTAGCCGGAATGTACAGGCGCTCGCCGACCTTAACTGAATCTTCAGCCGGTTCTCGCAGCTCGGCCAATTTAGTGATGAATATGGCATCGACAGACTCTAAATTATCGCCCAAAAGTTCGGAACGTTTCCCTGTCTTATTATTGATGCACAGCGGCAATTTCAATGGGACTCCCAACGCTCGGTGTTTATTTTTCGTCTTCGGAAATACTTCGGTACCGTGCCAAGCTAGATCAGGATATTCATTCTTCAACTCGGCAAGAACCGCCTTCAGGAAGTCGTGGACAATTGCGGGCTGTGTCGGCACTATCGGTATCCAGAGATGATAACTGTCAGGAGATCCGGTAGATTCCGGTATCGCTTGTATTCCAAGAACCTCTTCGATGAAGTATTTGGCTGCTTGAAGGCGCGGACGAGCCGGAGTATTGCCGCCGTGGTTGTCGAAGTCAAATGCGCATTGAACGGTTAGACTGTCTGCTCTTATCGGGTATGTGGCCACGGTAACATCACCGGACAACATCTTTTTCATGAGTTTAGTCCAATCCTTGGTTGGTCTCGGCCGGTATTCGAATTTGCCAGTTTTGTTAGGTTTGGTTGACTGCTCGGCATGCTGAAATTTGTAGGATCGAAAGTATTGATCGTATGTGTCGATTGTGGTCATGAGTTGATCTCTGTTCACCCGGACTGAATATAGAGCACCGAAATATCGATCAGGCTCGTTTTCCTTTATATAGGGCGAAGTAATATTTTCGGGTTTTTCCCTTATATTAATATAAGGGAATTTCCCGTTTTTAGCACTTCGCCCTATATAAAGGGGATTTGCTGAGTCCCAAACTTTCTTGATATACGGTTCTGCTTTTTCGTCCCTTGAATCCGCATAATATCTTAACACGGGCATTACCGTCGGCTTTCCTAGTTCTTCATCGCAGATAACGCCGTACCGATTTTTGCAGACCTTGACTACTCGTCTACCCGGGCCCCATGTAATCATCCTTTGAATATCTTCGGCCCTTGCACCAAAAAAGAACACTTCTGAAGGCTCTTTCCCTTCCGGATCTTTGACTCGTGATACGGCCTGAGATGTCGCAGCATCAACCGAATTAATCCGAGCGGATTGACTCTCTGCATATGAGTTCGTTAGGCAGTCGAATGAGTGTAAAGGCACCTCAGCAAGTCCTATTCCGATAGCGATCCGGAATGGTACCTCTCTATCTTTGTTGATGTCTACGCCGATTGTGCCTGCACTTCGGTAGTAGTCAATGTAAAGGTTCGAACACGTCTTCTTGAACGCCTGACGAAGTCTCCCATAAATCTTGATGTTCGGAGCATACACAATTATTGGTGCATTCTTTCTAGCCTCGGATATTCCCTTGACGAATTCTATGATATCGATAATATGATTTTCATCTGTGTGTCTAAGGTTCGTGCTCATTCGCCAGGTATCGGCATAGACAGTCATTTTGCTATTGGTATCATTAACGTCCGGGTAAACCACTTCTTCGAACGGCAGAGTGACCCCGCCGAACTCCTTTCCTACTAAATCCTGAAAAAAAGTCGGCGTTGGTTGGTACTGTGTACCTGATACAAAAGTCACGTTTGCATTCGGGCTACATTCCTTGAAGTATTTCTTAAAGTTCTTGTGGGTATGTCCCGTCACGCCACACACATACACCTGACCTATTCCGTCTTGGCTTATGTAGGATAACCGGATATTCTCTTGGCTCAAGATTTCTAGAACACCACAAAGACTTGAGAATTCTGATTCCTCTACCTTCAACTTATCAGCAAATTTTGCTAGTTTTTCCATTTCAGCCCAGACCTTATCTTGGTCGTCCGGCGAGAGCACATCTGCGGCTGGGATCCTGTCTTTTCTGATCAACCAGTTGTAAGGATCTGCATCGACCTGTCTCAACAGATCGCCGGCTAAGTCTTCGGTGTAATCCAGAAGTCTTTGCCAACTCTCTAGTGTCTTCTGAATCCTCGGAAATGCTAACTTTGAACCTACGGGAATTAGATTCGCGAGTTTCAGTCTTAGATCGGTCAGAGTGGTTGTGTTCGGAACCTGTGGCGCATTACCCACGACAAGAGTATGTGATTCGTCTACCACAACAGTCTTCATATTCGATATGCACTTGCGTAAGAACAACGACCATTCGCTCTCTGTAGCCATTATCATTTCAAGTTTTGCCATGGTCAGTGCCTTCCTTGGAGCGGTCGGGAATTTTACTATGTCGAGGATTGGGCACGGTGTTCCTCCGTCATCGTCATCTGGATCACCGTTTGCATATTTACAGTCGAGACCACAACATGACGGCAGTGTTTGCCTGCAATACTTTAGCAGTGGATGTTTTTCAATCTCTTTTTGGATGTACTTGCACGCCGCATTGCCGTAGATGCCAACGACGTTTGAAGTTGACTTGATGGTATCGCCGATAATCCGTTTGGTTGGCGTTATTATCAGTGTCGGGTTCCCGGCTCTGTCTTCGTAAATCAAACGGGATGTTGTGTACCCCGATCTTATGGTTTTGTGAACAGTGTAATCACCATTAGAGTGCTTACCGGCCAAAGCCACTCGTCGCTCGTCTATAGGCAAAAGCGATCCATCTTTGATGCTGTCTTAGGATCGCTTATGGCGGAGACCGGGCTCGTATTCGTTGTATGCTGTACCGTAACTTTTATATACAAGTAACTGTATAGTTTTACGTTGATACTAAATTGATTATTATTTTTGGACATAAATCACCTGTGGCAGCGATTTCCGGCGCTGCCCGGCTATTTTTATTCTTCATTTCAATTCACAACATAACCTTTTCTTTCGGTGTGACCACGAGGCTTTCACCGTCGAATTCCATTACAATCTTATCATATTCAGACCACATCTGAGCGACCGGCCTCGGAATAGTGATTACCGCGGCTGTGTTATCGACACTCTTTCGAAGTAGTCTTTCAAATATCATGTTCTTTTTCATAAAACGAATTCCTTCTACAAATTAAAAGAGTACGTAAAATTTAACTTTTTACTATATAAACGTTTGGGTGACTAATGCACCGCATGCTATCGTTTACCGAGGTACACCGACTGTATGCCTCTCTGATGTAGTGACCGTCACCTTGGGTCCAAGGAAAGGCGTGTACAATGAGTTGTTCACGCTCAGATC
>JBGQAL010000029.1:0-21762 GCA_041494285.1 Methanotrichaceae archaeon
GGCCCCCGCCCTGAAGGTGTCGCCTGCCGCGAGAACAACGGAGTAGCCCTGGTTCATGAGGTACCAGGCCAACTTGGCTATGCTGGTGGTCTTGCCTGTGCCGTTCACGCCTACGAACAGGATCTTGACAGGCTTTTCTTTGGTTTTGATGTACTCGTCGAAGTCCAGGTAATTTGAAGAGAGTATCTTCGTCAAGGCGGACCGCAGGACGTCTTCAGCCAGCTGACCCGTATTGGCACCTATCCTCTTTTTGTGGCCGACCAGCTCGGATTTAACGGAGCTGACGATCTCTTCTGCCACGGGAAGGGCAACGTCGCTCTCGAGCAAGGCCATCTCCAGAGCCCAGAGTGGATCTGTCAGGTCCTTCTCGTCCAGGATGATCTCCTGTTCGAAGACAATGGACTTGGCCTTGTCAAGGATTGAGAACCTATTCTTGGGCTTAGCGGAGTTGTTTGCAGAATTATTGTTCGAGTCTGCATTGACCCCCGCATTATTTGCAGGAGTGGATTTCTGCTCACTAGCTAGCTTGCCCTGTTTTCCCGCAGCCACTGCAGCCTTTGCGGGCTTGTTGGCTTCAGCCTCGGTCTTGTCGGCTTCCAGCTCCGCTTGCTCCTCATTCCTGGTCGCCTTCTCCTGGAGCTTGGAGGACAGTGCCTCTTTGAAGCCGGAGAGCTTCTCTTTAAAACGGTTAAACAACCTGCTCCGTCCCCATGTCATACTTGGAGAGGACAGATTGGATCTTGGCCATCTCCTGATCAATCTTATTGAGCATCTCGCTCATCTTCTTGCCTGCCTCAGCCACCTCGGCCTTCCTGGCCTTCAGGGATTCATTAGCCTCTGCAGCAGGCTTCTCGATGCTCACTCCGGCGCCGACGTTCAAAACGACCCTCTCTTTGGAGACGAGCTTGGCGTAGACGAAAGAGCCGGACCCTATCGGCACCAGCATCTCCTGTCCCTCTGGAGCGGAATCCAGGGCCTCGACAGCCTGGATGGCGCTGTCAAGCCCATGAAGCGTCATCTGGGTCAGGCTCACCTGTTGAGCTATCGCCTCCGCTTGAGCCTGGTACTGCTGGTATGCACCAACCAGACGCCTTATCTCCTCCTCGCCCCCAGCGGGAGAGGGGTCGCTACTCAACTGTCTTCACCCCGTCGATCTTGATGAGGTTCCTCTTTAAGCCGTGCTTGCTACCCATCAAGGAGTACGTCTTCTCGATGGCGTTCTTCTCGCTATGGCTCTCCACGACCTTGGTGAAAGGATTCCAATCTTTGCCTACAATTCCGCCCTTCAATCTTCCCTTGATCTCAAACATCATAATCGTTCCTCAATCCAAAAACCCTAAGGCATCCTCGATTCTGCCCATCTCAGGACTGCTTGTCTCCTCCCCGGCAATGTACCCTTTGGAGTTGGCCAGCAGGCCCGAGCCTATCAGCGGCGAGCCGAAATTGACAGTCCCAACGTCAACAGGTAGGCCGAAAAGGTCGTCCAGCACCGCCAACTCGGTTTCCGATACTCTTGGATGAACCAGAAGGCCCTTATTGGTTACAATACCTGCCATCCCCACGGTCTTGAGGCCGCCTATGGTGCCCTGGACCACCTCTACCCCCAGAGTCTGGGACACAATCTCACAGGCCCTGCTGGAAAGTCCCGGGTGCACTATTGCGGCGCTGTCGTTGGCCAGGACTACATTGCCCGCTGCGCTTATTTTTCCTGGAAGCCTTGCGGCCTTACCGTACGCAGACAGCCTCTGGATAGCCTCGTCGCTTGCCTGGGGATTTGTGACGAAACCAGTCGAATTTCCGCAGACCAGAGACCCCACGACCGAGCTACCACTAATCGACGCCCGAACCACGACTACTTCCAGTTCTTCCTCCAATTGTCGTATGTTCTCTGGACCAACCTCCAGGGGAACCAAAGCGACCTTCTCCGTGCAACGCGCAAAAACCCCCACAAGAGAGGTCCCTGCAATCCTGAGCCGCTTATTGCTCGCCAGCAAACTCTGCCTCAACCCCGCCGTCTTCGAACTTGACTGCGCGGACCCTGACCCTCAAAGGCGGTTTCTCGTCTCCTCTAGCCCAGATGACCTCATTCAGGCTACTATCGATCTTCACATTCTCTTCAGGGGTCTTCATGTGTCTGGATAAGTAGTTCCTTACCTCTTTCATGGCCCGATTGGACCTTCTCCACCTGGGAACGTGCTTTGTTATTCTAAGCGGGATTGTGTAAACTCGTTCTGTATCAGCCATTGTACTGCCACCTACTCTAAACTGCTTCTGCGCCAGTGACGTCTGTGCGGGTGCGAGACAACGTGCCTCAAGGTCTTGACTATAACCCAGCTTGGCACCCTACGATTCTGATTGAATGCCTTGGCAAGTCTGATTTTCTTGCCCTTTAATTTCTTGGACAAACCTCTTCCTCCGGATAACTCTGGTGTGCGTGTGGTCGCCAGGGAATATCCTGTCAACCTCTTTCTCTCCGTGCCTCTCTGCCAGGGCGTATCTCAGCCCAACCTCGAAGTCAGAGGCAGGATAATTCGTAGACAGCTCTTCCTCGAAGTCCAGGTAGCGTGACGCCATAGCTCTTATGATCTTCCCGCCCAGGCCCGCGAGGGGCCTCAGGTAGTGCACATGCATCCTGTCTTCGAGGCTGCGTATCTCGCTGTAGCTCATCTTTGGCGCGCGGTCGTCGCGCCTGGTTCCATCTGCCACAAACTCGCATTCTTGAGCTAAGGTCTCTATTGCAATGGAATGAACGTAGTTAAGGGCATCGTTGGGGTATCCCGTAGAGATCAGAATCTCTAGGGCTCTGTCCAGTACGCCCTCTTCGAAGGCGATCTTTCTGTGAGGATGGCCTAGCTCTTGCGCTGCCCTCTCCGCCACCTTCCAGGCCGCGTCGTGACCAAAGGTGAAGGTGACCAGTTCGATCTCATCGAAGAATGGCTCCAGCAGCAGGGCGGAAAGACCGCTATCCTTCCCGCCGCTGAAAAGCACCGCGGTTTTCATGGAAAAAGGGACCTAAATTCTGGTGATCTTGATATCTCTCTTCTTAGGCTGAGCTTGCTTGAGGATCGCCTTGAGCTGCTCATCGGTTATGGCGCTGCGCAGCCTGCCACTCTGGGCGAGCATGATGAGTTGGTTCTCGATCTGGGTCACGAACTCCGGCCTGGTCATGCGAATGCTGCTCAGTCTCTCTCTCGCCTCGGGAGTGAGAATGGCCCTCATGACCGCTGCCTTCTTGGATTCCATCTCCTGTTGCGCCTGCTCCTGCTGAGCAGCGTACATCTGGGAGTCCGTCTGCTGCCGCTGAATCTGCTCAAGCTTCTTGCGTCTCAATTCTGCAAGCTCGTCATCCACCATTGCTCTAATACCTCGCAAGCTCAGGAATCGATTCCTGTAGTTTGCCTTTGATCTGATGAGACATATTGTCCAGGAAAGCCTGGCCTTCGGGCGTCACCAGACGTCCTTTCTTCAGCTTCTTTAAGTATCCGGCCTTCTCCAGTTGCTGGAGGGCCTCTCTGGCTATTGAGCCGCTGCCCCTCGCAAAGTGCGGAGTTGCCACTGTTTTGCGGTGTTTTCCGCCGTAGTAGCTCCTAAGGCGGGACACTCCCACAGGCCCGTCGATGTAAACCCGGCGAAGCACGGATGCGCATCGCACGTACCACCAGTCTGGATTGGTGGGTGGCATTTCCTTGTATACTCCAGTCTTCACGTACGCAGCCCACACAGGAGGCTGAACCTTGCCTGCGGTCTTCAGCTCCTTTGCAACCGCATCGATCAGCTCATTGGGCGGCACATCATAAACAGTTGTCAATTCTTCAATCCTCCAAGATGATAAGGACAAACCACAAACTTTACGCCAAAACAAGTATAAATGCTTTTTCCGTATAGCCACATTTGTGTGTAACCATTTTGCCTCTAGGACTTAGTCAATCGTGTGAAGTTTCTTGCTACGGACCGCTGGCCACTCAACAAACCGCCCTGATGATCCGGCCTTTTGTCACCAAGGACCTAAAGAAGGTCTCCTTCTTTATCTGCTATTCCCAGGACGTTCAGCAGCCCTAGGAGGTTCTCCCTGGATATGCTTCCGTCGGAGACTTTCTTGAGGATCTCCTTCGCGTTGAAGGCCACGCCCAGTCCAGCGTTCTGGATCATGAGGCAATCGTTGGCTCCGTCTCCTACGGCGACTACGTTCTCCAGGCTAATGTTCTCCAGGTCAGCCAGACGATTGACTATGCTGCCCTTGGCCTCTGCATCGATTACTTCCCCAATGATCTCGCCGGTTAAAACTCCATCCACGATCTCAAGCTGATTGGCAAAGGCATAGTCGAACCCCAGCCTTTCTTTGAGCACGTCTGTGAAGTAGGTGAAACCGCCGCTGATGAGGGCAATCTTGTAGCCCATCTGCTTGAGGTGGTGAATCAGCTCTTCTGAGCCAGGGGTCAGCTGCAGATTTCTAGCGATCGTCTCAAGAGTCGAGATCGGAGTCCCCTCGAGCAGGCGAACTCTCTGGCGTAACGACTGCTCGAAGTCCATCTCACCCAACATAGCCCTTTCCGTTATGGACTTTACCTCCTCGTCCACGCCAACGAAGCTGGCCAGCTTGTTGATGATCTCGAAGTCCACTATGGTCATGTCCATGTCGAATACTATCAATCTCTTATCTTTCCGTGATGCATCCAGGCTCTGGATGACCTCGTCTAATCCTAGTCGCTCGCAGCCCGCTCTAAGCTCCTCCTTGCATTTCTCTACATCGCAGTCCGCAAAATCCATTAGGAATTCGATGGAGATCAGCTCCCCCCTGGCTGTGACCGATGCTTTCTCTATGTTGATCTTATTCCTCGCTGCTAGGGTTGCAACATCCAGAACTATCCCAACCCGGTCCTTGGCCACAATGGTCACTACGTACAGGCTCTTCCCGGACCTCCGCCTTCCCCTGTACTGATCCATGGGCAGGAAGCTGAACTCGATGCCCAAAGAGGGTGCGACATTCTTGAAATACGTCTCCAGGTCCGAAGGGAAGGTGTCCGCAGAAGCAAAGTCGGCAACCACCGACATGACGAAGATGCCTTGCATCACCCTTTGGTCAAGATCAACTATGTTGACCGATCTTGCCGCCGGCTCACTGAGGATGTCGCGTATTAGGCCGGGCCGATCCTTGCCAATGAAGGATATCACCCATAGATCAGAACTCAATAGGCTAGCCTCCCCGTCAGTGGTTGCGTTGCTCTTCAATGCTAACCCGTGAGCATCCCAGACTAAATACTTTTTCAACCGTGTCCGCTACAACCTTTTTATATATCGATTCTCTCAATCAGAACTCATGGATAGCGAGAAGAGGTCTGAGCCATTAGAGTTGCTGGGAATCTTCCTTTTGGGCTTGGTGCTGAGGCTGTACGCTGGAAGAAATAGCCTTCAGGGCGGGAATGTGCTGTTCGTGGGCTACGATGAGTTCTACCACATGCGCAGAATTCTATATACAGTGGCCCATTTTCCAAACACTCTCTGGTTTGATTCTTACCTCGACTATCCCCATGGCATGAACATTACCTGGCCACCGTTCTTCGATCAACTGTTGGCCGCTGTCTCCTTGGCTTTCGGCCAACATTCCCAGCATGGCATAGAAATGGTCTCGGCCACGGTGCCCGTATTTATCGGATCCATAGCTATTGTAGCTGTTTATTACATGGTCAAGGAGATTTTCGACCGAAAAACTGCCATCATGTCAGCTTTCATGACCGCGCTGGCTCCCTACTATCTGCAGAAATCCATGATGGGAGAGACGGATCATCATTCTCTTGAGGTTCTTTTGCTGATCTTTGCGATCATGTTCCTTGTCCTCGCTTTATCCAAGAAGGACCGCAAAATTTTATTTGCAATCGCGGCTGGAGTTTCCATGGCTGGCCTGGCCTACACCTGGCTGGGTTCGAGCGCATACTTCGGGATGATCCTGATTTATGCCCTAGTCCAGATGACACTTGACCTCAAGAACGGCGAGTCTTCAAAAGAGACTGCTACTACATTGCTGACTGCTCTAGGAGTGACCCTTGCGCTCACCCTGCCCTTCTGGAACACGACCTGGATGTCACCAAGCTTTTTTGGAACATTGGCGATTATGGTGGCAATAATCGCTTCTTTTGCAATCGCTAAGCTGTTGGGAGAGAGAAAGCTACACTGGGCGGCATTTCCCATAGTCGTAGCCGTTCTTGGATTCGTTCTTGCATTTCTGTCCCAAACCCTTAGCGGCTTATGGATCTTCGTCAAAGTGAATACTCTGATAAGCGCCGGGATAGAAGAGCTATTTGGCGGCGGAATGATTGGAAAGATCTCAGAGGCAGAGCCCCTTTTTGCAAGACCGGAGATCTTCTTCTCCAGCTCCATTCTCTCCAATCTCGGCTGGAATCTAGTCTTATCCGTCATTGGCCTGGCCTTGCTGATCAGCTACTTGTGGCGCTCTTGGCAAGACACAGAGAAAAGAGAAAGCAAGCTTCTGTTCCTTGTATTTGCAGTCTACTCAATAATTCTCACTGTCGGACAGATCAGGTTCCTGTACCTTTCTTCGATCACCATGGGATTACTGATAAGCATCCTCTTCTTTAGGGTTGAAGAATATGCTTCCGAGAAGGCTGCCGATCTAGGTCAGCTTCCAAGGCTCTCCATCATGGCACTGCTGTTTATTCTTCTTGTTTTGCCGACGACATTTGAGGCCATATCCATTACTGACGCAACGCCTCAGATCGCTGGCGACTGGTACAATTCCCTGAACTGGCTGGACAAAAACAGCAATACTACGAGCTGGTACGACAATCCGGATAAGAGCCCGGAGTACAGTGTGCTAAGCTGGTGGGATTATGGGAACTGGGTCCTTTACCAGGCCAAGAGGCCTGTTGTAGCAGAGAACTTCCAGACGGGAATTGGAGATGCCTCGAAGTTCTATCTATCGGAGGACGAGAAGACTGCGACTGGCGTTCTGGACGCAAGAGGGACCAAATACATCATTACCGACTACGATTTGCTCTACGGCAAGCTTCCGGCCCTCGCTACATGGGCAAACAAGGATCCATCCGAGTACCAGAGCACCCAGGACCTAGGGAATTATATGGCGGTAGTGCCAACTAAGAAACTGTACCAGACCACTCTAGCACTATTGCACTTCATCGACGGCAGCAGCCTTGGCCATTTCAGGTTGATCTATGAATCGCACACAATCGTTGGCCAGAACCCACCCACCAGCAGTTTGAAAATCTTCGAGTACGTGCCGGGGGCGTTGATAAGGGTACCGAATGCTCCTGGGAAGAAGGTCGTGGCTTTATTGAATATGACATCCAACCAGGGAAGGAAATTCATTTACGTCAATGAAGGAACATCGGAAGTAAGGGTGCCATATTCCACTGAAAAGATGGACGGTACTTACGCCATAACGCCTTATCTGATAGTTTCGGGCAACAACTCAACCAATATGATGAGACAGAACATTAACGTCACCGAGGACGATGTACAGAACGGCAAAGTTTTAGAGGTGACCATGTGAGCCAAATTCGAAAACTATTTATTTTTGAATAAAAGTATACATAAAGGAGTGGCTGCCAGGTTATTTACCTACCTCCTGCAAATCTCCTCTCCTGGGCAACCACTCTCAGCAATCCTCTGTGTACCCGTAAGGAGAATCACATATATCTAATTCTTAGAACGATCACTCCTTGAGATGTTCACCAGCCTCTCTACGCCTCCAATATCGATAATCACAGAAGCGACCTGCTCCGGGACCAGGCTCTTCCAGTCGCCTCCTTCCACCATCAGCTTCCTTATGGCAGTGCCGGAGTAAGACTCCCTGCCGTACATAGGAGGCGTTCTTACCTCGATCCCTTCCTCAGTGAAGAGTTCCACGACAAGTGGATTGTTGGAATAGACTAAATCAACAGCCGGTGTCATCGACAGGACGTGTGAGACCCACACGGCGTTCCTGTCAACATCCTGAAGAGGTATGACGTAGCACCTGTCTCTAAGATCCTCCAGAGCTCCATAGATCATGGTCATCCTCTCTCCGGCGGTGAAGGGATTCTCCGGAGTATGGCTCACCTGGGCGCTTCCTACCACTATAATTATCTCATCCACTTCTTCGGCAACCTTGTGTATTACGGCCTGGTGACCAAGATGATAGGGTTGGAAACGACCAATGTAGAGCCCGCGCATAACTGCTTCCTTCGAAATCTACTTACCGATGATATGCTTTCCAATCAGCTTAATGGCGCTTTCCCTGTTAGGCCCTATAGGCGACCCAACTACGATCTGAGTCACTCCAGTATTCTGCAGCTCGTTCACCCTGGCACGACAGTCCTCAGGAGTTCCTGCTATAGAGAATGCTTCAACCATCTGCATGGTTACTCCGGCCAGTACGGATTTGAAGTCGCCCTTGGCTATCGAATCTGTAATCTTCTTGGCATCTCCTGGTTCTATTTCGTGTCGCTCAAGCACGTTCGCAGGAGATCCGGCCACGATAAAGGCCACGACCATCTTGGAGGCGTTCACCGCCTTAGCTTGATCCTTGTCTGCGCTGAAGCTAGCGTAGGCGCAGATCTGGACATCCTCAGGCTTTCTGCCCGCCTTCTCTGCGCCTTGCTTTATTACAGGCACGGCGAACTTGAAGTCATCAGGGTGAGATGCGTTGATGAGCACACCGTCCGCTATTGCACCGGCAAGCTCCAGCATCTTTGGACCCTGGGCACCGAGATAGATGGGTATTTTTCCGGGGTTGAATTTGAGCTGAGCGCCTTTCATGCCCGCCTGGCTCACTCGCTCTCGCGCCAGAAGAGCTCTGATGGCAGAGACGGACTCTTTGACTCGGGTAAGTGGTTTATCCCACTGGATCCCCATAATCTCAAAAGTCGCCTTATCGCCGGGACCGATGCCTAGAATAGCCCGACCGCCGGAAAGCTCATTGATTGCACCGATGCTGGAGGCAGTCACCGCAGCGTTCCTGGTGTAAGGATTGGTAACTCCTGTTCCTAACTTGACCTTGTTGGTCAGCATGGACACTACAGCCAGGGTCGTGTAAACGTCGCGGTTGTTGTAGTGATCTGTTACCCAGACGGTGTCGAAACCAACGTCCTCGGCAAGCTTAGCCAAATAGCCAATCTTTGCGGCTGGCTCTTCCGGCACGAACTCTATCCCAAACAAATTAAATCTCCTCCAGCTCTACGCGGTCACCTGCCTTAAGGCAGAAGGCATCGGCAGCGCTTCCCTGGTTGACCGCGATCTCTGCAAAGCCATGGCTTCCAATGGTTATAAGCGGTTCGATCTTCTTAACCTCGGCGTAGGTTCGGACCTGCCTTAGCCTTACCCCCTTTAAGGAAAAGCAGCCATTGGGCAACTTTCTGATGTTGAGAATGAGGTTGCCGAACCTATCTACGTAGATTACATCGGCCTCAATTCCCTTATCCGTCTTTCTGGGAGAGCCGAAGCCAAGGTACTTCGGCTTTACCCTCGGGCCGATGCTCGAAGGACTCTGACCGTTAGCGATCATGGCTGCTACGGGTGCAAAGACGTCCCTGCCGTGGAAGGTGTTTGAGGCGTCGAACTGGCAGGTAATCCTGTAGACCAATGGCTGGCCCAGCGACTTTGCCGCTGGCATTAAGAGGCCGTTGTCCGGGCCGACGAAGAACTGTCCGCCGCTCTCTACGACAATTCCCAGACGCTCTGTGCCCACTCCAGGATCGACGACAGCAACATTAATGGTCCCGGAAGGAAAGTAGCCGACCGAGGATAGCAGGGCGAAAGCTCCAGCCCGAACGTCCTGGGCCGGGATGTCGTGAGCGATATCAACAAAGGTCACGTCTTCATCCTTGAGCTCGCTCAGGATCACGCCCTTCATCTGCGCGGGATAGAAGGAGCCAAAGTCGGTTAGCAGGGTGATTATCCTCATGATTGTCTTACTTTACCAAACATAGTATAAAACGTTATAAATTAATTCAAAGTTTTACTTCATCATTCTTCTCAGTTGGAGCCTTTTCTTTAATATTCAGGCGTTCCTTCAGATCTTTTATTAGATCTTTGTACTCATCTTTTATGTCCAGCTCATCTGCCAGTTTACAGCAATCTATGGACCTTGCTATTAAACAAGACTTGTCAACTTCTTCCTTGATTTGTCTTGATTTGAATTCACATGCCATGCCTAAATGAACGTATGATCTTGCGTCAGCTTGTGCTATGGCCCTCTCAAAACGACATATAGATTGATCTACCATCGATTTTTTACAGAATCCCGTTTTATAAATGCAACAAAATCCGGCCAAGTTCGGGTCGAAATCGTCTCCTGGACAGCATATCGTAGTGCTTTTTCCGCCATAAAGAATACAATATTTATATAAAACCAAACCCAGACAATCTGCTTGAACAGAACAGCATTTCGAATATGCTTGCTTCAATGACGTCATATCAAAGTTCTTTGTCTCTGACGATTTTAGCTTACTTTTAAGAACCTGCAAATCTTTACTCGATTCTATTATCAATTCCAATGCCCTTTTAAGATTGGCATTGCGATGAATATACGAGTAGGCCAATCCTAATTTAGCCCATGCCCTTGCTTTTGGTAATGGAATCCGATCATAGCCATACTCAAACATGCGATCATCATCACGAATTTGCCCAGTATTATCTATTATCTCCTCGAAGACCTCCTCGCACTCATTATAAGATCTCAATTTGAGCAGAGCAGACCCGAGATTGAGACCCGCAACTAATTCGTCTCCATTAGAGCTTTTAGACATTGTTTTATATACAATTTTGAAATGTGGAACCGCTTTAAAATACTCCCCAAGTTCCATGTAGGTTCTGCCTAGGATATACCTTGTCTGACCCCTTTCTCTTACTTCATTTTTTTCGTATAATACGAGGGCCTTTTGCAAATTCGTCTCAGCGTTATTAAGCGCAGATATTCTTTCATTTTTGCTGCTCTCTTTATTGCTTTCTTCATTATTTTGTTTATTCCGACACAGCTTTGCACGCTCCAGATACGATCTTCCTATATTAACGTATGTTTCTGGTTTATCCGGCGTCCAGAAAAGGGCGTTATCCCACTCTTCTTTAGCTTTCTTGAATTCATCCAGTTCGAAATAGATTTCTCCTAGGTGGGTGAAATCAAAATCATTTAAGGGATTGAGAATCCTGGCTTTCTGCGCTTCTACTAAAGCATTTTTATAATCACCTTTATTCTTCAACGAACATGCTTCGTGAACACGAAGTCTCTTACGTCTTATTTCCTCGGGATCATCTTTAAGCTCATTAATAGCTCTCTTCAGATGCTCATGAGCATTAACTGCGTCCTCCATTTTATTTGTGGTCGAATGATCCTTAATTTTCTTCGAGGACTCTTTCAGGTATAATTGACCTATTTTGATTTCCATATTGATGTATTCTCTTGAATAGAGGGCATACTCACAAGCATTATCATTTAAGTCTTTAAGTTCATTCCTCTTATTTTTAAGAAGCTCTTCTGCTTCATTGAAAGATTTATCCCTTTCACTGACCCAGTCTTGACTCTTAAATTCCATCGAATTTGCGAGCATAGGACCGTTTGGAATAGGCACCGATAAATTATTAAAATCGATAAGTAAATCATCTTGAGATGAAACTCCTATTGACTTCATTTCATTGTACAAGCATCCAAGTGTGAAGTAGTCATCCGCTTCCATCCAAATTCTTTCATCACCATATTTATATTCCTCAGTTTTTTTCTCGAGAGAATTTTTGGCTTTAAGGAGGTGATATTCGATTATATTTCGCTCCTCTGAACTGATGCCTTCATCCCCAAATTCGTATAATTTGCTTAACGCAATAACTATCTGGGCATATATCCATGCAAAATCTCCGCAAGGTAAAAATTTATATCCTTCAAAAAGGCATTTATCTGAATTCTTCAAGCCTTCGCATCGCATACATTTATAGCCTTCAAAGTTGCTTTCGTTTAAAGTATTCAAAGAACTGAGGATCCTTTTTCGATATACATTGCCGAGCTTGCCTAATTTATCATATTCTTTAAAATTTTCTAACATCGCTAACCGATAAAGATATCCTCCATCGGGGAAGGCCAAAGAAAGCAAAAGGTCTTCATCAGGATCATTTTTGTACAATTTGATAATTTCGAATATAGAATCACAATCGATATCTAAATTTGAATAAAGGGCTTTTTTACAGGAGTTAATTATAGATGTTTTGTCATCTTGGTTTCGTTTTTTATTCTTACCTCGAGCTGAGGCCATGGCGATCAAATAATTTGATTTATAAGGAGCTATATTATTTGCAGTTTCGTACGCCTGTATTCCTTTAGTAATATTTTTTGAATATTTTATTGGATTATTGATGCATACATTGCCCAATTTATAGTGCAAACTAGGGTTTTCGGGTTTGATTGTAATGGCTAATCGAAGAATTCTTTCAGCCTTTTCGTTGTAGCCCTCCTTCTCTTTAAATATATCAGCCATTTTGTCATTAGCGCAAGATAAGTCTAGAAGACACTCGCTCGTAATGTGTAAAAATCTATCAATGTTCATTTCATAGAACTCTGCTAAGAACAGAGCTGTGATAGCGAACATGGATGACTTTTGGTGATCATTTATAGATTCTTTTATTAAGTCTGCTGCAGTTCCCTCAGAATATTTCATTGAATTATAACATTTAGATTTTCCTTTCTCGGCCAGGCCTTTGAGGTCATAAACCTTTGCAGCATCGAGGTTATCCAATTGTATCTCATCTTGCTCTCTTAAGTCTATGACGTGTTTACATAAGCGAATGACTTCTTCATACTGATTTATAATTTCATTGATATAATCTTCACTTATAGGCATATCTCCGAACACGATTTTCTTTTTCAGAGTCTCAATTGCCTTAAAATCCTCCATTGCACTTTCGAAGATGTTCTGGCCCAGGGCATAATAAGCCTCCCATCTCTTTTTGGTCGTATCTTTGTCAATTGCCTTCAAGAATGCAACTTTAGCTGCTTGTTGCTGCTTCAGTTCTGTATAAACCACTCCTAAATTATAATATGCAGCAGTGAAATCTAGATCCTCAGCCAGAGTCTCTATAAATAGCTTCTCTGCCATCTTTAAATTCAGCTTTTTATCCTTATCTGTCCTGAGGCAGTCACGATACTTGCTCAGACCCTCGCTGAACTTAAATGTAGCTTTCCACTTTTGAGACCAGGAAAACGAATCACCATAGGTTATGTCCGTGAATATCCTGTAGGCAAGCTCATACACCATATCTTCCAGTTTGTGCTTATCCCTATTTTCTGGATGCTCAGGGTCCATTATGCAAATTGGGTCGCAGACTCGCCAGCTTTGTGGCCGATTCCAGCCGGTTATCTGGGCCATGAGTATAGTCTTATCGCCGTCTTTATGCAGGCTCCCTAAGATCCTGGGGCCCTTAAAAAGTCGCTGTATTGGATACAGTAATATGCTCACGGGCATCTGAAACGGCCCTAACTCCAGCTTTGATTCAGGTGTGATCGCTCCCTGTAGTAGATCGCTAAGCTCATCGACCTGAACTGTGGCCGGCATGGAGACATCAACACCTGAGGCGGTCATTATATTTCTATCCTCGTTGACACCGCGGAATACATCATTTAAATAAATAAGTCTGGAAGCGAGGAGGACGTTAAGCCCTTTGCATATAGATTTATTTTGATTGCTTTTACCGTTTTTATCCTTTGAATCCTTTTCAGACTGGCCTTCAGAGGAGCCATTGGTGTTGGTGTTATCCACGAACTCCTCTATGACCATAAGCTTTCTTGATCTCATGGCGCTTATCAGGAAAAGCCCGAGAAGCCATAGTGCAAGGATGCTCTTCCAGTAATAATAAATTACAAGCAAGAAACTCAAGGTTGTTTCATTGATTATAATGTGAAGTCCTATCGCTGTAAGATTTCCAAATATTTTTGCGCGGGGCACGCTCTTTCCTGATGTTAAATTAGCCAAGGTCGCAGATGCATTATAGACAGACGAGTTGGCTCCAATGATACTAGTAGATACATTGGAAAGATGCCGAGAAGCTTCAGTTATAGAATAATTAACTTTATTAATAGACAAACTATTAAATTTAGGCGCATTTACATCATCTTTATCGACCATGACTGAAGATGCATTGATCAAATGGTCTTTTGCCATGACGATCTCAGGAGAGGCCTTTGTCAGGGCATTTTGGGCGGCACTTACATTTTTATTTATTCTATAAATATCTGGCGACACATTATCTAAAGTTTTAGTGGCGTTATTCATTGTATCGCTTAGTAGCTTCTCGTTTATTGGGGTAACTGCTAGAGGTGTGTAGATCATAAAAATGATCCAAACAAAAACTACGATAAGAGGTAGCAATAATAAATTTAGCCCAAAGCCGCTAGTGAATGACCGGGAGACCTGCCCACAAAAGCGGATGAACTTAAGGAGAGTGTAGAAATATGAGCTTACAAAACGAGTTGATACCAACCGAAGGAAAAACGAATCTAATTGCTTAATTATATTAAGATTTATCTTATAATATAACCATATCAAGACCTGCCAAGTAATTACTAAGACGATTAGCAAATTTACTGAAAATCCGAGGAACCCGTTTAAATCTACAAAGAGGCCATCGAGCAATCTCGTGATTAAGTACACAATGAGCATAGCCACTATCAACATTAATATCGAGACTTTCAAGCTACGCTTCTCCTGCATAGTAGACCCCATCACCTTCCATTTGCCGTTGGGTTCTATCAGGACTGATTAAGGAGAAATAATCGCTGCTAAAGCATAGCTAGCGAATATCTGTGCAGCCCTTTGACATTCCTGACATCAGTCATTAATATTTAGCTATATTTAGTTTTGCATACACACTATTCGGAAAGGTTAGTTGCGCTTTCTTGGACCCTTTCAGTATATACTAGGGGCTGATGTGAGTGAATGAGGCTGAATCCTTTAGATGGAATGATTGTTATCATTAGCTAATAAATAAATATTATCTTATATTTCGCTTGAAGGGTTTCTTCAACCTAATTTTCTCTTTTTCTTAGTTCATTAACATACCAGCAATAAATGTCTCCAGATATGCAGTTTTCCGGAGGCATTATGCCTTTCTCCTGCCACTGCCAATCAACCTCGCGCCAATGGCAGCGGAGAAGCCTGTAACTCTGGCCATTGACGTCAATCCGATCTCTGTATCAGCCTTCGCCCACATGTAGTAATCGACCCTTTTTTCCTGACCAGTGGCCGTATTCCACATTACGCAAACGTCCTGGTCACCTGCCAGAGGCCTGAGTTTCGGCTCTACCAGGGACAGGAAAAAATCTCTTGGCCGGATCGTAGCGCCTTTGAAGTCAAAGGGATTCAGGTCGAGAATCCCGGCCTCCTTTAGGGTGTCTATGGCCTGCCAGTGGCCGGGCCAGCGAATGGTCTTCTCTGCAAAACTCTTTAGTTGGGGCATCGTGTAGAGAAAACTCGGCATTCCTGGGTGATAGAACACTCCAGCACCTCGTCCATCCCACACGCTTTGAACCTGAAGCTCTCCCTTCCAGAAGTGGCATCCACCTCTGTGATCATTCCGTCTTTAATGATCTTAACCTTGACCATGTACTCCCGAAGGACGTGGCCGAAGGACCAAGTTATCATGTACTTCAGAGGGTGTCGACCAGCGGACTCCTTGGAGGGTATCCCGCCCACGCGAGCCACAGCGGAGCTGGCGTTCACCTTCCTTATGCCCTCGCCTAGGGTGATGTTGCTGAGGCCAGGAGCAAAGCCCATTCCGTCAAGGATTGTAACATCGTTCTCAATCGCTCTTCTGTGGAGGGATTCTCCGTATTCGTCCAGGCTCAATCCTGACGGCACTTCCAGGTTTTCTGTCTCGTACGGGTCCGGCCGCCGGTGGTATTCTTCAAGCACATCAACAACGTTCAGGCCAGCATCGATGGCCGCCTCAATAGTCCTGTAGCTGGACCGCCTCTCCGGCAGGGCGATGACGGCAACGTCGTATTTTTCCATCAGCCGTCTCGTCGCGGCTGCATCGGCAATGTCCAGGACGTGCGCGCTCACTTTGTCACTGGTGATCCATGACAACGTTCTCTCCAGAGACTTGTCGTTTCTGGCGACGATGCCGATTGACTCGATCTCTTCGTCTCCGGCCAGATCCCAGGCCACAGCCGAGCCTATTTTTCCGGCTCCTCCAAGGACCAGAATTTTCACTTCTTTCGCTCTCCTAACAAAAACAACTAAGCCCTGATTACCTCTACATCTGCTGACCGAGCCACCTTGATCTCCTTCTTCCCATTGAATTCAGAGAGCGTTCCCGTGATCCTGACATGGTCTCCGGAGTGAACCCGGCTCTGGATATCCTTCGCTCCAGAACCGCTGGGCACGAATATGGAATTGTTTGTAGTGTCCAGGTGGAAGACGAGGTTGCCGCCTGTTTTGGTAGTTGTCATGCCCAGGACATGACCATCCACAGAGGTGGAAGAATCCGATTTCCCAGTGACGGCACTCTGATCAGAACTGCCAAAAGTCCAATCTGCCACTGCCAGCGATCCCAGAGCCATGAGGAGCAATACAACTACGATCTTCTCTTCTTTCTGCATTCTCATTTTATTGCATCACCGTGCGACTGCATAGTTTGAAGATGTAATCTTAGATGAGAACTTATAAAAAATGATGTGTTTAGAAAGGATTATGTGTTAAAGATGATCAACTGCGGTTTTACTTCTTCTCCGGCTCCTTCTTCTCGCCGAAGCGCTCCTCCCAGGCCTTGTTCAGGTAAAAGAGGCAGCTCTCGCAAACTCCCTTGTACGCGCCTTCTGGGTTAGCCAGGGTGTGCACCTGGGCCTTTATCGGGTAAAGCGTCGGTTTAGCAAGTGTACATAGCTCACAGTCCGCCATTTTAGATCATCTCCTTCTTTGGAAGGATTGGAGATTCTCATTGTTGAACTTTTCTGTTCGAACGGCAATTTGAGGCGATTAACACGAATGCTTCAATCTGGTGAGCCTAGTTGTGGACTGTATTCTTCCATCCCCAAAACAAGCTCAGTCAGCTCAGCTATAGTTGCCTCATCCATCTCCGATATATCTAGCTCTCGCACAGTGTTGGGAACCTTGATCCCCCCCAGGACGAACTTAGGCAGGCCGCTGTGCTTGAAACCCTCGACAACGACATAGTCCAATCCATCCTCCTGAAGCTCGGCTAGAGCAGACTCAAGAGTACCCCTAGGCGTCACCTTGAGCTGGCTGTCACCTAGGCCGATCACCGTATCGGCACCCGCCTCGAAGTGCCGTCTGGTGTCACCACGATCGGCGGGATGTCCAACCATGTTCTTGATGGTCCCCACCTTGCCGTGCTGCTTGAGGGATTTCACTAGGGCAGTGACCAGAGTTGTCTTGCCCGTTTTCTTGGTGCCCACTACGGATATGACTTTCATCAGCTTGCCATTAGTGCTAATAGGAACTCGGCAAAGTTCACTAGGTCGTCTACCCGGACGTTCTCGTCCCCGGCGTGGATGTTGCTCTCCATCTGCCTGCCAACTCCATAGACGCAAGTGGGAATTCCTGTCTTATCCGTGGCATACGCCTGGTCAAGGCTGCCCTGAGCTCCCGAGAGCTTGGGCACGGATCCGGTGATTTGCTCTACGGCCCGTTGCACTTCTCCGATCCAGTGGTGATCTGGATTCATTCTCATGGGTGGATAACCGGGGAAGAACTTCAGGTTCATGTCAACATCAATAGGTTTCAGGGTCTTCTCTATCTCAGCCATGGCATTGTCCATTGTCTCCTCAGGTATTACCCTGCGATCGCCACGAAGCACACACCTGTCCGGGACTATGTTCTCCTTGATACCGGCATTGATCATAGTGATGTTCAGAATGGGCATCAAGTTCTCGATTCCAATGGCCTTCAGGGCAGAGCTGGCTGCAAGAGTCGACCTTCTGGACTGGACAGTGTTCTTCAGGGTCATGAGCGCATCCATGACAGGCAGTGACTTCTCAAGGGCATTTATGCCAAGGAAGCTCGAACCGCTGTGGGCCGACTTTCCGTGGACTGTGACCTCCCAGGTCACTATTCCGTTGGACCCTATCACCAGGTCATCACAGAAGCCATCCATGCACAGCATGTAGTCGCCTTTGATCAGGCCCTGGTCGGCGAAGAAGCACAGGCCGGAATAGCCGCCCACCTCCTCGTCGGTGGTCAAGAGAATGCTCAGGTTGTACTTGGGCTTGCCATTCTTCAAGAGCGCCCGGAGGGCGGCTATCAGCCCTGCCACTGCCCCTTTGGAATCCGACGTCCCGCGACCGTATGCTCTGCCTTCCTCCAGGACCATCCTGAAGGGGTCTGTCGACCAGTCATCGCCAGTCGGGACGACGTCAACGTGAGTATAAATGACCAGGGTCTCCTTTGCCCCAGCATCAAGGCTGGCCCGCAGGTTGACCCGATCGCCTGTAAGCCGCGAGTCCTGGCATTTGGCCTCGAAGATCTCTTGGGGCATCACTATCTTCTCTGTCCGGAATCCCATGGACTTGAAGACCGAAATAAGGTAATCAATAATCTCGTTGTAACAGCTTCCTGGTGGGGCAACCGTCTTGAACGCAATGAGATCTTTCAGCACATTCAAAAGATAGTCCTTATCTGGGCAAAGGGGTTTGTCCGGCATCTTATCTCCTCTGGTTAATTAGTCCAGAGGGCTATTAAATGCTTCTCTGAGCCGAACGAACTAAGAAAATTGATTAAGGATAACATTAATTGTTCTTCTAGCATCTGACACCCTAATGCCAGCTCATGGCTGTGTATGCAAGACACACTTAATCTTGATATTAATTCGAAGCCGATCATACTTATTGGACATCATAGTCTTTTAAATAAGTACAGATCTAGATTAAACCGCATTGGCTGAAAACTTCGAGGAGCTGCGAGGTAATGCCTAGCCCCAAATACACAAAGATAGAAATAACGCCAAAAGCTTACTTGGCTCTAGAGGCAGAAACTGTTCTTCAGAGCAAGACCTTGAAGAGCTTAGCATCAGAGCTGATATTGAATGGGGTATCTCAGGAGTCTTTAGATTTTGCCCAAAGGGCTATAGCTTCAAATGAAGCTAGTACGAAATTAAACGGCAGCAAAATAACTAAAGTGATCAAGGATATCGGGATAACCGGAATAAAAATCGATGAGGCTTTTTTGGGAAAAGTCAAAAAGACGCTTCAGGAGAATGGATACCTTGACACTATGCTGTACGTCGCTCAACACACTGCATCAATTCAACGTGACGAACTCCATCGTGTTCTGACCATTTGCGAGTATCACAAGATTCCTCCTTTGCTTGCAGCGGATGTGATCAGGAATTTGAACAATATTGAATCTGGAATCCTATAATATGTCGGCTCACGTAGCTTGTTGTTGAGCCATTTGGCGTTACCAATACACTTCGACTTGTTGAATTACCAATACACCTCAATGGTTGGATCATTACTCATTTAGCTAAAAAAAGGGCAAAAAGCCCTACAGTTCCTTCTGCAGGGCTTCAACTAAACCGGGAACCTCATCTGCTCCTGTGGGCACGGCGATGGTCGAACCATTGAAGTCCATGCCGATGGGTTCGTACCTTCCCCCCAAGTGCTTTGCCAGGAAGGCCTCTGCAACAGCATAGAACGATATCTTGTTCTCAGGTCGAGCAAACCCATGGCCTTCGTCCGAGTAAATGGCATAGGTCACAGAGAGGTTTTTGGCACGCATCACGTTTACGATCTGGTCGGACTCGTTCTGCCTGACCCTTGGGTCGTTGGCTCCCTGGCCGATTAGCAGAGGTCGCTGGATTTTGCCCGCATAATTAATTGGGGAACGTTCCTTGAGCAGTTCTCTGCCCTCTTTCGTCCTGTAGTCTCCAACCCTCGATGTCCATAGCTCCACTTCGGGACGCCAGTACGCCGGGACGCTCTCTAAAAGCGAGGTCAGATTTGAGGGTCCGCAGATGTCCACGCCGCAGGAGAATAGCTTTGGAGTGAAAGTCAAGCCGGCCAGGGTTGCATACCCGCCGTAGCTGCCTCCCATGATTGCTATCTTCTCTGGGTCGGCTATACCCTGTTTGATGGACCAGTTGACGGCATCGACGAGGTCGTCCTGCATCTTCCTTCCCCACTCCAGGTTTCCGGCATTCGTGAAGTTCTTGCCAAAGCCTGTGGACTCCCGGTAGTTGACGCTGAGCACTGCGTAGCCGCGGTTAGCCAACCACTGGTGAACTGGATCGAAACCCCATTCATCGCGAGACCATGGCCCTCCGTGAACGTACAAGACCATGGGGACTGGCTTTTCTGGCTTGCCGTCTCCAGACTTGTCGATGCCCAATGGCAAGGTGTAGTAGCTTACGAGGCTCATATTGTCCCGAGATTTGATCACAACGGGAATCATCTTGGCCAGGGGCTGGCCATCTAGCTTCTCCATGTTTGTGAGCAAGAACTTGGCCTCTTTCTTATCTCTGTCGTAGGAATAGTAGCGTACAGGGCCGTCGTCCATTAGGTAAGCCACGATCCAGGTCTTATCGTCCAGAGTTCGATCCAGAACCTCGACATCGCCGTTCGCAACCTTCCGAAGATAATCCAGATCGCCTGCTATGGACTGGTCGATGACTTTCCATTGTTTTCTCTCGTAGGTGAAGGCCACCGCCTGCACATTCTTCTCTGTAGGGTGGGTCATGCTGTCGCTGAAGTCCGCTTTCGGGTCCTCGGCAATCAGTGTCTCATTTCCGGTGGTCAAATTCATGTCGAATAGTGCTGCTGTGTCCCTTCCGCGACTGTCCATGAAGTAGACGTCTTTATTGTTCTTATTGAACCCGAGGGAGCCTGTGGTCAAGAAATCATCCTTTCCGATCTTTTGGAATAGCTCCCAGCCGTTATTTGTGAGCTTGTAGATCTCCTCCCCGCCATCAGGAGTCATCTTGTGGGCCAGCCGAACCGTTAGGTTATCCTCCACGTCAAAATCCATGAACTCCTTGTTCTCCAATAGAAGGGTCAAGTTGCCGGTTGTGATGTTCAATTTGTATAGGTCGCTGTACTCTGGATCTCGCTTGTTGAGGGAGATGACGGCATCGTGAGGGAACTTGGGGCTCAAGGCTTTGATGTTGGCCTGTACGCCTTCGAAAGGCGTTAGGTTCTTGACCAGGCCGCTGCTCAGGTTAACCGCGTAAATCGAGTAGTTCTCGTTGCCGTTCTTATCCTGGAGGTACAGTAGGTCTTTGTTAGTGTAAGCCCAGCCGTAATCGTGAATTCCCCGGTAGGTGTCGTTGGTCACGGGCCTCGCCTTCTCTAGATGGCCGGCTGGCGCTACCCAGACGTTGAGCACCCCCTTAACCGGTGCCAGGTAGCTCATGTTAGACCCGTCGGCGCTGATCCTGACCATGGTCCGATCAGGGTTGCCGAAGAGCAGATCTCTAGGTATCAAGTGGCTGGTGTTGTTAACTTGTTCCAAGCTCATGTTCGGCGCTGCGATGCATCCCGGCATCAGCAGAATGGTGAGAATAATGAGAATGATAAATTCTTTCGTATTTTTTCCTCCTGATTATGTCTATTTTTTCTTGCTCCGAGCGTTTTCATTCTTTTCTTCGTTACCTATTATGTAACATAATTAGGACATAGCTAGTGCCCTTTCAACCTAAATTTTCTTGAAAATAAACTTTATATTATTTAACATACTCTTTGTTCAATAAAGGGATTTGAAGGGGCAAAGAGTATGTGCATCTATGTAAGGGATATAACGAATGAGGAGGGGAACCAAC
>JBGQAL010000099.1:0-10443 GCA_041494285.1 Methanotrichaceae archaeon
AGAATAGAGATCAATGAGGGAAGAAAAAGATGGACGCAGCGAACTCCGGCAATGGCTGAAGGTCTAACTGATCACGTATGGAGCCTGAAGGAATTGTTGAATTTCAGAGTGCCAATTCAATAAATGACATACACGACCTAAAATGGGAGGCAAGTAATAATGAGCGAAATTCTGAAGATCATTCAGGATAGGCATTCGTCTAGGGTTCCATTTGATCAGGGCCATGCGCCATCGAAACATGACCTGATGCAGATTCTTGAGGCTGCACGATGGGCACCTACTGCCCACAACATGCAGAACTTTGAGATAATCGTCGTTGATGATAAGAGACAGCTAAAGGAGTTAGGAAACATCGAATTCAAGATTTCCGAAGATTTCCTTAGGGAGAACTATCAACAGCTTTCGTTCTCGGAAGAGGAGTTGCTACAAAAGAAGGTCGGAATCCTCGGCACCATGTTCCCTCTGTCATGGAAGACTCCGGATGATTGGGGCAAGGTTGCGCGTGAAAGTGAGCCGTCTTCCCTGGACCAGACTATTAAAGGCAGCCCTATGCTGCTGATAGTTACCTATGACGCCAGAAAGAGAGCACCTGCATCTGAAAATGATATTTTGGGTTTCATGAGCCTTGGCTGTATTATGGAGAACATGTGGCTTATGGCCCAAGAGCTGGAAATTGGTTTTCAGATAATGAGTGTCTTTGGCGGAAACTCAGTCGAACAAGATGTAAAGAAAATTCTCGAGATTCCCGAGTATCTGAGGATAGCCTATGCCGTCCGTCTGGGGTATCCCGTCTCTAAGCCGTCCAAATTCCTGAGAGTGCGTCGGGACATAGAAGGATTCGTCCACTATAATCGGTTTGGGAATAAGGATGTTGTCTGAAAAAGGTTCCTATCTTGCTATAACCATGATCGTCGAGAGGGAAATTCAAAGAAATATTCTTGAGAAAAAAGAACCTTTAACGATATTTGATTGGAGGTAGAATGTTATGGTAAGAGATCCGATGTTGGGGTACGGGTGGTGGCATCGGTAACCGGTCCAAAACTGGTTCTCGTCACGTTACATGGCCCGTAATTCAGCAAGGAATGAACTCTAACTTAACGTAAGACGCACAAAGCCAAAGAATCCGGATGGCTCGGGCACAGGAACCCTTTCCCGGTTGGTTCATTTTCACGTTACTCCCGCAAAATCAGTATATACTTTGCCGTTTCTCATTAACCTGGATGTTGGATAAGGACAGGCTAGCCGCTATCGCCGATCTGATCAGCGAACACATATCGATTAGAGGCGTAGAGGAGTACTGTGCAAAGACAGGGATAACCAGGGAAGACTTTTTGCCCTTATCCCCTCTGAACTTCGACGGCGAGATCTTTGCCGTCGATGGCTCCAACGTGTCTGTCTGTGACTGGTCAGTAGCAAATCTGAACCTAATTCGCGCCGGATATGCCGTTTACCGAGGCCGGAACTGGCAGAGGACTGTCATAACCTACGACGACGTCTTCATGGCTGACAAAAAGAGCTATGCCCAGCAGTTTGAGAGCTACCTTAAGGGCATCTTCGACATTCATGATTTCATCCTAAAAAATGAGGAGCTAGAGCGGCTCTCCACTTATTTCCGGGAGCTGCAGGAGTACATCGCGCTGAAGGAAGCCATCGACGAAGCCCGGCCTGCTGACCTTGTGCTCTACGATGGCGGCTTTACATGGAAGGAGCGGCCTTTAGGAAAGGTTCTTGAGAAGCTCTTTCTGGCAGCGGAAAAAAAAGACGTGGACTTACTCGGCATCAGCAAGTCCAGCTCTTTGTCTTGGGGTGAAGAGATTCCGAGGCCGCTTTTGCAGCACACAAGCTATGCTGGAAGCCAGCTTGCGCCCGGGCTTCCGTGGTACGTTAGATTGAGGGGCAAAAGCGTTGACTCCGGTCCCGATGGATGGGATGGTGAAATTTATGTGGCCAGGTTCGATGGAAGATCCGACCTCGCCTTCAGAGTTGACGCTCCCCCTTATCTCGGAGATCGAATCGGCTCCGCCCTGGAAAAGGTGGCCGCCTACTCTTGTTCTTCTGAGTGCATGGGCTATCCCCACGCTCTTTTCAGGGCTCACAGGGACATAAGAATTACTGAGCAGGAGGGGGACTTCATCAGGCTGCAGCTCCTAGATCTGCTGGGAGAAAAAGGGTCGAGCGAATCCCAAGTTCGAGGAGCAATGCTTGATTATCACGATGTCATAGAGATGAGGCCTGGGAGTGTCTTATGAAGGAGATATCACTGGACCTGTTCAGAGAGGGAGACAGAAAAGGACCATCAGTGCGACAGGAGCAACAGGAGAAGAGTTTGATGGAGAGCAGGATTGCTCTGGAGAAGACTGTCATCGAGAAAGGAGAAACTACATTTCGAATTATCTCAAAAAGCGTCAGAGAGTACCAATTCACAATACCTTACAACCTTCCCGATACAGAGAGAGTAGAAGTCGGCCAGATCTTCTCCGTACACGACGGAGGATTAACTTTCTTGGCCAGAGTTTTGGACATTCACCACGACTCTAACTACGATGGCAATTGGGATACCACCCTCAGAGGCACCCAGTTCTTCGACCAGGACCAGATCTTTAACCGCGTCATAGCCGAGCCCCTTGGCTGCGTTTATGGGGACGTCTTTCGGAAACCCAGAACAATTCCTACAAAGTTCTCGCCAGTGGCCAGGGCAGAGAAGACCGATTTTGAGTTCCTTAAGCAGGCCATGGGCGACATTGAGATCGGTAGCCTTCGTAACGGTTCAAGGATTGTTGAGGATATTCCTGTCGCGTTGCACAGCAACGCTATGGACCACCACATGGGGGTGTTCGCCACTACTGGCATGGGCAAGTCCAATTTCATGAAGGTCTTTGCTGCTTCTTGTATGAAGATGGCAGCAAAAGGCGAGTCCAAATTTGGGCTTCTGATAGTTGATCCTCACGGCGAATATTTGAAGGGCAAGGGCTCGGTAAAAGGTCTGGTGCATCTCAAGAAGTACTCCGACGGCCTGGTCTGCTACTCGACAGACAGGACGAATTCATCTGATCCCGGAGTCGAGGCCCTTTCCATCGGTATGAACGAGGTCACTCCATCGGATATTGCTCTGCTGTACGAATGGACGCCGGCTCAGAGAGACGCGCTTGAGGCCGTTTCAAGGACTTTCGAGCAAGATTGGCTTGAGAGAATCCAGGAGCCGGAAGGCATAGGCAGGCTGGTCTCAGAGAACATCGGAGAAAATACCGTTGGCGTCCTCACTAGAAGGATAAAGAACATCCTGAACAAGAACAGGTACATCGATAAAATCCGGTCTAGCTTGCCAAATATTCTGAGCAATCTCCAAGAGGGCAAGGTTGTCCTTGTGGACATCCCGAGGATGAGTGACCGCAGCGAGCTGTTTCTACTTTCCGTTCTGTCTCGCTATATCCTAGATGCCTACAAGGAGGATACCCAGAAAGAGAGGAAAAATTGCCTAATTACCATTGAGGAGGCCCAGAGGGTCATGGGTTCAGGCAGCAACACAAGCCGCTTCGAAACCATAGCACGAGAGGGCCGCAAATTCGGAGTGGGCCTGTGCGCCATAACTCAGCAGCCCAAGCTGATAGATAAACAGCTCCTTTCGCAGTTTAACACCCTCGTAGTTATGGGCTTGGGAGACAGAAACGACCGATCCCAGCTTGAAGAGTCGGCAAAGCAGGATCTGTCTTCGCTGGATATAGAGATCCAGACCCTTGAGCCGGGGGAGGCAGTCATCAGCACCCTCAACATACCATTTCCGGTGCCTGCCAGGATACACCGGTACGAGGACTACTTGCACAAGCTGGAGAAAGAGGACAGATCGGACGAGAACCTCATAAAGAGAGGCGGATTCAGACCCGCTTTAGATTGAGGGAGAGCGCTTGAAGATAGTACACATGGCCGACTCGCACCTGGGCTTCTCGAACTACAGCCGCGTTGATAAGTACGGCAGAAACCTTGTAGAGGAGATGATCTACGACGGTTTCAACCAGGCAGTGGACAGGATAATAGAGCTTAAGCCAGATGCAGTAGTCCATGCCGGCGATGTCTTCCACCATGTGAGACCCAGGATCAGGCCACTCTACGCCTTCAAACAAGGCCTTGAGAAGCTTCAGGATGCAGGCATACCTGTCGTAGTAATAAGCGGGAACCACGATGCTCCCAAGAGCTACTCAGCCATAAGTCCTTTTTATATCTATGAGGGCATGAAGGGTGTCAATATCGCACACAGATACAAGTATGAGCGCTTTGATCTGGGGGACAACAAAGTCCATTGCATACCTTTTTGCTTAGACCCGGGAGATTACCTAAAAGAGTTCGGCAAGATCGATCGATCCGGGAACGATGTGTTGGTCATGCATGGGCTAGTGGAGGCTCTTAGTAACAAAAAGATGAGGACCGTGGGCGAACACGAGCTGAAGGACAGCCTCCTCAAGAGCGACTTCGACTACATCGCCCTTGGCCATTATCACGGCCAGGCCCGGATCTCTGAGAACGCCTGGTACAGCGGCTCGATAGAGTACTTCAACTTCGGCGAGGCTGCGGACAAAAAGGGCATTCTTTTCGTAGATCTGGAGAAAAGGGAGGCAAAGCCGATCGAAGTACGACCTAGGTACATGATCGACCTTCCGCCCATCGACTGTAGCGGCATGTCGTCATCAGAGCTGGCCGAGGAGCTTTTTGACCTCTGTGATCCGGAGGAGATAAGAGATCGGATAATCAGGGTCAACCTCAAGAACGTCCAAAGGTCCGCTTACAGGAACTTGAACCATGTCAGACTCAACAAGCTCAGCTCAACGGCCCTTCACTTCAAGATCAAAGTGGAGTACGAAGATGAAAAAGAACAGGTCGATGCACCCGTAGACTCTATAAGGCTCCACGAGGAATTTGTGAAGTTCCTGGAGGATGAAGCAATCAGGGGGGGCATCTCAAGGGGAATAAAAGATGATGTCACTGCCTATGGAAGCGATCTCCTAAAGAAGGCAGTCGCTGCTCACATCACTGAGGCTCTGAATGCACCTGAATAGGCTCTCCCTTCGCAACTTCAAAAAATATCACCGGGCAGAGATAGAGTTCTTAGATGGACTCACAGGCATTGTAGGTGGGAACGGTGCCGGAAAGAGCACAATCGTTGAGGCCGTGGCCTGGGCTCTTTACGGCAGCAAGGCATCGACGATAAAGCGCGACTTCATAAAGAACGCCAGGGCAGGCGAGAACGATTCTGTTGGAGTAGTGCTCAGCCTTCGAATGGGCAACCAAGAGCTGTCAATCTCCAGGGGGATGAGGGGAAAAAGCATGTCCCCCGAGGCGGCGCTGGACATAGACGGACGCAGGGTAGCTTCGGGATCAAGGGAAGTGGACGGGCGTCTGGAGGAGATGTTGAAGATCAGCTTCCAGGACTTTATGAAGACCTTCTACGCCCGTCAGAAAGATCTTGACAACCTGCTTCGTGAGGGAGGAACGGGCAAACGAGAGTACCTGTTGAAGCTCCTGGGTCTCGACGAAATCAGGGAGAGATCTGTCGAGCAGATCAAATCGGATCTTCGAGCTCTGGACGGCCAGAAGAACAGGATCTCCGGGGCCTTGGCAGAGATAGGCGAAGTCGAAAGGATAATGGAAGATTTCGCCAGGTCTTTGTCCTCTGCGAAGGAAGAGCTGATCAGGTCCAGGGAGATGGAGACAAGCCTGGTCGAAGAGGCGGCAAGAAGAAGGAGAGAGCTTGACCACCAGTCTGAGAAAAGACGGTCGCACGATCTCCTGAGTGAGCGGATTTCCAGGTTCGAGACTTCAGCTTCAGACAAAAAAAGAATCATTGAGGCTGAAGAGATTCGGTTAAGAGAGATCGACGAGTTGAAGAAGCTTCTGTCTGACCTTGAGCCGAAACGAGAGAGGCTAAAGATCGTTAAGGCCAGGATCGATCTCTTGGAGCCCCGGCGAAAGGAGCACGATAAGCTAATACAAAGGTCTATCCGAATCGGGACGGAGCTGTCGGCACTCGGGCAAACCATTCAGGATAGCGACCAAAGGCTGGCGTCCCTGACAAATGAGCGGTCAAAGCTTGAAGACATCGAGCCCCTTGAGGCAGAGTACCAGGAAGTACAGTCCGCGTATGCAAAATTGGAAAGCTTGAGAGACAGACACATGGAGCTTCGAACCTGCATCGAGGGCGAGAGGATCAGGCGCGACTCCACAGAGGTAAACCTGGCCAGGGCCGAGACTGCCAAAAAGCAGCTTTTAGATGCTCAGTTCAGAATAGTGCAGCTTCAGCCGTTGATGGACGAGCACAAAGCCCTCAAGGAAGATCTGGTAGGTCTCATTAGGCAGAAGGATCTGAAGAAGGAGCTGGACGGATTGACTTCCAGAAGGACCGTCCTGAGGGTACATTCTCAGAAGCTGGCAGACGAGAAAGCCGCCATGCAAGTAGACCTTGCTGCTCTCGTAGACTTGGAAGCAAAAGAGGCCGAACTTCGGAAGCAGGACGTTGAACTGGACAAGCTCAGAACCTATCTGGACAACACAAGGGAGGACCTACGAGGCGATATCAAGGTCCAGGAGTCTAGGAGGGACGATGCCAAGCAGAACCTATCCAGAGTCAAGGGCTTGGGCGCAGAGGGGAGTTGTCCGACATGTGAGAGACCTCTCGGCTATCAGTACCTGCAGCTCGTTGAAAAGTACGAAATCGCTGCACTTAGCGCCGAGAAGGCTATAGAGGACCTGAAGAGCGAGGTCCAGGAGCTGACAGATAAGATCAACGGTGTTATCTCCTCTCGTTCCAACCTCAAAGAGTCCTTCGATGACCTGAACTCCAAGAAGAACAGACGCGCTGAGCTTGTGGCCGGTCTGAGGAGCCTAGAACGCCAAGAAGGAGAAACGGCTTTTGAGTCTGCCGAGATATCCAAGGCCATTGTCACCCTGGGTGAGGTGAGGCATGATCCGGAGCGCCTTGTGGCGGTCCAAGCGAGGCTCGATGAGATTCTTCCCAGCGTCGAGGAGCACAGGTTGTTAGCTTTCAAGCTGGAAGACCTTCCCAGTAGAGAAGCAGAGCTTGAGTCTCTGAAGGCCGAGATTCTTGGGTCGGACCAAAGGCTCATGGATCTCGGCCATGAGATAGAGGATCTGGGCTACGTCGAATCGGAGTACCTGGACAAGAAAAATATGCTGACGGAGCTAAAGCAGTCCCACGATGATTTTGTCTTGTTGTCCCAAAGGGTCCTTGAGATTCCGGTGCTCGAAGACAGAATAAGAAGTAAAAGGGTCGATCTGGAGAAGCTAGAGCACGCGGTAACCCTCCTAGGAAAGTCTCTTGAAGACCTGGGATTTGATCCTACAGAATACGAGAGTCTGCTGGAAGAAAGCAGGAGTCTGTCCCGAGTGGAAGAGGAGGCACACAAGATCAACCTAATGATTGCGGCCGAAGCCGAGATCCGGGAAAGGCTGAGGGAAACGGCTGTATCCCTGGCCGAACTGCAGTCAGAGCTTATCCTGGGAAAAGAGCAGCTCAAGTCCTTGGGATATGACGAAGCACAGCACAATGCTGTCCGTCAAAGTCTGACGAAGGCCGAGGAGGGCCTGGATGCGGCCAGAAAGGAAGCTTCGAACAGACAAGTCAATCTGGGAGTTCTGGAGGCGGAGATGGCCAGGCTCCGCAAGGACGCCAAGAGAAAGAAGGAGTTCGAGCAGGAGTTGGCTGTCCTGGATCGCAGGCTGGAGGTTGTGGATATCACCAGAAGCCTGGTCAACAGGTTCATGGATCACATCCTGGTCAGGATAAGGAGTGAGATAGTTCGCACCGCCGGAGAGATTCTGGAGGAGGTCAGCGGCAAGTACAGCCTTCTCAAGATCGACGACGACTTCAATATCATGGTGGAGGACGAGGGCGAGTACTACCCAATCTCTCGCTACTCAGGAGGCGAGGTGGACATGATCGCAGTCTCAGTCCGGGTGGCCATCAGCGAGTACCTGATGCGCTTCTGCAGAGAGGGTCCGGGCTACTCCTTCCTCATCCTAGACGAGGTCTTCGGAAGCCAGGACCTCGAACACAGAGAGAAGATGATCAACATGCTCCGCAGCCTAGAAGAGCGTTTTCCCCAGATAATCGCCATCAGTCACTTCAGCGATGTCCAGGGGCAGTTCGACAACACCATAAACGTTATCGAGGACGAGATGGGGAACAGCCGGGTCGAGGTAGTCTAGCCAAGGGCATGTCTCAGCAGCTTGGCCAGTTTGATGCCGTCCAGCCCGACGTGAGGAAGCATACGGGCCATGAGGATGCTTGGCCTATCGATGTCCCCGTGCTCTTCGATCGCCTTTAAGAGTTCCGGTTTTCTGGCCAGAAATGTGAGGGCTTCATCAAGTTCAGCTTGGCTCATCCTATTAAGGAGCCTATTTACCCTCATGCCTATCTCCAGCTCCTTTCCAAGATGGGCTCTCCACTTCCTATCATACTCTCTTAGCCGTTCTGCGGAGCAGTCGCCCTCTTTGGATGCTGATGCGGCTAAGCTGCCTGCTATTTTGGCACAGACCAGCCCAGGGTAGATGCCGCCGCCCGATGTTGGCTTTACCTGGCCGCACGCGTCGCCTACGGCCAGGAAACGATCCGTAACCGTTGCCACGGGAGGGCCCAGAGGCAGGCCGCCTACTACGAGGCCAACGGGCGATCCCAGCAGCCTTTTCCTGATGATATCTTTCTGTAGAAAGGCCCTCAGGTAACCGCACCCGTTGTCCGAGGCGCAGAGACCAATGCGGGCAGCCTCATCCTCGGTTGGTACGACCCAGGCGAAGAGACCGGGTGCTTGTCCGAAGTGTACCTCCACCCTCTCAGGGTCTTCCACGGAGAACGGAGCCTCAACCTGGGCTCCTGACAGTATTCTTTTTACAGGTCTGATTCCAGCCTGGCGAGCGATTCTGGCCCTGACGCCTTCAGCTGAGATGACCACATCTGCCCTGATCTGTTCGCCATCGCCCACAGTGAGAATGCAGCCGTCGTTTTTTCTCCCGAATTCCCTGGCTGGTGAGTTAAGCCTGAGTTCTGCCCCTTTCTTCACCGCCTCCAAAGCCAGAGCCCTGTCGAAGAGCTTTCTGTCCACCACCCATGCCTTGTATGATTTGGCCTTGAAGGAGATGCCGGCATTGGGTGAGAAAACCCTGGCTCCTTTCAACCCTCGGAGGACGAACTTTCCCATGGGCAGCTCAGACTCTTCCAGCGCCTTGCTTCCCAGAAGTCCTGCGCATTCCACAGGCCAGCCTATGCTGGCATGCTCCTCCAGCAGGACAGTGTTCGCGCCTGAGAGGGCGGCATACTTGGCTGCCATGGAGCCCGCAGGCCCGGCGCCGATAACAGCGACATCGTAGCAATCCATGTCTAAAAGGATATTAAGAGCTAGGCGGTTAGCCTTTTCTATTCGGAAGTTTAGTGGGGTTCGGGCAACTCACAAAATTTTGCTAGAAATGCTCGATGAGTCCATCAACTTCGATCAACTCAATCCTTCGCGATTTAGTTTCTAACAATAATGAGCATGCGATACGACAAAATTCTCCCGCGAACGCATGATAACCGCCACTGATTGCGAATTTCTTGAATAGATGAAGAATTTCAGTCACCAGCTGCCGATAGTTCGTCGAAAATATTTGGATAAAATTAATATAATGGTATTTGACAAGTAACGATTATAAGAGCATAACTTGGATAAGGAGAGCGTGAACACAATGGGAGAAAAGAGGAATTTTGCTCTAAGAGATGCAAAAGGGAATGAAGTTGGAGTTTTCACAGGAAAACAGCCAAGGCAGGCTGCATTGAAAGCCGCCAACCGTGGCTATGAAGACATCCGGCTAAGGGAGCGAGGTACAAAGAAAGTGCATAAATTCGTGGGAGAGAGGAAACAAGTGAAGAAGCCCGCTAATGCGCCTGCTTGGATGCCCGCAAAGATTTGGAAACCCTTCGTAAAGAAAGTAGGAATCGAAACCATCGAAAAAGAGGAATGAACGATTCAAGAACGGGTTGAGCAGAAGCTCAACCGGTTCTTGTTTTTACAGGTGAACCTTTTCAAAAATGTATCTATCAGCTTCATAAGGTAAATTGTTATTATAAATAACTCCCCTATTTTGTGCTGGCACTTAGCATCACGAAGTATCTCTTTATTATCTCTCTATTCTCTGCGGGGAGGCTCTCTATGTAGAGTTCGGTAGGGACGGCTTTGACCTCTCCTGGCGGTGACTGCGAGAAGAGATTGTTCTGAGGCTCAGATCTAACCGGCATTGATCCTGATTCGGCTCCAGGATAAAGCTGAAGCTGAAGCTTGGTCTCATTAAGTACAGCTAGAGATGGCTTGCCATAGATGTTTCCCGAAAGGTTGACCTTGGAGTTCTGGGAAGTAGACTGGTTCTGAAAGAGGCCTAGGGCTTTATCCTTCAAATCAGAGATGG
>JBGQAL010000045.1:0-16851 GCA_041494285.1 Methanotrichaceae archaeon
AGCAGGAAAGGGGCCAACAGTCTAGATCCCTTTCCTTCCCTCATCTTCCAATCTTTTTATCACCGTTCTCAGAGGCTGGCCTGTCAGGTAAGCGATCCTTTTGCAATCCTCGAACTCCGGCTTGATGTTGAGGACGGTGTCCCCGAGCCGGCTGACCTTAACAGAGGCCTGGTAGAGGGAGCCGTTGATCTCCACTGTCACCGTCCTCGACTCCCTCTTCGCCACATTGCGGTGTACGCTGGGAAAGATCCTGAGGCCCAGGGATCCAGTCTCCTGCATGATCAAACGGGTGAGATCTTCTGTGTCATCTTGTCTAGCTATGACTGTAATCACGTTTCCAGGCCTACCCTTCTTCATTACAGCAGGGACGATCGAGACATCCAAGGCTCCTGCTTGCATCAGAAGCTCTACCAGATTACCAAGAACCTCGGCGGTCACGTCATCTACGTTGGTTTCAAGCTGGACCACCCGTTCAGGAGTTAAACGATGCCCATTTATCTCACCGATCACACCCCGAAGGGCATTGGGAAGGGTGATTTCTCTGCTCCCAGCCCCGTAGCCTACCGATTCGGCTCTGATGTCAGGATAGGTGTCCAGGAACTGATGAACAATGTTAACAAATATTGCTGCTCCTGTTGGGGTTAGAAGCTCCTTGTCAACCGGTCCGCCCTTCCATGGGATCCTGTGGGATCGCAGAATCTCAAGAACCGCCGGTCCTGGGACAGGCAAGAGGCCGTGAGCCGACTGAACAAAGCCTCCTCCCACCGAGATGGGTAAAGAGAAGATCTTTTCAACTTCGAGGCTTTGCAGGGCAGCACAGGTCCCTGCGATGTCCGCCAAAGCATCGAGGGCGCCTATCTCGTGAAACCTGGCCTCCTCCTTGGGCACTCCGTGAACTGTGCTCTCCGCAGTGGCAAGAGTGTCCATGATTTTGAGGGCTCGATCTCTGGCAGAAGTCTCCAGATTAGCATCCTGGAGCAAGGACACTGCCTCCTCAAGGCTACGGTATCTTTTGTCTGATGTCACTGTGGCCCTTGTGGCCAGGATGTGGCTCTTCTGCTCTTTGGAAATCTCCAACTTGCAGCCTAAGGATTCTATGGCATCTCTTACGTCGCTAGGGTCTGCCCCCAGATCGAGAAGGCAGCCGATGGTCATGTCGCCAGATGCGCCAGCAAAAGGATCGAAGAGGAGGACCTTCATAGCTCAATAATCTTGCTGCAGTGCTAAATATAAATTGGTATCTGAACTCGGCTGCGATCCTGGCCAAAGTAGCCAGGCCTATGCATTAGGGCACTATCCAGGCTCCCCCCAAGTTGCACGTACTTGTTGAGTTGAAAAAGAGGATCGCCTATGTATCCTGGCTTCCTTCATCCTTGAGGTTTATAGTATCCTCTTGCTGGTAATCGCTAGCAATTAAATTTTTCACTCTCCCCGCAAATGCTCCATAAAAAGCTTGAAGCTTCTCATAAAGCCATTTATGTTGATCTGGCCAATTCTCACGATTTTTGATATTAACGCCATTCATGAATAGATCGATCGATCTCTCTTTAGTTCGCGAGTCATTCCATTCCAATTTGGCTCCAATAATGTTTTCAATGGCGTTTGTTTCACGCTGAAGTTGTTCGAAATAAGTCTTAGCGCTTGATCCTTTCAAATACACCTGTACGCCGATTTTGTTGTCCTTAATATATGCTAAAGCTAAGAGTAACTGCCTGTTGCCTAGAGGAAACAAAATATGATCAAAGGGCTTTGGCTTCGCGTTTTTTAATGAACTGTCATGTTCGCGTAAATACTCAACAAAATTCGTCCAATACTCCAATAAGAGTTGTTCTTCTGGCGTAAATTCTGCTTTAGCGATATTGTATTGAGTCCTGCGCCAATCATTCGGCTTACATATAACATTAAACTTAGGCGCCATCGGGGAATTACCTATGCGCCACAATTCAATCTCCAAACCGAAGAAGTTAAACCGTTCATCTGTTATTTCATTTAACCAGTCTAGGGTTGCTCGATGTTCCTCAGTAAAACGCTTTGCAATCCACACGATAGTAGTAGCTTCGAGGCCAGCGCCATAAGTCAATATCTGACCTAAATGAGTATGATCTGTCTTTTCGATCTGGTTCTCTATAAGAACCCAATCATTTGTTATGGTATCTTTGCATAGAATATCGGCCCGAAAAGGTCCTACATTCTTTTCTTGGACTTCCAACACAAGCTCAATTCCGATAGTATCTCCCAATAGTTTCAAGTTTTCTTCTTTTGCCAACCAGGGAGTGAAGTCTCCAGACTCATTATACCACACCTCGCGAAGGTTTGATATCTTTTCCAGGTGTCCGAGCTATATCACTAAATTCCTCCAATCTGAACAATAGTGGCCACTCTTAAAAAACCTGCGAAATAGATTAGGCCCAAAGGGACGTGGACCTCCCCCTAGGCCTTAATGGGCCCTGGCTTATCTTTCTGATCCTGAGTTCCTCCTCTACCTTATTAGATGATCAGAGGTACAGGCTCTACCTGAGAGGTGATCCTGGGCTATTGCCTTCTTCTTGTACTCCATTAGCCCCTCTTCTGCTCATAAACTGTATTCTCATATTGCTATCTATCATCTTAGCAGCTAGCTCTTTACCTTCCTCTTCTGTCCAATTCTTGGTTGTCCAGTTCAATGATCGAGTCCGGTCTTGATCTTCTGTAAAAGTTGGCTTTGTCCTCTATCAACAGAGCAAAAGCCGTTTCTTCTGGGGTCTTTTGCAGATTTGGATTTGGATCGCTTTTCCATTCTCCATCATATCTCATCGAGCTCTGGCTTATTTAGGGAAGGCCGATGTCGATCAACTTTCCGTCCTTCTGGGCGACTTCTGCGCCAGGCGTCTCCATATAGATGGACAGACCATACTCACCCAGCAGCCCCAGGTCCATTCAGGCGGTATTCTCACTCAGGGTTACAGTCTTTACGTCCATGAAAGATGTTATTACTACTGCCGTTAAATACTCCTTATTACCTGGACTCCTTGCGTTGATGTTCAAATGACAGAAGAAGTCGATGCAGAGTGGAAAGGCTACGAGTGGGTGGCCCTATCGGTGACTACAGTTGGTGCTCTGCTGGCCTCGATCCAGGGATCGGCCCTATTAATAGCCCTGCCAGAGATCATGACCCACCTTCAGACCAGCTTTTTGACCATCATGTGGGTTATCCTGAGTTTCATGCTGATCACTACCGCTGTTGTTCCAGTGGTTGGCAGGCTGGCCGACATGTTCGGCAGGAAGAACCTCTACAACGCAGGCTTCGCAGTCTTCACTCTTGGGTCGCTACTGGCCGGCCTCTCCCAGCCTCAGTATCACGGCTGGGACTTGGTCCTTTTCCGCGTGGTCCAGGGGATAGGAGGCGCTCTGCTATTAACCAACAGCGCTGCCATAGTCACCGATGCTTTCCGGCACGGACGCATCGGTTTCGGCCTAGGGGTGAACCAGATCGCATTCGCCGCCGGCTTCCTTGTGGGACCCGTCGTTGGCGGCATACTGGCGGCAATCTCGTGGCGATGGATATTCCTGGTCAATGTGCCTTTAGGGATCTTCGGCACTATCTGGGGAATAATAAGGTTGCGCGAGCCTGTCTCTCTTCCTGGAAACCAGAAGTTTGACTGGTTGGGCAGCCTCAGCTTCACTGCGGGCCTGGGAGCGCTGCTCTTGGCTGCGTCTTTGGTGGCCTTCCCCATGGTCAGCATGAACGCCGTTTATTTGCTATTCGTGGTCGGTGTTTTAGGTCTGATCGCCTTCTTCTTCGTCGAGAGGCGTGTACCCCAGCCGATGCTCGATCTTCGGCTTTTCAGGGACAAGCTCTTTGCCTATGCTTCTGCAGCCAACGGCCTGAACGGCCTAGCTCGCGGAGCAGTGCTCTTTATCCTGATCTTCTTCCTCCAGGGACCTTACGGGCTTGACCCTCTGTGGGCAGGCATCCTGATGGCTCCTTTCGGTGCCGCTTTCATGCTGGTGGGGCCGGTCTCGGGCTACCTCTTTGATAAGATCGGCTCCAGAGGGCTAGCCACTGCCGGGCTTCTGGTCTCTGCCGTTGCACTGCTTGGGCTCGCAACGGTTGTCAGCACCACTCCCTATTGGTTGCTTGCTGTCTACATGGTACTGATGGGCGGAGGTTCAGGCCTGTTCAGCTCTCCGAATATCAGCGCCGTCATGTCCTCAGTACGGCCGGAACAGCGCGGAATGGCAGCAGGAATAAACTCCATGCTCATGAACACGGGAATGATGCTGTCCATTGTGGTGGCTTTTCCCCTGGTGCTCGCCAGGATCCCGGAGGATGTGATGTTCCACGTCTTTCTGTACGGGGGAGGCATGGCCAGTTCGCCCCAGGCGCTGGCCGCATTCGAGACGGGAATGCACCAGGCATTTCTGGTCTCTTTCGCCATAACCATGGTCGCAGCAGTTGTATCCTATCTACGGCCATCCAATGATAGTCAGCTTAAAATGAGGACTTAATCCAATCCAATCCAATCCAGATACGGCACCATTAAGCGATTGATGGCTTGGGAAGTTGGACGAAAAAATAAATGCATAGTGCTAAATTTCGTTATACTTGAAGGTGTACCTCTTATCTATATCTGAGGGTTCCGGCGCTGGCAAGTTGCGTGCTAATGCCATCGCAATGATGCTGGAAAAGGACTCGAGCAATCTGCGCTGTTCTGGCGAAAGTAGCCGTTCGGGCTTTCCCAAACTAACGCCCAGAACGCCCACCGTGACCTCCTTTGCTTTCAGCGGTAGATAGAATAGAGTTGCCGATGACAGAGTTTCGGTTCCGCGTCCTGCAGGCTGACCGTGTTCAAAAACCCAGGTCGCTACTCCAAGGCGGCGCTCATCGAAGACCAAGTGCTCCCCCATCTGGGCTCGGACCTGAAGCTTTCGATTCTCGTCAGGAAGCAGTATCATCACTTCGCACTCGAAAGCCTCTGCGATCTCTTTAGTAGCATAGCGCAGAAGCGATTCCAAGTTGTCTGCAGACATCAGGTCACGGCTGAAGGAGTAAAGAGCGGAGACAAAACGCTCCCTCTGACGGGCGCTCTCTCTCTGCCATCTGACTTGGTCAGTCAGGATGCTTGTCACGTTTCCGACAATGATAAAGACGAGAAATAGAGGAACGTAGCGCACGTCTGCAAAGGTCACGGCCAGCTGGGGCGGTATGAAGAAGAAATCGAGAGCCAGCACTGCCATGAGGGACGCCATCAGCCCTGCTCGTCTGCCCCATGTCATGCTGCTGTACACAACAGGAAGCAACAGCAGCATTTCTGTGTTGCTCAAGCCCAGCCAAGGATGCAGCATCCAAAGAAATGCCGTCATCACAACCACGCTTGTCAGACTGCCGTAGAACGCCTGCCAATTGCTCCTGCTCTCTGGCGGGTTTGGCGCTGTCTTCTTCGTTTCGATCTTTTGTTCTGCCTCAGTGCTTCCTATAACGAGCACGTGGATTCGTCCGCTGTGATTGACAATCTCGTTGACAACAGAGCCCCTGAACAACCTATTCCACAGGCTACGGCGCGGCAGGCCGACGATTATAAGGGTGATGTTGTTCGCTCCGGCAAAAGAGTATATCTCCTCAGAGATTTTGTACCCGTTTAGAACCTGTACTTTTGCTCCTAACTCCTCCGCGAGCTTCATGGTCCGTTCAAGCTGATCCTTGGCTGCCTCGGTAGGTGGGGGCTCTTGAGACGACTCTACATGAACCGCAAACCATTCGGCATCCAGGTCGGCTGCCATGCGCTGACCTATGCGCACGAGACGCTCCGAAAGATGGCTATCGCTGATGCTGACCAGTATCCTTGAACCGGCGGGCCAAGGACCAAGGATGTCGTGCTCATCCATGTAGGTTCGCAGATCCTCGTCCACCTTCTTTGCTGCGTACCTGAGCGCTAGCTCTCTCAATCCCAGGAGGTTTCCTTCTCGGAAGAAGCGCCTCATGGCCTGGTCCGCCTGGGCAGGCACGTACACCTTGCCCTCTTTAAACCGCATCAGAAGCTCTTCTGGAGGAAGGTCCACTACCTCGATCTCGTCCGCCAACTCCAGAATCCTGTCTGGCACGGTCTCGACAACCCGGACCCCAGTGATTAGATGTACAATGTCCTTGAGGCTCTCGATGTGCTGGATGTTCAGGGTGGTATAGACGCTGATGCCGGCCTCAAGCAGCTCTTCAACATCCTGGTACCTCTTGGCATGGCGTGACCCAAGAACGTTGGTATGGGCCAGCTCGTCCACAAGTGCGATAGCCGGGTGGCGCTCCAGCACAGCATCCAGGTCCAGCTCCTCCAGAGCTACGCCGCCATGATCGATGCGGCGGCGGGGGATGACCTCCAGCTCTTTGAGTAGTGCCTCGGTCTCAGTCCGTCCGTGGGTCTCAACTATGCAGACAACGACATCAACGCATTTATTTTTCAGCGATTGAGCTTCTTCGAGCATCTGGTAGGTTTTGCCTACACCTGCCGCAGCCCCCAAAAAAATTTTTAGCCGTCCCCTACTGCGGCCAGCTTCCTCCTCTTCATGCTGGAGCCGCCGCAACAACGAATCCGGATCCGGACGGCACTCTTTGTTCATAGTTAGATTCCTTTGGCCAGCTCACCTAGGGACATGTCGAGCTGAGCCATTGTTCCTTGTCTGCACAAATAGTCAAAGAATGGTTTTCAGGTTTATGATAAACTTAACTGAACCGTTAATCGGACAGAAATCTGCTTAAAAATAGCTGAGGATGCCGTAGAAGTAATGGACATCCGATAGTACTGTATCTGACGACGAATATTTCGGAAAAATTAGGAGCAGGTTCTACCTGCTCATCCCTTGCCCTTTCGTGCTAGCTCATCCAGCGCAATGTTGAGCTTGAGCACGTTGATCCTTGTTTGTCCAAGGAATCCAAACTGAGGATACTCTGTGTGCTGGTCGACAAGCGCCTTTACCTCGGACTCAGGTAATCCTCGCACCCTAGCCACGCGCTGTAACTGAATCATGGCGTTCTCTGGGCTGATGTGTGGGTCCAAGCCGCTGCCTGAGGCCAGCACCATATCAGCCGGCACAGAGGCGTTTTCTGACAGGTTATTCTCGCTTCTTACCTTTGCTATTCTCTGCTTCACCTGATCCATCAGGGCAGCGCTGGTTGCTCCGTAGTTGCTGCCCCCAGAGTTGCTGGCGTTGTAGTCCACAGCCGAAGGCCTGCTGTAGAAGTAGCCGGGGCTGCTGAAGTTCTGTCCGATCAGCTCAGAGCCCACGGCGGTGCCATTAACATAGATCAGGCTTCCGCCTGCCTGGTAGGGAAAGAGGATCTGCGTCCCCCAGGTTATGAAAACTGTATAGACGAGGCTGAGCACGACTACTGTTGTGAACAGCAATATGCACGACCTTATTCCTTTTACGATCTCACTATTGTCCATTTTCCTCACTCCAGGTGCAGCAGCACTACCAGTATGTCGATCAGCTTGATACCGATGAAAGGCACAATCAGTCCACCAACTCCGTAGATCAGCAGGTTCCTACGCAACAGATCTTCACCTGAGCTAGGCGTGTACTTGACGCCCCTCAAAGAAAGAGGGATGAGCAGGGGTATGACGATGGCGTTGAACATGATCGCAGCTAGGATGGCACTGTTGGGTGAATGCAACTGCATAACGTTCAATACGCCAAGCATTGGCAACTGGGCCATGAACATGGCCGGCAGGATGGTGAAGTACTTGGCTACGTCGTTGGCCACGGAAAAGGTGGTCAGGGCACCTCTCGTTATCAGGATCTGCTTGCCGATCTCCACGATGTCAATCAGCTTTGCCGGGTTGGAGTCCAGATCTACCATGTTAGCGGCCTCCCTTGCAGCCTCCGTGCCAGCGTTCATGGCCACAGCCACGTCGGCCTGCGCTAGCGCTGGCGCATCGTTGGTACCGTCACCGATCATGGCCACCATGTGACCTTCCTTCTGGTACTTTCGAATGGCCTCAAGCTTGGCCTCAGGCTTAGCCTGGCCGATGAAGTCGTCGATGCCGGCCTCAGCAGCGATGGCCGCAGCAGTCATGGGGTTGTCGCCAGTTATCATGACTGAGCGTATGCCTACCTTTCGTAAGTTGGATAACTTTTCTTTTATGCCCTCTTTCAGCACGTCCTTTAGCCGAACTGCTCCAAGCACCCTTGAGCCCTCCACAACGAGAAGAGGAGTGCCTCCTTGCCTGGCTATATCGTCCACTGCGGTACTGATGCTGGCCGGAATGCTGCCTGATCTCGATTTCACATATTCTTCAATAGCATCGTTGGCTCCTTTTCTGATCTCTTTGCCCTCCATGTCTATTCCGCTCATGCGGGTTTCGGCGCTGAAGGCCATGAAGGTCGAGCCTTCAGAGGGTCGAATGTCCCTTCCCCTGATGCCCAGCACTTGCTTGGATAGATCCACGATGCTTCTGCCCTCAGGGGTTTCGTCAGCCAGTGATGAGAGCATGGCCGATACTGCAAGCTCCTCTTTGGTCACTCCCTCGGCAGGAATGAACTCAGTGGCCATTCTGTTGCCCAGGGTTATTGTGCCGGTCTTGTCCAGCAGGACGACGTCAACGTTCCCTGATGCCTCCACAGCCTTACCGCTAAGAGCAACGACGTTGTGGGCAAGAAGCCTCTCCATTCCTGCTATGCCGATGGCTGGTAAGAGGCCGCCTATGGTGGTAGGCATGAGGCAGACCAGCAGTGCGACGAGCACTGGTACAGCTAAAGTTACGCCCATGTAACTGGCGACGGGCACAAGGGTGATGACCACCACTATGAACATCACAGACATGCCCACGAGCAGTATCTGCAGGGCTTTCTCGTTCGGGGTCATCTGGCGCTTAGCGCTCTCGACCATGCCTATCATCTGATCCAGGAAGGTCTCGCCCGGGTCTGCTGTAATGCGGGCTTTTATTTCCCCTGATATGACACGGGTTCCGCCCGTGATGCCAGATAAGCTGCCGCCCGGCTCACGAACCACAGGAGCAGACTCGCCGGTTATAGCCGACTCGTTCACAAGAGCGACTCCGTGGATGACCTCCCCGTCACTGGGTATGGTCTCACCATCCTTCACAATGACTATGTCGCCCTTTCGGAGATTCAGTGCAGATATGTGCTCTATACTGCCGTCAGCAAGAAGCTTGCTTGCCACGGCCTCGCTTCTTGCCTGGCGCAGGCTTTCGGCCTGGGCACGGCCCCTTCCTTCGGCCAAAGCCTCGGAAAAGGTGGAGAACAGCACAGTGAACCAAAGCCAGATGGAGATCTGTATGTGGAGCTTGAAGTTTCCGCCAGTGAACATATCGTTTATTGCAATCACGGTGGTCAGGATTGAGATCGCTTCCACCATGAGCATCACGGGGTTTCGCCACAGAGTGCGTGGGTCAAGCTTCAATACTGATGCCTTGGCTGCTTGCCCTATCATACCCGATTGCCAGATACTTAATGTCGTCTTAGTGGACATTTTTTGATCCTCCTCTAGAACGTTTTCCCCATGATCATGTACAGGTGCTCAAGAATCGGACCAAGCATCATGAACGGGAAGAACTGCAGGGCGTTTACGATGACTACCGTTCCAATAACCATCAGAATAAAGAACGGACTGGCTACGGGCAGAGATGCTGAAGTCACCGGGGTCATCTTCTTGCGGGCCAATGATCCGGCTATGATCAGGGCGGTGATATCTGTAGAGTACCTTCCTACGGCCATTGCGACAACAAGTGTCAAGTTGTAGAATGGTGTGTTTGTTGTAAGGCCAGCAGCGGGCGAGCCGTTGTTGACAGCATCGGCTGCATAGTTGTAGAAGATCTCCATAAAGCCGTGCGGACCGTAGTTGTTCAGGCCGGCAAGGCCTACCGGTAAAGCAACGGCAATTGCCGTGAATATCAGGGTAGGCAACGACGAGAGAAGCAGAGAACCTGCTCCCAGAATGGTCTCGAGGGGTTCGATCTTCTTTCCGGCCATCTCAGGAGTCCTGCCTGTCATCAGACCCCCGAGGAACATGGCGATGATGAAGTAGTAGATTATGGTTATAGAGCCAGTTCCCCAGCATCCGAAGATCGGCGCTCCGACCACTATGTTCCAAATAATGCCCATAATGCTGATAGGCAGCAAGCTGTCATGCTGAGAGAGGGTTGAGCCATTGGCTGGACACATGGAGGTCAACGTCCAGATCATGACCTCGAAGAGTGTGAAGCGCTGGTCCTTGCCCTCCATGTTCACGCCACCGGCTACGCCGATCTTCTGAAGTATCGGGTTTCCCTGGGACTCAGGCCCGATGTAGAACGGTGCGCTCAATATGTAGAGCCCCAGCATGGCAAGGAATATCGCCCCTGCGATCTTTCGATTCTTGATGAACTCCCCGAAGGCGAAGATGAGTCCTGATGGGACCAGCAGCATTATGCCCATCTCTAGCCAGTAGGAGAGCGGCGTTGGAGTGGCGAAGGGATGGACGGCGTTGACGTTGAAGAAGCCTCCTCCGTCCTCACATATAATCTGCAGGGCCGTTACTGCGGCAGCCGGTCCGCCGGGTATGAGCTGATCCACCCCATCCATCCCATGGGTAACGACGTAAGGATTTAGATTCGCTATCACTCCCTGCGATGTGAGGAAGAACGCAAAGACCAGGACTAATGGGAGGATAATATAGAACACAGATCTGGTAATATCAACCCAAAAGTTGCCTATGGTCGAGAAGTTCTTGCGGGCAAAGCCACGGAACAGAGCTATGGCGCAGACTATTCCCACCGATGGGCTCCAGAAGTCCTGAACGATGAGCGCCAGGATCTGCGATAGATAGCTGAAGTCGCGCTCGCCGCTGTAAACCTGCCATTCGCTGTTTGTGACAAAGGATACAGCTATGTTCAGCGCTTCATCCCACCTGAAGGAAGCAACCCCGTGAGGATTGAGAGGAAGCACGCCCTGAAACATCAGAATTGCGAGGGCAAAGGCAAGGCATAAGACTTCGAAGACAAAGTACCATCCGAGATAGGCCTTCCAGGACATCTCTTTGCTTTCGTCTATCCCGCATATCCAGTAAACTCCACGTTCTATGGGCCGGATAATCGGCGAAAGCAGATTCTTTTGCCCTTGGAAGACCTTTGCCATATACCTGCCGTAGAAGACCGAAGCTACCAGACAGGCGGCTATAATCGATACATGCAACAGTTCTATTAGCATTTTTTATTTCCTCTTAGACAATTTAATCTTAAAGAGAAGTTTGATAATACTCCATTATAGTCAAAAGGCTTGACTATAATAAATAATTTTGGAGCTTATGGGCTACGTTGGCCCGAGACAAAAGCGCTTGGAATTAAAAGGCATCTGCAGGTCGATATAAAGGCATCTCCTCTGCTGATACCATTGGTAGTAGCTGCTGCCACCGCAGACGCCAGCAAATAAGAGATCACAGCCAGATCACCTTTGATCGAGCCTGGACACATTCTCATCTTTTAAGCCTTCTTGGAGATGCGCGAATGGAAGTTTTTCCCTCCAGCCATTCTCCACGAAGGCAATCCTAAATACGCAACTGATATATAAAGGTCTTTATGAAATATTATGAAAACACCATGAGTCTTATTAATCATGGGAATATTCCGTAATCTTTATCCTCCAATTTCAGGAACTATCCACTTGGCTTTCGTTCGAGATCATGATTTTCATGCTTGATCTTGTTGTGTTCATCGAGAAATATCCTCGTGAAGAAAGTCTTGCCACAAATCGGGCATTTGAAATCTTTCTGATTTATTTTAGCCATCAACTTCCACATCCGGCGGTTCAAACAATCTAAATTCAAGAAAAGTAAACGGAGGAGATAGCGGACAGCGCTCCTATCGTTGCCTTCCTTCTCGTGCTAATTCATCCAGTGCAATGTTGATCTTGAGCACGTTGATCCTTGTCTGCCCCAGGAATCCGAACTGAGGATACTCTGTGTGCTGGTCTACCAGAGCCTTTACCTCTGACTCCGGCAGCCCTCGCACCCTGGCAACGCGCTGAACTTGGATCATGGCTCCTTCCAAACTGATGTGCGGGTCCAGGCCGCTTCCCGAGGCCAGCACCAGATCAGCAGGTACAGATGCGTTGGGCATTAGCCCATTCTCGCGTCTGACCTGTTCGACCCTTTGGCGTACTTGCCCCATTAGCTTGGCACTGGTTGGCCCATAGTTGCTGGCACCCGAGTTGTTGCCGGCGTAACCTACAGCCGAGGGCCGCCCGTGGAAGTAGCCGGGGCTGGTGAAGTTCTGTCCGATGAGTTCGGAGCCCACAACAGTGCCATTCACGTACAGCAGACTTCCGCTGGCTTTGTCAGGCATTGCGACCTGGACTATTCCTGTTACGAACAATGGATAGGCCAGCCCGGTGAGCACCGATAAGGCTATGAACAGCAGCGCTGCCGGTTTTAGCTCTTTGACAATCTCTTGCATCTTCCTCACTCCAGGTGTAGCAATACTACCAGCATATCGATCATCTTGATGCCTACAAAAGGCACAATCAGACCACCTAGGCCGTAGATCAATAGGTTACGGGTAAGCAGCGCTGTCACTGACGTAGGTTGATACCTGACGCCCCTCAAAGCCAGAGGGATGAGCATCGGTATTATGATGGCGTTGAATATTATCGCCGACAAGACAGCACTGGTGGGCGTAGCTAGCTGCATTATGTTCAGCACATTCAGCGATGGATACGCTGTTGCAAATATCGCAGGCAGGATGGCGAAATACTTGGAGACATCATTGGCAACAGAAAAGGTGGTCAGCGCTCCTCTAGTGATCAGGATCTGCTTCCCGATCTCCACAATATCGAGCAGCTTGGCCGGATTAGAGTCCAAATCGACCATGTTGGCCGCCTCCCTGGCCGCCTGAGTGCCCGCGTTCATGGCCACTGCCACGTCGGCCTGGGCCAGAGCTGGTGCATCGTTGGTTCCGTCTCCTATCATGGCCACAAGATGCCCTTCCTGCTGATATTTTTGAATGGCCTCCAGCTTGGCCTCCGGGCGAGCCTGGCCGATGAAGTCGTCAATGCCTGCCTCAGCGGCGATGGCGGCGGCTGTTATTGGGTTGTCTCCCGTGATCATGACCGAGCGTATGCCCACAGTGCGCAGGCGAGAGATGCGTTCCTTGATGTTCTCTTTAAGCACATCCTTCAGCCGGATAGCACCCAGGACTCTGGTGCCGTCAGAGACTACCAGAGGCGTGCCTCCATCCTTTGCTATGCTGTCCACGGCAACCCTGATATCATCCGGCATCTTGCCGCCTTTGGACTTCACATGTTCTTCGATGGAATCGTGGGCTCCTTTTCTTATCTCTCGCCCGCCCATATCTATCCCGCTCATGCGGGTCTCTGCGGTAAAGGGTATGAATGTCGAACCCTCAGCAGGTCGAATATCCCTTCCCCGGATGCTCAGCAGCGACTTGGAGAGATCCACTATACTTCTGCCTTCAGGAGTCTCGTCCGCTAGGGAAGAGAGCATTGCATTCACTGCCAGTTCCTCTCTGGTCACCCCCGCGGCTGGAATGAACTCCGTTGCCATTCTGTTGCCAAGGGTTATGGTGCCGGTCTTGTCCATCAGAACGACATCCACATCGCCTGATGCCTCTACCGCCCTGCCGCTCATTGCTATGACGTTATGCGAAAGCAGCCGGTCCATTCCGGCGATGCCTATGGCTGGCAGCAGGCCGCCGATGGTCGTAGGCATAAGACATACCAGCAGCGCCACGAGCACCGGCACTGAAACAAGCAGACCCATGTATCCTGCAAAGGCCTCCAGGCTGATGACAACAACGATGAAAAGACCTGTCAGGCCGATGAGCATTATCTCCAGGGCCTTCTCGTTGGGGGTCTTCTGGCGCTTGGCGCTTTCGACCATCCTTATCATCTTATCCAGGAAGGTTTCGCCAGGATCTGCTGTGATGGTAATTTTTATCTGCCCGGATAAGACCCGGGTCCCGCCGGTAACGCCGCACCGATCGCCTCCAGCTTCACGGACTACTGGAGCAGATTCGCCTGTTATGGCTGATTCATCCACCAGAGCGACTCCATTCACAATCTCTCCGTCGCCGGGTATGATCTCGCCGTCCTTGGCTAGGACTAAATCGCCCTTGCGTAGCTCAAGCGCTGATACCTGCTCAGTGCTGCCGCTATTCAGCAGCCTGTTGGCTATAGCCTCGCTGCGGGCCTGACGCAAATTCTCTGCCTGGGCTCTACCGCGACCTTCTGCCAGGGCCTCGGCAAAGTTGGCAAACAGTATGGTGAACCAAAGCCAGATGCTGATCTGAACATCAAATCCGAAGTTACCTCCAGCGATTATGTCGCGTGCCGTAATCATCGTAGTCAGGATTGCACCCATCTCTACTGCGAACATCACGGGGTTGCGCCACAAGGTGCGGGGATCGAGTTTTGGGATCGAATCCTTGATTGCCTGTTTCATCAGGTCGGACTGCCAGAGGCTAGATGTGTTAATGTGCATTTTTTGCCCCCTCTAAAACGTCCTGCCTGCTCCAAGAAGCATGTGTTCCAGTATCGGACCGAGTACAAAGACGGGGAAGAACGTCAGAGCGCCTACAATTATCACAGTGCCAACCAGCATTACCACAAAGAGGGGATGAGCCACAGACAGAGTTGCCGCGCTAAATGGCACTATTTTCTTCTGAGCCAGAGATCCGGCAATGGCCAATGCCGGCAGGATGGTGGCAAACCTGCCCACCAGCATACCCAGGGCTGTAGTCATGTTGTAGAAGATGGTATTCGCATTCAGGCCTGCAAAAGCTGATCCATTGTTGCCGCATGCCGATGCAAAGGCATAGATTATCTCTGACAGTCCGTGGGGCCCTGCATTGTTCAAGCTGGACAGACCCGCAGGCAGCACTACAGCCAACGTCGCAAGCAGCAACAAGGTCACCGATGGCGCCAATAGGCCGATGACCGCCATGATCATCTCAGAGGGCTCCAGTTTCTTGCCGAAGAGTTCAGGCGTCCTGCCTATCATCAGTCCGGCGATGAACATTGTCATGATGGCATAGAAGATCATGCCTATCAGGCCTACACCAACTCCACCGAAGACCACCTCGCCTATGGCCATATTGAAGAGAAGCACCAGACCTGTCAGTGGCATAAAGCTGTCGTGCATCCCGTCAACTCCTCCGTCTGAGGTTACTGTAGTAGACTCGGCGAAGAGAACCGTTGGGACTATGCCAAAGCGCGTCTCCTTGCCTTCCAGGTTAATGCCTCCGGCTACGCCGAGATGATCGAGCAGGGGGTTACCATTCGTCTCTGACCAGAGGGCGACCCCTAACCCTACAAGGTATAACAACAGCATGGACGCAAATATGGCCCAGCCCTGCCCCCGGTTCTTGAGCATCGCTCCCAGGGCAAAGGGCAGCGATGCCGCTATCAGCAGCATTCCCAGCACCTGCAGCGAATCAGTCAATGGTGTCGGGTTTTCAAATGGATGGGCTGAGTTGGCGTTGAAGAAGCCGCCTCCGTTAGTTCCCAGGAACTTAATTGCGTCCTGCGAGGCCGTAGGCCCAACTGCGATTAGTTGCTCTCCACTATCAGGTGTTTGTGCGGCGACGTAGGGCCCCAGAGTTTGAACCACGCCCTGAGATGCAAACACCACCGCCCAGACGATCGCCAGAGGCAGTAGTAGATAGAGAACTGATCGAGTCAGGTCGACCCAGAAGTTTCCTATCGTTGCTGTATTTTTGCGGATGAAACCTCGAATCACGGCTAATGCTGCTGCTATTCCTACTGCCCCGGATAAGAAGTTCTGCACAGTCAGCCCCAGCATCTGAGTCAGATAGCTCATTGTCTGCTCACCGCTGTATGCCTGCCAGTTTGTGTTGGTGGTGAAGGAGATTGCAGTGTTTACCGCAGTATCCCATCGGACAGATCCGAACCCTTGAGGATTGAGCGGAAGCCAACCCTGTGCTTCCTGCAGCAAAAATACTGCTATTACGCTCAGGATATTGAAAACTATGAGCGCTGATGCATATGTCTTCCAAGACATCTCCTCGTTCTCATCGATGCCAAGCAAGCCGTAGAATCTCTTCTCAATGGGCTTGAGCAGCGGCGTCAATGGCGTACGTTCGCCGCTGAAAACTTTCGCAATATACCTTCCAGTCGGAACTGCCAGTACCGGCAAGACGCCCAGCAGGAGGGCCACATATACAAATTCCGGTGACATTTATGTCGTCCATGGTATAATATATTCTTAAAGAGATAAATAACTGTTGTAGTATTCACGATTATAGTCGAAGAAACGACTATAATGTGGCGTTGAATTTATCGGGTACGTTGACCAGAAACAAAAGTGCTTGGAATTAAAAGACGTCTGCCGGTCGATACAAAGGCGTCTCCTCTGTTGATACAACTGGTAGTGGCTGCTGCCACGACAGACGTCAACAAATAAGAGATCGCAGCTAAATCATCTTTGATCGAGCCTGGACACATTCTCATCTTTTAAGCCTTCTTGGAGATGCGCGAATGGAAGTTTTTCCTTCAGCGTATTCTCCATGAAAGCAACCCTAAACACGGAGCGAATATATAAAGGTTTTTATGAAATATAAAAAGAACACTATGAAACCTTCTTAAACATGGGATTGTTCAATAATCCTTATTGTCCAATTTAAGAGATCTAACCTAATGCCCTTTCAAGCTGATTTTTCTTGAAAATAAACTTTATATTATTAAACGTACTCTTTGTTCAATAAAGGGATTTGGTCGTGTATGTCATTTATTGAATTGGCACTCTGAAATTCAACAATTCCTTCAGGCTCCATACGTGATCAGTTAGACCTTCAGCCATTGCCGGAGTTCGCTGCGTCCATCTTTTTCTTCCCTCATTGATCTCTATTC
>JBGQAL010000097.1:0-10536 GCA_041494285.1 Methanotrichaceae archaeon
TGGCTGAGATAGAACTCTCCGCTTTATCTAAGCAATGCTTGGATCGCAGGATTGGAAATATAGCGTTGCTTGCCGATGAGCTTGGTGCTTGGGAGCAAGATCGGAATGCAATCGGGGCAACAGTAAGATGGAAATTCAATAGACATGATGCCAGGGCAAAACTCCAGAGGCATTACCTTAACTTGCAAAATTAATGTTCCTGAGCAGTAGTATAGAAGAATGACTGTTTGACCCGAATTGGATTAGGCTAAGTCTTAAGCATACGCTTTAGTTATATAATTTGTAGCGCATAAGTGCATAACTAATGAGTGCATCCAACCAAACCTTGAACTCGATAATATATGCGTAAAGAAGAGACGCGGAAAATATCTATTCGTGGATAATATACACCGTAGTTTAACCGCTTACATTCGGACACTATTTCTTTTCAACAACCTATTTTGTAAGCGCATGGCCTTCCTTCGCCTCAATCATCTCCATGACCATCTCTTCTATCGTATCAATCGCCTTGATCAGCTTGCCGAAGTTCAGAACCATCCCGAACGCCGCCAAATCCGAGCAAGATATCAGCTCGCACAGATGCCCATCGAATGCCTCCGGGATTGATGTGCCGCTTCCGAAGATGCTCATGCCCCCACTGCCCCGCCACCAAGTACTTGTCCAGAGGACTTGATGATGCTTTGAAGTGCTCCAGCATGGCAGTAACCGGATCAGGGAACTGATCAAACCAATCATGAAGCGATCTTATCTTCTTCTGCTCGTCTATTTTATTCGCGCTCTTAGGCCGTCGAATTAGCTTATCCAGCGCCCGAACCATGGCCATATCCAGGTTCAACCTGGCGAATTTGATGGAGCTAGCGAGAGATGCCTTGAGCCCGACGGTCCTGGACGCGACCTCCTTGTTGTATTTGTCTTGGTCGCCGCCTGACTGCTGCCCGATCGAATCCAGTACCGAATTATACGAGTTAAAGCTTTTTCCGATCGTGTCGATGTAAACGGAGACTTTGTTGAGCTTCTCGGAGAACTCCCCCACCTTCGGGGGATGGAGGATGTTCAAAAAGTTCTCTATTGATTCTCGCAAATCGCTTGGATCGCCCATTATTTTTAGTCACCTGGAGCACTGCAGCAAATTTTGAACTGATTTTCCTGACGGGAACGCAAATCAGGGTCTTTGCCTCACCGCATCAGCCTGGGCGGTATCCTCTGGCCCTGGAGCAATGCGCTGTAGTCCTCTGCCCGGCGTGTCAATTCGGCTTTGTCGCCGCCTACCAGCACCTCTGCAGGCCTTGGTTGGCCATTGTACTGTGATGCCATAGAGAAGCCATAGGCCCCGGCGTCGAAGAATACCAGGACGTCGCCGCGTTCCACCTTGGGCAGAAGCCTGTCTTTGGCCAGGATGTCGCCGGTCTCGCAGATGGGTCCGACCACGGTGTACTTCTCCTCCGCTGGCCGTCCAGCTTTGTTGGCCACCACGACATGGTGATAGGAGTCGTACAACATGGGCCTGGCCAGGACGTTGAATCCAGCATCCACGGCCGCGAAGTTGACGTGGGCCCTCTTGACAACGTTAACTCTGGTCAGCATGATGGTAGTATCCGCCACAATGGAACGTCCTGGCTCTAGAATCAGCTTGGGTTTGATGCCCATCTCCTGGCAGCGATCCCTGAAAATCGGGATGATGCCCTGGGCCAGATCTGCGGGTTTGGGCGCTGGAGTGTCTGGAGCGTACTGTATTCCCAGACCTCCGCCGATGTCTATACGCTTGACCTCTCCGCCAGAGGATGACACTTCTTGCGCCACGTCCATCATCCTGGCCATGGCATCAGCGAAGAGAGAGATGTCCAGGATCTGGGAGCCGATGTGGCAGTGAAGGCCAACAGGCTCGACGCTCGGCATGTCCATAGCAGCCTGGTAGGTCTCCGCTACCTGTTCTGCAGGAATGCCGAACTTGGAGGTCTTCAGGCCCGTTGCTATCTTCGGATGGGTCTTTACAGAAACGTCCGGATTTATCCTGAACATGACCTCTGCCCAAGTGCCCAGCTCTGAAGCAACATTGGAGAGTGATTCCAGCTCCTCCCGAGAGTCTACTGAGATCCTGACCCCCGCCTCCAGGGCTGTCCTGTGGTCCCGCTCGCTCTTGGAGTTGCCGTTGAAGAGGATCTTGTCTTTGGGTATACCAGCGAGCCTTGCCAGATTTAGCTCACCGATGGAGAAGACGTCCGCTCCGGCCCCCTCTTGGGCAAGGATGCGAAGGACTGTCAGGTTACCATTGGCCTTGACTGCGAAGTATTTATCGGCATCAGGAAAAGCGTTGTGGTAGGCGTGAATGTTCTGCCGCAGCCTGGCCTCGCTGGTGACGTACAATGGAGTGCCGAATTCTTTGGCAAGATCGACGGAGTCAACATCTTCTATGAACAGGTGATCGTCATGGGCTGTAAGGTGCGCCTTGGTCCCAAACATGTTCTCTGAGAAGGACAGGACTTTACTAAACCCTTTCTGTCAGCCTGGTTACCTCAACCCCTGCCTGGGCAAGAAATCGAAGAGCCGTATCGTCTGGATAGCTTTGGTTGTACACCACACGGGTGACCTTGGTGTTGATCAGCATCTTGGCGCACAGGACGCAGGGCTGGTGTGTGCAGTAGAGGGTGGCTCCTTCTATGCTCACACCGTGAAGAGCAGCCTGGATTATGGCGTTCTGCTCAGCGTGAACGGCCCGGCAGAGCTCGTGGCGAGTGCCGCTGGCCACTCCTTCGCGGGCACATCCGGCCTCGTCGCAGTGCTGGAGGCCTGCGGGCGCGCCGTTGTATCCAGTTGTCAGCAGCCTCTTGTTCTTGACGAAGAGTGCTCCCACCTGGTTTCGAAGGCAGGTGGACCGCTTGGCGACCACTGAGGCGATCTCCATGAAGTATTCATCCAGGTCGGGCCGGTCGATAGTTGACATTTCTGATCTGGCATTCGCCTTATACTTAAAAGCCTCTCCGTCGTCGGAAGCTTAATATTCCGTTTCAGCACCGAATCTAAGCATGACGGATCCGGGCATCACTGTTCACTGGGCCGACGTTATCGCCCAAAAGCTAGAGGATAGCGGCCCTCACACCATCGCCACTGGCATCACGCCCTCTGGCCCTGTTCACATCGGAAACATGCGCGAAGTCATGACCGCCGACGCTGTCTATCGTGCCCTGCTGGACAGAGGGGTCGAGGCCCGCCTCATCTACATTGCCGATAATTTCGACCGCCTGCGCAGGCTATACCCATTCCTGCCAGAGAGCTTCAAGGAGCACATAGGCAAGCCTCTCTCGGAGATACCATGTCCCACGGGTTGCTGCGGGAGCTACGCCGACCACTTTTTATTGCCCTTCCTTGAGTCCCTGGAGAAGCTTGGAATCAAGCCGGAGGTATACAGGGCTGATGTCATGTACAAAGAAGGGAAGTTCGTGGAGGCGATCAAGACCGCGCTATCCCGAAGGGACGACATCGCCCGAATCCTGAAGGAGGTATCCGGCCGGGACGTCCCTGAGAATTGGAGCCCCTTCCAGGTCATCTGCATGTGCTGCGGCAGGACCGACACGACCAAAGTCGTCGGCTTCAGCAAAGAGACCGAGACTGTAGACTACCAGTGCGAGTGCGGGTCCAGTGGAACTGTCTCCATGCGCGGCGGCGGCAAGCTTGTCTGGCGGGTGGACTGGCCCGCTCGCTGGCCGATATTCAAAGTGACCGTTGAGCCCTTCGGCAAAGACCACGCCACTGCAGGGGGCTCCTACGACACGGGCAAGAGGATCAGTGAGGAGATCTACGGCTATCCGGCTCCTTTCCCAATTGTGTACGAGTGGATCCACCTGAAGGGCGTGGGCGCTATGCATAGTTCGACAGGCATCGTGGTGACCATAAAGGAGATGCTGGATGTGGTGCCACCCGAGGTGCTACGCTATCTGATCATCAGAAACAAGCCCGAGAAGCACATTGAGTTCGACCCGGCGCTGCCCCTGCTAAACCTTGTTGACGAGTACGATCAAAGAAAGGGAGATTCGAGGGCGTTGGAGCTTTCAGCAGTAAGCGGGAGCGGGCCCTTTGAGATTCCCTTCAGGCACATGGTCACAGCTGTTCAGATCGCCCGGGGAGATCATGATCTTTTGATCAAGGCCCTTCAGAGGTCCGGGTACGACACATCCCGCATGGACGAGATTCTGGGAAGGGCCGCCAACGTGGAGAAATGGCTGGATAAGTACGCCCCTAGCTTCGTTAAGTTCCAGGTTCAAGAGAAGCTTCCAACGGCAGTCAATAATTTGAGTCCGGAAGAGCGAAACGGTCTAGGTATCCTAGCTGAAAGGATCGAGAGCAAGACAGCAGCCGAGATCCACGACCTTGTTTATACCGTCGCTAAAGAGTTGGGAATGGACTCCAAGAAGTTCTTCCAGGCGATATACGTTGCATTCTTGAACGACCGGCAGGGACCGAAAGTCGGCTGGTTCCTGGCTAGTCTCGACCGGGAGTTCGTGAAGGGCAGGTTGAGAGAGGCTTGCCTGGGCGCATGAAAGTGAAGGTTTACCTCTCCGGGCCGCTCTTCAGCTTGGCTGAGATCGAGTGGGACCGTCGGATAAAGGCGGGCATCCTCGAGTGCCTAGGCGACAAGGTGGAAGTCATCTGGCCTCACGAGATCGCGGCTGGCTCGCTTTGGGAGATCTTCCAGTCAAATCTCAAAGCCCTGGATGAATGTAAGATAATGGTGGCCATCCTGGACGGGCCTCAAGTGGACGATGGCACGGCCTGGGAAGTCGGATACCATTATGCAAGAGGAGGAAAGATCGTGGGCATAAGGACGGACTTTCGAAAAGCTGGCGAAACCGCTCTATCTAAGGTCAACGCCATGATCGAGGGTTCGTGCATGGACATTGTGAGCAGCCTTGATCTTCTTGCATCAAAACTGAAGGAGATCCTAGATTCTTGATAGATCAGGTCAAAACCCAGGTCAATCCTGTTTTTGGCGCACCGCTGCTGGTGGTAGAGAGAAAACTCAAGGTCCTGGTGGCGGCAGATATTCATCTGGGGCTTGAGCATGAGCTGTGGCTTTGTGGAGTTAGCATCCCAAGTCAGACGAATAGACTTCTGGAGCGGCTGAAAGGCTATTTGAAAGAGGTTGATCCGGACCGCCTGGTGCTTCTAGGCGACACAAAGCACAATGTCCCTCGGACAAGCTGGCAAGAACAGCACGAGGTGCCATCTTTTTTAGAATCGTTATCCCAGGAGGTCCAAGTAGATTTGGTTCCTGGCAACCACGACGGAGGACTCGCTGATCTAGCTCCTCAAGGGACCAGAGTTATGCCTTCCTCTGGCTACGTCCTGGATGGAGTTGGATACTTCCATGGCCACACCTGGCCCGACCCGAAACTGTTCAGTTCCGATATCCTGGTGGCAGGGCACATCCATCCGGCGATAAAGCTTCGCGATCCACTGGGCCACTCCGTCAACAGGCCTGCTTGGGCCAGGGCACCTCTCCGAGCCGAAGCCGTGGAGGCCCAGTACAAGCAAAAGCTGCCTCTTCCCGAGATCTTGATCGTGCCAGCTTATAACGACCTCTTCGGCGGCCTTCCGCTCAACGAATCGAACGAGGATGAGCGCGGACCCATCCTGACCATGACCGACCTAGACAGAGCTAGGATATACCTTCTAGACGGAACCGACCTGGGAATCCTGGGCACAATAAAAGCTCCGGAAAATCAATCTCAAGGGCGGAAAACGTAAATCTCCAGGAGATGGACTAAATCCAAGGAGAGCTGAACAGATTGAGAGACAAAGAGCGATTGCTGGACTTGCTACAGACCAAAGCCCTAGAGGTAAGAAGGGTCACCCTCTCATCGGGCCGCATCAGTGATTATTACATCGACTGCAAACGTGTGACTTTGAGCCCAGAGGGTGCATATCTCACTGCGAAGCTGATGCTTGGGATGATCGATGAAGACGTGTCGGCCGTGGGAGGGCTGACCCTTGGTGCTGACCCCATAGTGGCCTCCATTGCCGTGCTGAGCCACATCGAGCGTAGGAATCTTCCCGCGATGATAATCAGGAAGGAGCCCAAGAAGCACGGGACTATGAGCTTCATCGAAGGGCCTGTCCTGGATACGGGCACAAAGGTTGCCGTTGTGGATGACGTTGTGACCTCGGGAGCATCGCTGCTGAAATCCATCGAACGTATTGTTGCTGCAGGCTTCGAACCTGTTCAAGCTCTGGCCGTTCTGGATCGGCAGGAGGGCGGAAGAGAGGCCATCGAGGAGGCAGGGTACCGTCTAAAATCGATCTTCACCAGAGACGACCTGAAAATAAAAACGGTAATATAAGCCGAGGCCAACAGTAATAGCTCATAATTGAGAATTCAGCATTTTCTAGAATAAAACTCAAAAAAAAATTTTATCGCTGAATATGCCTAAAGAGATGCATTGCCGGAGGGTACCGGTTTATTGGGAGGCAGCTCAGCAGGCTCTGATGGCGCAGGAGAGTTTTCTGGCGGCACTGATCCGTTGTCGATAGGGCCGTTGTCAATAGGTGCCGGGTTAACGTGTACAGGCGCAGGCATAGCGGGCGCTGGCAGAGATGGACTGGCCGCACTTCCGGGCTGCTGCTCTGGCTGGATGGGCCCACCCGTAGCAGTGAAAGGTGATTCTTTGCTTAGCTGTCTCAAGGCTCCGTCATCTGTGTAGGAGATGAGAGATGTTATCCAATAAGACCCACTCCTCTCAGCTCTGATGGGGTAGCTGATCATCTGTTGGCTTCCTGGAGACAGGAAGTCTGCCTGCGGCCCCGAATCTGCCAAGACCCCTGGAGTAAAGCCAGGCGTAACTGTGACCTGTGTGCCGTTGTTTCCGTTGTAGGAAAGCATGATGGTCACCATTGCAGTCTCCCCAACCGCTGCAGTTGACGGTTGTACCTGTTGGTCGGCCGTTAACTCGGACGCCGCAACAAGACCACTAATGATCGATATCCCAAAGAACAGAAGAATGGGCACCGATATTCCCAATTGCTTCATCAGCTCCTCATTCTTTATCGGTCCAGATTTAAAGGTACCTCTCATACGAGATCGATATGAAGCCTACAGACAGAACGTAACGCCCAAGGTCCATACATAAAATACTTATGTGGCCCAGAGAGATTGTCCAAGCAATGGATGTTTCCTACTCTGCCTGGCGACAATTGACCGAAGAGAGGTTGACGCTTAAAGGCGAAAGCTTCTCCTTTCTCTTCGACCGCCGATACACGAACAGGCTCAACCGGATGAGCAGGGTTTTCTTCGAGGCTTATGTCAGGGCCACCAAAGAGCTAGCTGCCCAGGAGGACCGGTTCCCCAGCTTAAGTGAGATAGACGCCAAGATGGAGAGCGGCGCAGTCTACGCATTCAAGGATCGGCTCACCAAGAACACCGAGTTCTTTGAGGAGGTCAAGATCTCGGGTGTGTCCTACCTTGTGCCCAGAGCGAAGATGTTCGTAGATTCATCAGGCACCTACACCGAGCTCGCGTTCAACTTCGATGAGGGCACAGTAGTACTTCCCACTAGAAGAAAGGTACCCGTCCAGGTAGAGGTCGCTTTGCCGGAACCCGAGAAAGCTGACCAACGGCAGGAATCCAAAGTTTCCATCGATGAGAAGACAACCGAGACAGTAGGGCCATCAGCTATTGAAGTTGCCTATGAAGCTTCCTCTGGGGAGAAGGAATCTCTAGCAAAGAAGGAGATACCTGCCGATACACAACAGAGCATCTCGGCTTATCCAGATCATGCGCCAGAGCCTTTTGTAGATGTCGCGGAAGAGCCCGCCCAGGGCACGGCTGGAGCAGCCGAGGAGAATTTTACTAGGCCCGACCAACCCCTCCACGAAGCTGCAGCATCATCGCCCGAGACAAAGATGCCAGCACCTTCGGGAAAAGATGAGGGTAATCGAAGCAAGATTAAGATCGCTTCTCTGGGACTGGTCGCCCTGATCGTCGTTTTAGCGGCAGGATCGTACTTCTTCGGTCTTGTCCCTTCTGGTCCTTCTAAGACTGTGTACTACTCCTCGTTTCTCTCCAACACCAGCCAGGGCAATTTCCTTGGTTTGGATATCACGAACCATGATGGGTTTAGCGACGAAATAGAGATGGTGCTGCCTCCAGACATCGACAAAAGCATAAGCTCACGGGGCGGAGTTATAACCATATCTCATGCTGGCAATACTTCCATCAGGTTGAACACCAGCAGCGATGCGAGTGTACGGTTGTACCTGTCCAGGAACTGGATGGCGGTTCCAGTCATCCTCAGCTTGGCAGTTCCAAAAGGGTACGACTCCGGACTGGTTGTTCACGGCAAGGATTACGATGTCAAACGCAAGGACGACAAAATAATCCTAAGGTTCAACTGCACCCGAGAAGGGGTCAGCTTTGAGCAGAGCTACAGTCCAAAGAGATGACGAACATCAGCAGAGCTTTCTGGCAGCTCTAGTCAGTCGAAGCGAGGCCAAGGTTGCCATTGAGGAGCTCTCTTCAAGCGGTTTGCTCGATTCACGTAGAAAAGTCCTGACAAGGCAGAGCTTGGTTGAGATACCGGTTAAAAAGCCCCCGCTAGCCTTTCAAACGATTGTCCAGGAGCATCCAGAGTTTTTTAAGAGATCCCCCGAACTTGCGGACCTCATGAAAAGCCAGATGAACCCAGACCAGCTCGAGCTATTGCCGCGTGGATGGTTCATCCTGGGGGACATCATAATTGTCAAGATTCAGCCTCAACTGGAGAGATTCAAAGACCAGATAGGAGATGCTCTTCTATCCATCTACCCCCGTTGTAGATCAGTGCTGCGAGACTTCGGGATCGAAGGGCCGCTAAGGGTGCCCGTCCGGGAGATCATAATTGGAGAGTCCTCAGAAACCGTCCATCGGGAGAACGGCGTTCTGTTCAAACTTGATGCCCTCAAGGTGATGTTCTCCCAGGGCAACCTTCGCGAACGCATGCGCATGAGCTTTCTAGGCCGCGACGAGATTGTAGTGGACATGTTTGCCGGTATCGGCTATTTTGCCCTTCCCATGGCAGTCCATGCCAAGCCCAAAAAGGTTCTGGCCATCGAGATAAATCCTGTGGCTTACAGATACCTGAAAGAGAATGTGCGCCTCAATCACGTCGAATCCATCGTGGAGCCTATCCTTGGCGACTGCCAGGAGGCGACTCCACAAGACGTTGCCGACAGGGTTGTGATGGGTTACGTGGGCGCAACAGATCGATATCTTAGAACTGGAGTTCAAGCACTGCGCCCCGGAGGAGTGCTGCACTATCACCAGACAATCCCTTCCAGGAAGTATCCGGACGATGCCATAAAGGACGTGGTCGAAGCGGCCGAGAAGCTGGGCAAGAGTGTGGAGGTCCTGAGCTTTTCCAGGGTGAAAAAATATTCCCCAGGAGTCGTCCACGCAGTGGTCGATGCTCGCATCGGAAATGATTATTAGGTACTTTATATATCTATAGACAAATCGAGTTGATTGCTGTCACGGTTCCATCGCATAAAGACGCGAAGTCGCCAACCAAAATGTCTCTAGGGTGGGCTGTGATGGGCACGGATTCCGAGATCGAGGTCGGTTGATGCTTTCCCGCAATCATTGTCCACTTGGATAATGATAACGGTGCGCATTCCGAAGGTCGAATGTTGAGATCCTTGAAACTGGAACCCATTCTGAAGGGATTAGTGACAGGAGTTCTGATGTAGTCAAGGATCGATAGATTAATAACCTCCTTCGATATGGATTATGGTCGAAGCCCGGTAGTGTAGCGGTCAATCACTGGAGGCTCTGGACCTCCTCACCTAGGTTCGAATCCTGGCCGGGCTACCAATCCATCTATCCTCTATACTGATTGTTCAGCGGGGAAAAATAAAAGATACAGCATCAAATCAGGGAGTCGTTCCGCCCTTTCGCATGTCGTCCATTGCCTGCCGGTTCAACCTTATCTCTGCCATCTGAACGGCTCCCATGGCCTCAATTGTCTTGGAGAGCATGCTTGACACGGCTTGGCCCAATTGGTCATCGCCACTCGCCAAGGCTAGGGATACGGCGTGTCCAAGCATGTAGGCGTTCCAGCACGCATATGTGAAATGCACCATCAGATCTTCTAACCCTCCTTCTATCCACGGTCCCGACGAGTCCGGCCAGCTCACCCGAGATCTGATTCGGGCCATGTCAGTGATCTCTACCTCAAACTGGATAATTCCTTCTGCCATCTAGAAACCTCCTTGATGGAAAACGAGAAAAATGGTAGATGAAGAAGATCCCCATTCACGATTGATATAGAGTTAATGACTATTGAAGGTTGCTGTGGAGTCACGGATTTACAGATTCATGGATTTAGATGCCGGGAAAAGCAATTGTTCGAACTTGCACGTCGAGTCGAAAACTAGTGCCCTTTCATAGAAAGTTTACTCGATTTTCTATGGGCTTTACAATTTTATCCTCATGATTTTTATTTCTCCAGATGATATAACGTCGGATTGCACTTGCTAATTCTTCGTGGCTCTGGTAATTCGAGTTTCGAA
>JBGQAL010000095.1:0-10703 GCA_041494285.1 Methanotrichaceae archaeon
AGACCTTCCGGCTATCCTTGCGGAGATCGACCTCTCTAGGCCCTGTGTCCTGGCCAGAGATGTAGCCCGGGATGAAGAGACTGTTTTGGTTATGAACGCATCCGACCTTATGGAAGCCAGGCCAAATGGCTTTCGGTTCACCCTTCTAGTGGCCTCTGCCGACTCCTACATAAAAGATGGAAGAATAATTACCAGGCGGGGATACCAGACCAAGTACAGCTACTAGTCGATTTTATGAAGATTGAAGAGTGCAGGCATTATCATGAACGACGGTGAAATAAGACAGTGAAATATGATAGTGAACGATATGAATACTATACGAAGTACGATATTAAGTGCGATCAATGCAGAACCATATAATTGCCGAAGGACGATGCCGGTCGTATTTTATGATGAAGATGCAGTTCACCTTCGAATGGGTATGGATGCGGATGTCGATGCTGGATGCAGGTAGATTACGAGTCGAGTCACGGATGCTGAAGATGGTGGGGGTTGAATGATGATAGAAGAAGGCGGGAAAAGGATGGACGAAGTTTATACCGATATCGGAGCTACTACCTCCCAGGCCATGGAGATAAGCATGAAGAGCCGTAAGCTGATCTCTAGCCTCATCGGCGATGAAGGCCCAGAGGATAGGATCAGGCAGAGGTGCGTCATCGCAACGGGCGACCCGAGCATTGCTGAAATCCTGAGATTCATGCACGATCCTGTTAAGGCGGGCCTCAAGTCTCTGGAAGATGGCTCCAGGATCTTGGTCGATATAAAGATGGTAGCGGCAGGAGTGGTGAAGAAGGGCCATGACAGCCCTGTTACATCCCTCATAGGGTCGGGCGACGACCTTGCAAGAGAACGGGGCATAACCAGAACCTCTGCCGGCATCCTGGCACTTCAGGATGAACTCACGGGATCTATAGTAATCATAGGGAACGCTCCTTCTGCCCTTCTCACCCTCTGCGAGCTGATGGATTCGGGAAAGGCCAAGCCGAGGCTGATCATAGGCACTCCTGTGGGCTTTGTGAACGCAGCCGAGAGCAAAGAACGGCTGAGGTCCATGGACGTGCCATCCATATCCACAGTAGGAACTCGCGGCGGAACTCCAATTGCCGTTGCCTCCATAAATGAGATAATCAATATGTTCGAAAGATCCCGCCATTGAGATAACAAGGTCGCTCTGATATTCGAATAAGCTACATCGCCCATATAGATAATACGAGAAAGATGTGCTATGACTAGGGACTCGGCAAGAGATTCTAATGGAAATCCTGCAATAGGTCCCATTAAAGATCCAGTGAGCGGGTTCGAGATTCCGGAAGAATGGATCGAACGCTCGGGTGACCCCTACGCCCAGGACAAGATCAGAAGCGGAAAATGGGTTCTCCTCTCAGACGGCAGGATGCTGGTGCGTGGATACACCACAGGAACCACATCTGCGGCCGCCTGCAAAGGCGCGGTTCTCTCTCTAGCGCTATCGCCTTTTGAAAGATTAGATATCGTAGATGTAATGACTCCCGCAGGCATTAGAGTCTCTCTGACTGTGGAAGCCAGGGCCGGGATCTGTCGAGCGGTGAAAGACGGCGGCGACCATCAGTTCGATATCACGAACGGGATCGAAGTATTGGCCAAGGCCAAGGAATCCGAGAGAATTGAGCTGATTGCAGGAGGGGGCATAGGAAACATCACGGCAGGAGGGTTGTGTGCCCCACAAGGCAAGCCGGCGATAAGTCGATCCGCACGTCTGCAGATCATAAGGGCTATCGAAGAAGGCTTAGAGAAGACTGGTCTCGAGGGAGCAGTGGTAGAGCTAACCGTGCCGCATGGGAGAGAGATCGCGATTCTCACCTTGAACCCAAAGGTCGGCGTAGCTGGCGGGATCTCCATCCTGGGCTCGACGGGATTTGTGGAGCCGTGGAACGATCATCTCGCTATGAGCAGAAATGAGGAGATTAAAGGGCTAAAAAAGGTTCTAGTAACCACCGGAAGGACCGGCCTCAAGTACAGCCGAATTCTCTTCCCCGATCACCAGGCCGTCCTCCTTGGCAGCCATCTGGACAGGCTCCAGTTCGATGAATGGCAGGACAGCATCCTTTGTGGCCTGCCTGCCCTCATCCTCAGGTGGGCCTGGCCAGAGGTTCTGGAGGGGACTGGCTACCGCACGGTGGCGGAGATGGTTGAGACAGAACCTGAGCATTCGTGCATCGATACGGCCATTGAAAAGGCAAGAGAGATGCTCCCCTTCACAAGGATAGTATTGCTGCACAAGGACGGAAGGATCCTGAGGGATTCGAGTCCATGATAATCGTGGGCGTCGGTGCTGGACCTGGAATGCTTACCCAGGAAGCTATTAAAGCCATAAGCGAGGCCCGTACGATCTACGGGTCTGAAAGGGCCATCGAGATTGCGCGTCAGCACATAAGTCCGGACTGTTCCGTCCACACAATCGAGGACTACAGAAAGCTCCAGCAGTTGCCTGAGGGGGCGGTAGTCCTGTCCACCGGCGACCCCATGCTCAGCGGCCTTGGCTATCTTGACGGCCAGGTCATACCAGGAATATCCAGCATGCAGGTCGCATGTGCGCGTTTGAAGATCAGTCAGCTAAGGATGGTCCCCGTAACACTTCATGGAAGAGCCATTGCCAACGATTCCCTGGCTAGGATAGCCTCGGAGATCAGAGCAGGAAGGTTTGTATTTCTTCTGACTGATGATTCGACGAATCTGCCTCTTATCTGCCGCCATCTCGAAGCTGAAGGTCTTTCCAAGGATGTCGCTGTCCTGACAGAGCTCGGCTACCCTGAAGAGCGGATTGAATTGGCACGAACAAACATCCCTCCAGCAGCCTCTGGCCTCTCCTGTGTGGTAATAGGCGACATCTCTAAAAGAGATCTATAAAACATCTCATCAGGAATCATGAGCAAGCTCCATTTCCCCTGATCCGGGTCCGCTCGCAGCTCGTCCACCAGACTTGGCTGTCTGGCTACGTCATTACGGCTTTATTCCGTTGGCCGATCTCAGAGCGCCCTGGTAGAACTTCAGAGCGTACTCTTTGACCATCCTTCTAGAGCTGAAAGCAGGTGCAGTGCTCTTTATCGACTCCTTCATGACCCTGACCCAACCATGAGGGACTCCTGCTTCGTCTTTCTCATAGTACAGAGGCACTATCTCTTTCTCAAGAATGCCATAGAGTTCCAGAGCGTCCCTGGCGTTGCCGTTGTCGCTACCATCTCCATCAAAAGCCCAGCCGTTCCTGCCGTTGAACCCCTCGATCCACCAGCCATCTAGAACGCTCAGTTGGGGCGTTCCGTTTATCTCTGCTTTCATTCCGCTCGTACCGCTGGCCTCGAAAGGAGGAATGGGATTGTTCAGCCAGAGGTCCACTCCTTGAACTAGGTACTGAGCGATCTCCTCGTCGTAGTCCTCAACAAAGGCAATGCGGCCGCCGAAAGAGGGATCTCTGGCGGCGTTGAAGACCTGCTGGATCAGAAGCTTGCCTGAGTTGTCTGAGGGATGCGCCTTTCCGGCAAAGATGATCTGGACTGGCTTGTTCTGGTTGTTCAGAATTCCTTTTAGCCTTTCAGCATCCTGAAGGATAAGGGCAGCCCTCTTGTAGGTAGCAAACCTGCGGGCAAAGCCGATGGTGAGGGCATTGGGGTCGAGCATTACTCCTGAGGCCATGATTATGTTAGGATCAGCGCGATCCTCCAGCCATCTCTGCCTCGCCCTTTCCTGGATGTATGCTATCATTATCATCTTCAGCAGCCGGTGAGTTTTCCACAGTTCGATATCCGGTATCTCGTCTATAAGCTGCCAGATGGATTGGTTGTCGTGATTATCCAACCAGTTCGGCCCCAAATACTTGTTGAAGAGAGCTGATGTTCTCGAGTCGATCCACGTCGGAAGGTGAACTCCGTTGGTGATGTAGTCGATAGGAACCTTTTCCTCCGGAAGGTCCGGCCAGAGGTGCTGCCACATCTTTCGCGTGACTTCCTCGTGCTTCTTGCTGACGCAGTTGCAGTAGGCCGACATTCGGAGGGCAAAGGCTGTCATGTTGAATCCTGCGGTCGGGTCTTTGGGATTTACGCCGAGCGCAAAGAAGGAGTCACGATCCAGCTCAAGCAGGGGAATGTAAGAGCCGAAGTACTTGTCCATCAGCCCGAAGGGGAACACATCGTGGCCCGCCGGCACAGGCGTGTGGGTGGTGAAGACGGTCGTGGCCTTTACCTGCTCGGACGCGTCTCTGAAGTTCAATCCCTTCTCCACCTTCTCACGGATTCGCTCAAGTATCGCAAAAGCGGAGTGCCCCTCGTTGAGGTGAAGGATGGAGTGCTTGATTCCTAGCGCATTCAGGATTTGGGTTCCGCCTATCCCAAGGATGATCTCCTGCACCAGGCGCTGCTCGGGGTCTCCGATGTACAGGCGGGCAGACATCCCCCTGTTCCAAGGATCGTTGCCCTCTATGTCGGTGTCCATTAGGTAAAGGGTCACCCTGCCCACCTGAGCCTTCCAAACCTCGAAGTAGACGGGCAGCTCCGCGATGGGAACTTTGATCACCAATGGCTGGCCATTTTTGTCCAGGACGTGACAGATAGGGGCCTTTTCCCTGTCGAGCATCTCGCTTTCGCCCATCTGCCAGCCGTCCGTAGAGAGCTTCTGGTGAAGGTACCCCTCCGGGTACATGAACCCCACTCCGACCACAGGGACTCCGAGGTCGCTGCACTCCTTCAGAAAGTCTCCGGCGAGAAATCCTAGGCCTCCGGCGTAGAAGGGCAGAGAATGGTGAAGGCCGTACTCGGCGGAGAAGTAGGCTATCTGAAGCATCCTGGGATCGGCTACCTTTGAATAGAACCAGCTACTGTAGGTGTCCATCTCCGCGTCGAGCCTGGCCATGACGGCGTCGTAATGCCTAAGAAATCGAGAATCCTTCGATGCAGCTTCCAGAACCGAACCCTCCAGCTCATGGAGCAACTTCACGGGGTTATAGGTCCGGAACTCAGAGCCGTTTCCGGCGAGCATGTGAAAGATTGCTCTCGCCTCCGGGTGCCATGACCACCAGAGGTTGCAGGCCAGCTCGCCCAGCCGGGATATTCTCTCAGGTATGTGCGGAAATTTGCCCTTAAAAGCTTCCATGGGTTTTCCCTCAGGCGGTTAGATGAGTTTTGTTCTAGACCGAGTGCCTAGGTCACTGATAAGTAGTATAAGAAAGATTCCCCGTCGTATCGCGTCATGCCAAAAGGTAGGCATCGAGTTCTTGGTGCAGCGGATGAGAAGGAGCTCGTCAACAGTTCACCGCCACGGCGAAGGAGGCGGTGCTGAGAAGGGCAAATGCTAGCCACTCCATAGATCAATCTCGCCTATGCCCTTGGATACGATCCTAAAACTTTGACCATTGAAGCCTTCTCCCCAATCCTATGCAGAGCTTCCTTTACCGGCCGGTCAGAGACGTGTCCTTCCAGGTCGATGTAGAAGTAGTAGTCCCCCAGGCCCCTCCGACTAGGTCGGGACTCGATCCTGCTCAGGTTAATCCTCTGTCCGGCAAACTCCTGGAGGATTTCGTAGAGCGCGCCAGGCCTGTCTCTTTCAAGGTAGATGACAAGCGAGGTCTTGTCACGCCCTGTCGCAGCAGTCATCTCTTTTCCCACCACTGCAAACCGGGTCACGTTCTCCACGGCGTCCTGGATGTCCCTGGCCAGGACCAGGAGCCCGTACTTTTCAGCAGCCCCGGCCCCAGCGATGGCCGCCGTCTCCGGGAACTCCTGGGCCAGCTTGGCAGCGTGGCTTGTGGATCCTGTAGTCCGTACCTCAGCCTTCGGGTAATGGTCTCGGATGTACTGCCTGCACTGTGCTAGAGCCTGAGGATGTGAGAGGATCACTCTGATCTCGCCTCCACCTTTTCCTAGCAGGCAGTGTCTGATGGACAGGTTTACCTCTCCTATTATTTGGACCTGGAGGCGCAGGAGCAGGTCCATGGTCAGGCCAACTGCTCCTTCGAGGCTGTTCTCCAGGGGAACGACCCCGGCCTCAACCTCTCCCGACTCTACTGCTATAAGCACCTCCTCGAAATCCCCAAAGTACTGGAGCTCCGCTACGGAGGACCACTGCCTGGCAGCCTTCTCCGAGTAGCTGCCCTCAGGTCCGAGAACGCCTATCCTCATTTCTCCAGCTCTTTCATCAGCTCAGTGGCTCTGTCCACGCTTATTCTTCTCTCGGCAGCCATCCTGGCGGCAATGATCTCCACCAGGTCGCACTTGGCCCCTGCCTGGACAGCCACGTTCTTGGCGTGTAGCGTCATATGACCGCGCTGGATGCCCTCTGACGCAAGGGCCCGCAGAGCTGCGAAGTTCTGAGCGAGGCCTACTGATGCGATTATACGAGAGAGTTCGTCGGCTGACTTTACTCCCAGTATCTTCACTGCCGTTTTAGCCACCGGATGAACGCGGGTCGCCCCGCCCACAAGGCCCACGGCCACTGGCATCTCGATGGTTCCCACCAGATCGCCCTCTTTGTTCTTCTCGTATCGAGTTAGTGACTTGTACATGCCGCTCATGGATGCGAAGGAGTGAGCTCCAGCCTCAACTGCCCTAGTGTCGTTTCCTGTGGCCATTACTACCGCCGTCGCGCCGTTCATTATTCCTTTGTTGTGGGTGGCTGCTCGATACGGGTCTACCTCTGCCAATGCAGCAGCTTGGATTATGCCGTCCACGACTTCAGGTCCGCCTATCTCCTCGGCCTTGAAGACGGCTTTGGCCCTCGCCAGCCTCAGATCGGCCAGGTTGGAGATGATCCTAAGGTAAACCCTGCCACCCGTTATTTGCTCTATCCTTGGAGCCAGGGCCTCGGCCATGGTATTTACGGCGTTGGCTCCCATGGCATCTCTACAGTCTACTATTAGATGGGTAACGACCATCGGACCGACTCTGGAATCAAGGACATATACCTCTATGTCCTTGACTCCGCCGCCGTACTTTACAAGCAGGGGGTCCTTGTCGTTGGCCATCTTTGTCAGCTCTTCTTTGTGAGCGAGTATATCCTGCCTTGCTGCGAAAGGATCGGCTATCCCAGTAGCCTGAATCTGAGCCCTCATTACCGGCCCAGTGCTGCTGGTTACAAATCCGCCGCCCTCCCTTGCCATCCGGGCACCATTGCTGGCTGCGGCGATAACCGATGGCTCCTCAGTGGCCATGGGAACGGCCAGCTCCCGGCCATCTATGATGAAGTTGGTGGCTATTCCAAGAGGAACCTGGAAGGTGCCTATTACGTTCTCGACCATTCGATCGGCCTGTTCGACGCCTAGACCTGCAGATAGCTGGGCAACATCATCGCCGGATAAACCTGTCATCTCTACGATGACTTTCAGCCTCTCCTCGGGAGGCAGCTTATAAAACCCTGGAATTCTGGAACTCTCCAATCTCGCACCTCTCGGGTATCAGGTCGTAGGAGGGGAAAAACTTTATTCCGGCAGATAGATCATTTTTTATGTCTCTGCCGTCCGTGGCTCAGAAAATCTCCCAGCTAGAGGAGTTGGTGGGAAGGCTCAGCCCAGTCCAGAAGATGCTGCTGGGAACGGACGGTTCTGTGACCAACCTGTTGGAGGTCGTAACCGGGAGCCCCGTGGAGATAGAGACGATCGTCCAGGAGGTCATCCCGGCTGATTCGTCCTTAGCATCCGACCTCGTTATAGACGAGGGCGATGAGGTCAACCACCGGGTGGTCAAGCTCAAGAAGTCGGGGACTAATGAGCCGCTAATTTATGCTGTTTCTCATACACCCCTGAAGAGGCTGGAGCCCAGTTTCAGGGAGGACCTGATCAGAGCTGACATACCCATTGGAGTTATCCTAAAGAACCACCAGATTGAGTCCAGGCGAGACATAACCGGTGCCGAAGTCCGGGCGGCGGACAAGTTCATGAGCCGGGTCTTCAACATCTTTCCACAGGAGCTTTTGCTTTCCAGGAATTACAGGATTGTAAGGCATGGCAAGCCATTGATATCCATAAGCGAGACCTTTCCTTACAACCAGTTCCAGGACGAGTACAGGGTCGTGATCCAGACTCCGTCCAGGATTCACTTAACTCTAACGGATCTAACTGGTCAATCTGGTCGAGTCGATGGGGGCATAGGCATCACCCTCGATGAGCCGAACATCCTTCTGGAGGCCGAGAGGGCAGACGAGCTAACCGTGAAAGGAGATAATGCCGAGAGAGCCAAGGCAGCAGCTAGGGCGATCATGGAGAGGTACGGCCTGGGCGCAGCCGAACTGGTCATCAGGTCCGGCTACAAACTGCACGTCGGCCTGGGCGGAGGAACCCAGCTAGGAATAGCGGCTGGAAAGGCACTATGCCAGCTCTATAACCAGCCTGTAAGCATCAGGGAGATTGCCATGACCATCAAGCGCGGCGGGACCAGCGGCATAGGCACTGCGGCCTTTGAGATGGGAGGATTCATAATCGATGGAGGCCACTCCTTCGGCCCAGGTAAACAGAAGGCCGACTTCCGGCCTTCGTCTGTTTCCGTGGGCGTCAGCCCGCCACAGGTCATTGCCCGCCACGATTTTCCGGAGAGCTGGAAGATCTTGCTAGCGGTGCCAAACCTTCCCCAGGGAGCCCACGGCCGACAGGAAGTCGATATCTTCAAGGAGTATTGCCCGGTTCCCCTGGCAGATGTACACGAGCTGTGCTATCAGATCCTGGTGAAGATGGTTCCTTCCGTTATTGAAGAAAACCTGGACGATTTTGGGTCGGCAGTTAACAGAATTCAGGAGCTTGGGTTCAAGAAGGTGGAGGTAGGGCTCCAGCCTCCTTTAGTTCAAGAACTCATGGCCAAGATGAGGGTGGCAGGAGCGGCCTGCGCAGGTCTGAGCTCCTTTGGACCAACGGTGTACGCCATAGCTGACTCTGGTGCCAGAGATATAGAGGCAGCAGCTCGAGAGGTAATGAGAGAGATAGGCGGGGAAGTCCTGATAACCAGGTCCAGGAATGACGGGGCAAAGGTGCGAGCAACCTGAAGTAACCAATTTCATCAATACGCATCGTTAATTAAACTTTACGAGATGGATACATGACAGATGTTAGAACTTTGTTGGAGAAGCTGAGCAATGCTCATGGCATTTCGGGAAGAGAAAGAGCAGTTATGGAAATAGTTAAGGAGGAGATTTCGCCTTACGTAGACGATATTCGGGTTGATAATCTAGGTAATCTCATAGCGGTGAAAAAAGGAGAGAGGCCCTCCATCATGATCGAGGCCCATGCGGACGAAATCGGCCTCATGGTGAAGCTTGTGGAGGATAAAGGATTTATTCGTTTCATCCGTATCGGTGGGTGGTTCGACCAGACATTGCTCAACCAGAGAGTTATTATACATTCAAAATTAGGCCCCGTTTTTGGTGTAATAGGTTCTAAACCGCCCCATGTCATGAAGGAAGAGGAAAGAAAGAAGCCGGTTGAAGCTAAAGATATGTTCATCGACATCGGCTGCCAGAGCAGGAAGGAGGTCGATGATCTGGGAATAGTTCCTGGAACACCCATATCTCAAGACAGAACTTTCGCGCCATTGAGTGGTGATCGAGTGACAGGAAAAGCTTTTGACAATCGTGCCGGTCTAGTAGTCATGATTGAGGCTCTAAAGAGAACACATGCCAAGTCCACAATTTATCTGGTTGGGACTGTCCAGGAAGAAATAGGCCTAAAAGGAGCGAAAGTAAGCGCTTTCGATCTGGATCCAGATTTGGCCATAGTCGCGGATGTGACACCACCAGGAGATCATCCGGGAATAGAGATGATGGATGCACCCGTAGAGATGGGCAAGGGCCCAGTGGTAGTTGTGGCTGATGCCTCTGGAAGGGGTATTATGGTTACTACACAAGTGTTGGAATGGTTAGTAGAGACCGCGAATGAGTTCAACATTCCAATTCAGCTAGAATCCTCTGACGGGGGCGGTACGACAGACGGCAATGCAATTCAACTTACCCGTTCAGGAATTCCAACTGGCATTATAAGTGTGGCCACTAGGTACATCCACTCTCCTGTAGAGGTCCTCAGCCTGAATGATATTGACCAAGCCGCAGAGCTGGTTGCCAGAGCTTTGGAGACAGCGCCGAAATATTTTGGACATTAGATTTGAAATTTCATCGTAGAACCCCGCTGCCAAGCAGCGGGGATAAAACAGCATGCAACTTCAATTTAAGAATAATCCAGCAACCTAATGCCAATTATTTATGCTGCGGCACAATGTTCCCGCGGAATATCGGAGATATATTGTATATCTTTTGTAAGATACAACTTAATCAGAAAGAATATACTAAATTATTATAAAAACGTCTTATATAGTTTAGAGCAAATTTGCCGTTCCGAATGACATCTTTCTTCTAATCCCAATTTTTGAATCCTGCATCTTAGTCCACGAAAACCTTTACGGATTGAACATCTATGGAAGCCTCCTAAATTCTATTTTATATCTCTGTCATTGCATATATAGTTAACGCAATTTCTTGGGCAAAGGTGCCGGGTTTACAATTATCGATTCATCACAGATTTTAGTTATCTTCTTACCATTCTTTTTGGCTACGACCCTCACTTTGGGTCGTGTATGTCTATAATTGATAGGATTTATATATCTTGAGTTTGATTCCCCCTCATGGGGGAGTAGTTACGCAATCGGATCTAGATGCATCAGCATTCTGGTGCTGGCACGAAGGTTGTCCGGATTACGGAAAGA
>JBGQAL010000007.1:0-36195 GCA_041494285.1 Methanotrichaceae archaeon
ATGATTTCCCACGACGCAGGTACCGGTTCAGCTCGTCTCGGTCTTCCTCTTTCAATTTCACACAGAATATTGTTTTTCGTGACACAATTTTATTTTATAACATATTATGAGATTTAAAACTTGTGTTATAGAGCACTAGAAGGTGGCATGAATGAAAACTAATGAAAGCAATGGCTTAATCCAGGAATATGAGGCCAAAGAGGCCGATATTATCCGAAAACTTATCGATACTTTCATGAAATCGCAATGTGCTCAGTTTTCTCCGCTCGATCTTTACCCTGAACTTAAACTGATAGAACCATACACCTGTGGTAATTTACTATTGGGCCAACCTCTTTGGGCCATATTGCCTTATTATTCAAACATACTTTTATATATTTCACCTGATTGGTCGGAAGAGAAATTTTTGAAGGAATACGGTTTAGGTATCAATACTCTATTGGAACTGCATAAAGATGGCAAGGTGGCATTGATATTGGATCTTCCACCGGATACCGAATTGTCGGACTATTTGCGTCCATTATATGAAGAAGGATTAAATAAAGGGTTTCCAACATATAAGAGAATATCTATTTTAACTCACTTTTTTGGAAAGTCATTTTATGATGAAAGCATAAGAGAAGGAGCACTTCTTTTTAAAGGAACTTCAAAAAAGTTGCATCCTATTCATGATCACTCGGAATTTAGGGACGTGTCAACAGAGAAGCTGAAAGATACTTTTTCAATCAATCCGTTCTAGACTATGCTAACTTAAAATGTTTTGGTTTTTATGGAATTACGGATTATGTAAAAGATCTTGTGGCAACTGATCCGGTCAAGGCATTCGAAATATTAGGTATCTACACCTTATTTTTAGTTGATTCAAAAACGTATTACCTAGAAGGCATTAATCTAATACCCGATCATACGCTTTCTCGCTTCAAGAATCTAACCAAGACTACTATCGACGCACCTTCTATAGGCAATAAATATGAAGTGTTTCCTTTCGATGTGGGAAAATTTTTAATTAGAAAGGCTAAACTTGTCGTTATGGACAACCTTGATAGTGCATTGGATGTATATCCTGATTTTAAGAAGGCAAGAGCTGCATTAAGAAATCTCGAATTAGCAATAAACGAGGACAGTGATTCTTTTAATCGATAAGAAATCTGCGCTGGAAACTGCGTGGTGTGAAATGGAGTCCATAGAGACTACCGCAACTGAACTAAAGAAGATTTTTACAGCTATTGGAATTGTAGGCTCCGCTGCAGCAGGTGGTGCCTTAAACGGTTATACAGGTATTTTGGCGGGATTAGGCGCGAGCCTATTATCTACGGATATTGTAGCTAAGCCTTTAAGTGAAAGAATTGCAAAAGTTGGCAAATCAAACCAAATCGTCGCTCTTTATGATTTTGCAAAGGAGCCTAAAAGTTAGACCACATATTCCGATGTAAGCTGATCTTGAGGGGCTCCGGTCCCATTGACCCCTTCAGCACCCGGCAACTCAAGTAAAATTTATACTCTTGAGCACCAATGTTAGCCGGGGGAATCCAAACGAAGTTATTCATAGCTCTACTGGTGCTATCGCTCTGCCTGCCGGCGGCGCTGGCATCGGGCAATAGTTCGCAATCGGTCGAGGCAACAACTTCCATAAGCCTGCCTGTCGACTCTGTCACCATCTACCCGAACGGCTTGATGTCCGTCAAGCGAATGGGAAGCCTGGACGTAACCGAGGGCCAGCACAAGTTCGTCCTGGACGTTCCTGACGCGGCAGACAAGGACACAGTGCTCCTGTCGGTGACCAATGCCACAGTCGATCGGATCGTCTACCAGGGCAACCCGGTCTACACCCTGAACGTCTCCAAGACGGGGATGCAGAAGTTTGTGGAGAGTTACCTGATGTACAACGCAGGGTCCTGGGAGCCGAGGTACGATCTTCAGCTCTCAAACGACTCTTTGAAGATCTCAGCTCAAGCCGTCGTCCAGAACAGCGGCGGACAGGATCTGAAGAACATCAAGCTGAAGCTAGTTGCCGGTCTACCCAGCCAGATTCGGCAATACGCGACCAAAGGGGTAGCGATGGACCGAAGTCTTGCTGCTGTCGCCGAAGCTGCGGCACCCGCGCATGCGGCTGCGCCTTCACCCTACATATCCGGCGCAGGCAGCACAGGCCAGTTGGAGACGCTTTACATCTTCGAGCTGGAGGGCCGAAAGGACCTGGAGATGGACAAGAAGATAGGCCTGCCACTCTTCGAGAAGACCGCACCCATCGTCAGGACGTACACCTGGGACGCCTACAACGACCTGACGGGTCCTGCGATAGAGGAGATCAGAGCCAACAACACCATGAAGCTTCCTTGGCCTGCGGGAAATGCCCTGCTCTATAGGAACGGCGAGTTCGTCTCCAGCATATCCATGCCCTACACAGCCAATGGCACGAACGCATCGATAGTTGTAGGCTCAACACCCGACCTGAAAGTCTCCAAGAGCTTGAAGGACTACAACATATCCGAGAAGATCAGAGCAGTAAAGTCGGTTGACAACCAGAATCACACAGTCAAGGAGACCACTGAAAACTGGACCTACCAGCTTAAGATAGACAGCAGCCTGGATGGGAAGGCCAACCTAGAGGTCAGCGACTCCCGCCCGAAGGAGGCCAAGATACTGGCCATTTCGCCCAAGCCCTTCGAGGTGACGGCAACCGGCCTCAAGTGGAAGCTGCTGGTGGACCCGCGACAGAAGATAGCTATAAACTACACCTACCAGGTGGTCAACACCGAGCGTGTGGACGCCTAGAGCTGACCACCAATAACTTTTTTCGGTCATTGAGCATCTATTCTCAGCCTGTCTAATGATTCACCGCCCTCCATCAACCATTTCCACCTCAACAAGCAGCTTGCCCGTTCCGCTCATGTAAGCCTTGTAAACTAGACAGTGACAATGAGGCAATTGCTGCTTGGTTAATAAAAGAGAGTTGAGAACAATTTTTCAATACTCGATCAAAGTAGGATTTATACTTCAAACACCCATGCCTATGAGTTCAACGACGAACAGGAAATAGATTGCTTTGGAGCCGTGCGGTGCTTCGGCTTGAGGCTATTTGTGATGGCCTGGCTGATATGCTGAAGTGTCAGGTTTCACTAGATGTCGAATACAAAGAGCTTCAAAACAGGATTGAGAAGGCAAATTCACTTGCCGAGGTCCTGCAGAAGAAATTCGAAATAGAATGCCGTCAGAGCGAGAGCAAAGCAGAGGAGGTGACGATATGAATCCTTTTGGTGACGCTGAAGAGCCCAACGAGATAATCCGCCTCCGAGAGTGCCAGGGGTTCCAATGGCATTCTGCAATCTATCGAGCCTGGAGAGGATGGCTATATCTTGGCCAATTTTCCAGGCTTCATAGTTGAATTGCCTGTTGAACTCGATGGCAAGCTCCGGCCATTCATGGGGCAGGCTGTCAGGATAGCCTTCATCGATGGGCAGTACAGGGTAGCTCTCTGGCGGAGGCACACAGCATGAGACGGCAACTCCAACTCTTTTTAGGAGGAAAATATCGGTTCTCCGCAACCGTTGGTAAGTTCGGCCTGAGATATACGCCTGAAAGCATTAAGGCTTGTATGCGGCTCTTCGATGTGGGGTTGCATCTCGGTTCTGGAATAGTGACAGCTCAGCATATCTGGACTGAGGTTTCGCCTAACGTGGCTCAATTCGACCCACATCGAGGGACTGATTCAGCTTTGACGCTGCGGTTAGGGAATATTACAAACTCAATAATCAAGGTCTGGACAGGCTAGATTACAATGCAGGCGGGCTAGAGAATATCGATCTAGTAACCCGCCCTTATGTTGACGGCCTGGCCTTCAGTGAGTATTGGGGCAATGTCAGGCAATCCCATCTTTTCAACCATAAAAACGAGGTCCCATGCACGGCATAACTCGCCGGAAGGTTAGGCGGTTCATGTGGAGTCGCTGCCAGGTCCACAGGAGATGGAGAATCAATTGATATACGATCGGGATACTCTATCAGCATATAGATCTAACAATTTGGCTTATGTGAATCATGTTGTAGAACTCAAGAGGTGTAAAATATGAGAAACGAAACGTGTAAAAGCTGCAAACTTGATAATGTGGTGCCACGAACTGAAAAGAACACGCTCTGCAACCTCTCCGGGTTCCAGAGTTGTAAACCCGGGGTTCCTCCGTGTGGTAGTTACCCCGCACCCGGACACATTGAAGATTGGTATAAACAACATCCTACGGTGGAAAGAATGAAATAGATGTGTTGGCATTTTTTGCCGATATGCTAGATGACGGCATGGGCCACGGCAGGTGATGATATGGCTGACAAAAACCGAGCCCAAGGCAAAAGTAAAAAAGCGATGACCAAAAAGGCAAGGCTAGAAAAGAAGAAAGTGAAATCATGAGCGAAGCCAGAGATAAAAAAATGAAACTTAAGCGCAGACGCGATGAAGAGAAGGCCATTAAAGTCATGAGAGCTTGCAGGTTCAGGCGGTATGATGAGAATAGGTGAGCCCTTTTTTTTGCTCTAAAAAGTTCTATGGCAAAATCTTAAATATAATGCCATAGACCTAAATAGGCATGACATTGAACCTTTGCTTACGTTGCGGTTATCGCTGGAATGCCAAGAAAACCGTGCATCGTTGCCCGGGTTGCAAATCTACGGATTGGGACAAGGAATCGAACGAGAGTTGCGATCTAGTAGCCGGTGTATGTGATATTTGTGACTGCAAATTTTATACCGGGTTATTACATGCGCATTTCTGCCCGAATTGTGGAAGTGATAAATGGGATAGTGGTGGAGTGGCGGAGATTCCGCCAAAGACCGTGGAGTGTGACAAATGGGATGATGGAAAGCCACAGCCCAAGATGCGATCCCCTAACCTGTGGGTGATGGAGAAGGTTAAGAGAACCAAGAAGGGATCCAAGACCTATACCTACTGGATGGCAACCTGGAGAAAAGCCGGTAAGACTCGGAATGTCCATCTGGGGAGTTGCGCGAAGATGGGAGCAGAGGAAGCCCGGCAGAAGGCCCTTGAGTTGAAGGCTGAAGCTTTGAATATCAAATCTTAATTTAGTTCTATGGCAAATCCTACACTCTTTTCTCAATGCCATAGAACTGGATAATTTGGGGCTGGCCTTGAGAGCTTGCAATAGCATGAGGCGTGGCGTCTAGGAAAACTGAGGGTCCTCTCAGACAGTCATGGTGCATAAGGGACTGGCCGAAACTCGGCTTAACCCTGGCCTCCATCTCCTCGATCTGGCATGCCTTCCCAAAGTATTCAAGTCTTCAGTGGCCGGGTCCTATAGATTCTATCGAGGGAGGCGATAAGGGCCTTAAAGGCCATTTTAAAATTAATTTTTTAGGCTTTATGAAAATAACGGCCGCACGTTTCTTATGTAACTTGGATCGATCCGAATCTTTAGCACGGTCACACAAGAAACGTAAAGATAGGATGAAATACTTTAAGCTTTAATGATTATAATTTGGCGAAGGGCCACCTGGATGGCGGGATTAGCTACAAGAGCTTGGCGATTAGACGCTTGCCTGCAGCGGGAGTTGAGACGAACTGTCTCATGATGGCGATTCATCTCCTTGACCGAATGAAGACTTCTGCCTAAATTCTTAAGTACTTTTTTCCCTAAGGACCTCGAGAGTTGAACGAATCAGTGGTAATGATAATACCTGGATTGCTTGGACCCCGCCAAGGTGAGATAGAAAAATTCGAGAAGATCTTTTGCCTGAAAATTAATCCAATGGAGAAAAAAATGGAGACCGATGTTCTTGAGGCAGTAAGAGAGGAGCTGATGCAAGGCGTAGACGAGAAGACACGAGACGGCGCCCAACGCTTCTTCAAGGAAGAGGTGAAATTTCACGGAGTGAAGACCGCAGCGGTCAAAAAGATCGCTCAGAAGTATAGGCTAGCAATAAAGGGAAAAGAGAAGCAAGATATCTTTGTTTTATGTGAAAACCTATTGCAGTCAGGCTACGGTGAAGAAGTGTTTATCGCCTTTGAGTGGGCTTATTCCCTTAGAAAAGACTACCAACCTGAGGATTTCCAGGTATTCGAGAGCTGGCTCCGAAAATACGTTGACAACTGGGCCAAATGCGATACTCTCTGCAACCACACAAACGGCGCTTTCATAGAACAATACCCCGAATTCATAGAAAACCTCAAAGGCTGGGCGAGGTCGGAGAGCAGATGGCTCAAACGTGCCTCGGCCGTGACCCTAATCCTTCCGGCCAGAAAGGGAGATTTCCTGAATGAGGTTCTGGAGATATCTGACATACTATTGAAAGACAAGGACGATCTGGTGCAGAAAGGCTATGGCTGGATGCTGAAAGAGGCTAGCAGGAAGCACCAAGAAGAGGTCTTCGAATACATCATGCGGAAAAAGTCGGAGATGCCCAGGACTGCGCTCCGATACGCCATTGAAAAAATGCCTGAGGACCTGAGAAGAAAGGCGATGGAGAGATAGAAGCACGTTCGTCCGGCCACTTGTGGGAAGAAAGATGAAGTGGCATGAGAATCGCTTCGTGGACCCTAGGCTTGGACGTTGATTGCCAACAGCTCAAGCCGATGAGGATTTGTACTTCAATTCTGTAGGCCAAGAAGCTCCGTCATCTCTTCGCTGGATATCACCGTGTCGTTTTTATCGTTCAAACGTTCTAAGGCGATCAGGTAATCCAAGCACTCCATTAGAATAATCCTCCGATGCTTTCTTGATTATGTATGCCTTGAAGGTATCAAATGCACAAAAATTTGCTCGGGTAAGAAGTTCAATTTTTTTCATGTCTTCCATCCCACATCATACCTCGCTCCGCAATCCGGGCAAATCAAAATGATCCTGTAGCCCTTCTCCAATCGCAAGAAGGAGCTGTGAAATCCCAAGCCATAGCTGCATTGTGGGCAGACTCTGAACTCCTCGTCCAGGTTTATCTTCTTGATCTCCTCGGAAACTTTCATGACTTTGACCATCCTTGAATTGAGACTGCTTCGCCTTATCTATTACTGAGACTCGCTCTTTACGGCCCCCCCTCTCTTCCTCGGAAGCGCTCTTCTTCTCTCTTCCTCTGAAGCTCGTCCACGAACCCTGAGGTCAGTATAGCAGTCGGAAGAGCGAAAGTGGCTACGCCCAGTATTATTATCAGTCCTCCGATCACTTTCCCAAGCGGGGTCACAGGAGACACATTCACGCCGATAGTGGTCATGGTCAGAACTGCCCACCACATGGTAGCGGGAATGTCAGGGAAATTTTGAGGCTGAGCGTCGTGCTCCAGGAAGTAGATCGTAGTCGAGGACAGAACCATGAAGAAAATTATGGCCGTGAAGCTCATGGCCAGCTCGCGTTGCTGGGCTTTTATTACGTCTATTATGGTCTGAAGCGATTCAGAGTACCGGTGGAGCTTGAGCAGCCGGAAAGTCCAAAGCACCCGAAGGCTGCGTAGAAACCTGTGATCTGCTGCAAATGCCAGGTCCAGATAGAATGGCAGGATGACCATGAGATCTATTATTGCTAGAGGCGTCAGGCCGTACCTCAGCCTTCCCAAGACGGGATTTCTATAATTGGGGTCCACATCGCAGGACCAGACGCGCAAAAAGTACTCGACGGTGAATACTATCAGAGAGACGGATGAGATATAGTAGAAGATGTCTTTATGCACACGATAAAGGCTCTCCACTGTCTCCAGGACCACAGCAGCGACGTTGAGGACCACCAGGGCTAGGAGAAAGATGTTTACCCCCTCAGCTACCTTGTCCTCAGGATCTGTAGCCTCCAGGATCTCGTATACCCGAAGCTTATAGCTTTTGGCCATCTAACTTTGATGTATCTATCTTAATATATACGAACTTGCCCTCTTTTTATCATGCGTGCCGCCTGCCTCCAGCTTCGAGTAGATCTCTGCCAGCGCAAGGGGAACACTACAAAAGCGTTAAAACTGGCAAAGCTGGCTGTAGATCGTGGCGCAGATATTTTAGTGTTCCCTGAGATGTTCATCACTGGCTTCTGTTACGATCAAGTTCCTGAGGAGTCGCCTTATCCCTCGCTGGACCCCTTCAGGACCTTTGCCCAGGATCACGACTGCCTGATCATCGGCTCTCTAATGAGCGGCAAATACAACCTTGGCTTTTGTCTGGACCCCAACGGCATCCAGTTCCAACCCAAGATCCATCCCTTCGACCAGGAGAAGCTGCACTTCCAGGGAGGTGACCGCATCTCGCCCATGAATACAAGGTGGGGTAAGGTTGGCCTGGAGATCTGCTACGACCTGCGCTTTCCTGAGGTGGCTCGCTCCCTGGCGCTGCAGGGTGCCGACTTCCTGGTTACCATCGGCCAGTTCCCAAGCCAGCGGCTTGACCATTGGCGCATCCTCTGCCTTGCCAGGGCCATAGAGAACCAGATTCCCCATCTGGCCTGCAACTGGGCTAACGGCGGCGACTCCTTGATCGTCGATGCCCGCGGCCTGATTCAAGCTGAGGTGGGGCAAGGTGAGGAGGTAATCTTCGGAGAAATTGATCTAGAGGACCGTGACCGATGGAGAAAAGAGATCTTCTACCTGAAAGAAAGAAGGCCGGAGCTATACTGAGGTGACCTCGTGAACACCCTCACCAGGAACTTTCTCAGGTCGAAGTTCAGGGAGTACTACCTCCAGGCCGCCCTGGACATGCCACCGGGCCTGGAGTCCCGGGAGTGGGGCTTCATCCTCTTCGACGAGATAGGAATGCGCCGCCACAAGTCCTACCTGGGCCGTAGCGAGCTGGTCGATTACATCAGGTCCATGGTGCCGGCTCACCTCTACCATTCAGCCGCCTACTACGAGCGACCTGGCGCGCCCACCATGAAAGAGAAAGGCTGGCAGGGTGCGGACCTGATCTTCGACCTGGACGCCGATCATCTGCGAAAGGCTCCCAAATCCTACAGTGAGATGCTGGACCTGGTCAAGAAAGAGACCCTAAAGCTGCTGAGCTTCCTCATGGCGGATTTTGGGTTCTCGGAGAATAACATAAGCGTGGTATTCTCCGGAGGCCGGGGCTACCACATCCATGTCAGAGACCCAAAAGTCCTTGCTCTTGGCAGCGACGAGCGCAGGGAGATCGTCGATTACCTCACAGGCAGAGGGCTTGATATCAAGAGGTTTTTAGACAAGATCGTAGTTAGCGGCGATGTGGGAGACAATGCGCGGTCTTTAAGATGCACACCAGAAGGGGCACCAGGCTGGGGTTGTAGGGTCAATCAAGCGATTATTCAATTTGCTGAAGAAATCCGCGGCTTGAATGAGAATGATGCGATAGATAAACTAACTGAAATAAAAGGTATTGGAGACGTCCGAGCTATCGATTTTCTTAGATATCTTAAGGCAGATCAAACTTTGAGAGATATTCGCGCGGGCAATCTTGATGCCTTCAAATCCAGCTCGCAATTAATGATGCTCGCTAAAGATCATATTAGAGAGCTAGTTGTGCAAGGATTGGGGGGCGAAACCGACGAGCCGGTCACCGCAGACATCCGCAGGCTGATTAGGTGCCCTACAAGCCTTCACGGAGGCTCCGGCTTTCGGGTAACGCCTTTGACCATTCATGGCTTGGAGGAGTTCGAGCCACTGTGGGATGCTGTGGTCTTTGGAGATGAGCCGGTTCTAATCGATGTTGTTAAGCCCTTCAAGACTGAGATCCAGGGCGAAAGCTACGATTTGACTGAAGGGCGCTGTGAGCTTCCCGCATGCACGGCAATATTCCTAATGGCCAGGGGAGCGGCTGAGCTGGGCAAAGCTTTAGAGGGATGAGATTCATAAGACGTGTCTAATTCGGGTCCCCAATTGCGAGCCTAAGGCTTAAGGGCAGGCGCAACGGACACCGGGATGGAAAAAGTGGATCTGTCCAACACCCTACGTGATGAGAGGAAGACCGCCGAGCTTCAAAAGCTCGACAAGAACTTTTATGAACAAGTGGGTCTGTACCTGGCTGGCCTTGAGCAGGAGCTTTCAAAGATCACGGACCCTTACTCCGTTGAGGCTCAGATCATACAGGATACCCTGAAGGGTGAACGAAACAGCGTTAACAAGCTGATTGACCAGCGGATGAAGAAGATGGTCCGCCGTGTGGTGAAGAACGCTCGCTCTGCTTCTCGGGAAGGCGTGCTCCTTGATCTTACAAAGGAGGAGGAGCAGATCTACACCCAGATGCTCTCAGCGGTCGTGACTGGCCGAGAGACAATCCAAGCTCATATAGCTCATACCGAAAGGCCTTTAACGGGCAAGAAAGATATACCCCAGGGTTACGAGATCGTGCGGCTACTGGACAGTGTTCCAATGTTTGTAGGCGTGGACGGGAAGAATTACCTTCTCACCAAGGACGATGTGGTCGCGCTTCCAGGTGTTCACGCCAAGAACCTGCGCACCAAGAATCTAGCCGCCGAAGTGAAGATTGAGTGATAAGTATAGTGAAGAATCGTGAAGTGATAAAAGTGAAGATGCCAAAACAGTCTAAAGCTCATTGCCCTTTCTGCAATAAGCATACTTTGCAGACCGTGGAAAGGGTTAGGAAAGGCCGGGCCTCCTCTCTGACCCACATAGTGAGGCAGAAGTTGAGAGCCAACGGAATAGGAAATCAGGGCAAGTTCTCCAAGGTTCCCGGCGGAGACAAGCCCACTAAGAGATTGAACCTGCGCTACCGCTGCACAGTCTGCAAAAAGGCCCACAACCGCGCTGGCTTCCGAGCTGGCAAGTTCGACCTGGTGGAGGGATAGACCTGCCGGCCAAGTTCATCAAAGTGAAGTGCAACGACTGCGAGAACGAGCAAATTATCTTTGGCAACGCCTCTACAGTGGTCAAGTGCCTGGTCTGCGGAAGAACTCTGGCCGAGCCCAGAGGCGGACGGGCGGAAATCAAGACCACGATAGTAGAAGTGCTAGAGTGATCCCTAATGGAACGCGAGGGTTGGCCTGAGCCTGGAGATTTGCTGGTCTGCACAGTCACCCAGGTAGTGGACTTTGGGGCATTCGTCACCCTGGACGAGTATCCAGGCAAACAGGGCCTGATCCACATATCCGAGGTGGCGAGTGGATGGATAAAGTACATCCGAGACCACGTTCGAGAGGGCCAGAAGATCGTCTGCAAGGTCCTGAACGTGGATCGGTCGCGGCACCATATAGACCTCTCCCTGAAGGACGTGAACGAACACCAGAGAAGGGAGAAGATCCAGGAGTGGAAGGCAGACCAGAAGGCCTGGAAGTGGCTCCAGATGTCTTATGACGGTCGTCCCGATGACCTGAAGCGGGTGACCGATGCTCTGATCAAGGCTTTCAACGGCCTGTACCTTGCCTTTGAGGAGACTTCCATCTCCGGGGCAGAGGCCCTCGCCGATGTCGGCCTTACTGAGGATGACGTTCTAACCATTGAAAAGCTGGCCAAGGATAATGTCAAGATACCCTCGGTGGAGATCAGCGGGTTTGTCGATCTTACATCCCCTGCACCCGACGGAGTAGAGGCAATAAAAAAGGCGCTGAAGCAAGCCAAGCGAGTGAAGGACAAGGACGTTGCCCTGGACATCACCTACGTCGGCGCGCCCAGGTACCGCATACACGTAAAAGCTCCTGATTACAAGCTGGCGGAGTCTGTTCTCAAGAAGGCTGCTCAGTCCGCGGTGAAGCACATCGAGCAGCACGGCGGGGAGGGCGCCTTCCACAGAGAAGCATGAGATCGAAGATACTGAAATGCTCCGTCTGTGGCCGGTATACTCTTGAGGCCATATGCCCTGTGTGCGTGGGGCCAACCGTAATGACCAAACCTGCTAGGTTCTCACCGGAAGACAGGTACGGCAAATATAGGAGAGCATTAAGCCGGGAGGCTAGATGAAAGAAACTTTGGTTCGAAGAGTAAAGGAAGCAACCCTGAAGGACCCTGTTCTGATTGAAGGCCTTCCCGGCGTAGGCCACGTAGGAAAGCTCGTAGCAGAACACCTGGTAGAGGAGCTGAAAGCTGAGAAGATCATCGAGATCTATTCCCCCCATTTCCCACCACAGGTCATGGTGCAGGAGGACGGAACCATCAAACAGGTCAGGAATGAGGTATATGCCTTCCAAGGGCAAAATGGTCAACCGGATCTACTGCTGGTAGTGGGAGATTATCAGAGCGCCACCAACGAGGGCCACTACGAGTTAACCGGAATATTCTTGGACATAGCCCAGGAGTTCGGGGTTAAAAGGATATACGCTCTAGGCGGTTATGGCACGGGCCAATTTGTCGACAAGCCCACGGTCCTCGGGGCAGCGAACAATGCTGCCCTTGTGGAGGAGATGAAGCGGCACGACGTGGTCTTTCACGAGAACGAGCCAGGCGGCGGCATAATCGGTGTCTCTGGTCTTCTGTTGGGCCTGGGAGAATTGCGCGGGATAGATGCAGTCTGCTTGATGGGAGTAACCAGCGGATACATTGTGGACCCCAAGTCCGCCCAGGAAGTGCTGAGGATTCTGTGCAAGGCTCTCAACATAGAGGTGAACATGCAGGCCCTCCAGGAACGAGCAAAGGAGATGGAGAAGATCGTGGGCAAGCTGCAGGAGATGGAGAAGGCTCAGATGCCTTACGAGTGCGGGGGCGACGAGGATCTCAGGTACATCGGATAGCTTGATTGAACACGCCCACAAGCTATTGGCCTTGGCGGAGAGGGCGGGCGCAAAAGAAGCAGAGGTCTTCGGGACGGCCGGAAGGTCCGTGGACGTGGACCTTCGTAAGGACCAGGTTGAGCTGGCCAGTGAAAGTTTCCATCAGGGGCTGGGACTGAGAGCCGTTGTCCAGGGAGCGGTCGGATTCTCCAGCACCAGCGATATGACCAAGCTGGAGTCTGTGGCTCAGGCAGCAGTCAGGTCAGCCCGGGCCCGAGGCAGCGACGAATCCTGGCGATCCCTTCCCCTGCCTGGGGCGGTTCAGACTCCACGCAACATCTTCGATGCAACTATCGATCGCATCGCCCCAGAAGATTGCTTAGATCTTGCCCGCCAGATGCTGAGTGGCTGCCAAGAGGTCAAGGAAGCCGAACCGGCTTCTGGAGGAGTGACTTGCGTTTCTGTGATGGAATTCGTGGTCAACTCCTGGGGAATCGAGCTCTCCGAGAAAGGCACGTCCATGCACGCCTCTATGGAGGCCATCGCAAAGGGCAACGATGTCGCAACGGGCACTGAGTTTCACAACTCTCGGCTCTTGGATGTGGATCTCTATGGCGTGGGTAAGGCCGCTGCAGAGATGGCTATTAGCTCCATCAACGGATCGAAGGCCGAAAGCGGCACTTACGATGTCATCCTTAAGCCCGTGGCCTTCGTGGAGCTTCTGGAGTATGCTTTTGTACCTTCGATTCTGGCGGACAACGTTCAGAAAGGGCGCTCACACTTGGCTGGTCACCTTGGAGAAAAGATCGGGTCCGATCACCTCAGCATAATCGACGATGGTCTCTTTGCTGGAGGCATGGGCACAACGGCCTTCGACGGCGAGGGCGTGGCGTCCAGAAGAAACCCCGTAATCGAAAAAGGAGTGCTGAAGGGATTTCTCTACGACAGCTACACCGCAGGAAAGGATGGGCTAAAGTCCACGGGCAATGCGGTTCGCGGAGGATACTCGGACGTTCCTAGATTGGGGTTGAGAAACCTGATCGTTAGCTCTGAACATGCCTTCGACCTTCGGAACGAGACCAAGGGCATGCTTGTAAACGGTTTCATTGGCGCTCACACAGCCAACCCCATCTCCGGCGACTTCTCCGTCGAGGCCAGAAATTCGTTCTTTGTCGCTCCGACCGAGGAACTAAGGCCCATAAGCTCAATGATGCTGGCAGGAAACATCTTTGACCTTCTGAAGGATTTGGATCTAGGAATCGATGTTCGAGCCGTAGATGCAGTAGTGACCCCCAGCGTCGGGGCTAAGATGAAAGTGGTAGGCAGCTAAGGTGGCTATTGATGATAATAGGGGGACCGTCATCCCAGCTTCTGGCCGGAAAGGTGGCAGCGATTCTTGGACAAGGGCTCGCCTTGTGCGAGTACAAGACTTTTCCGGACGGAGAATCGTATTCCCAAGTAGTTAGCGATCTGGACGATGAGGTTACCGTAATCCAGTCCACGCCCAAGGACAGCGACATAATCTACCTTCTGCAGCTATTGGACGTTTGCCGGGAAAAGAAGGTAACTCTCGTCATTCCCTACTTCGGTTACGCTCGTCAGGACAAGATCTTCAAGCCTGGCGAACCCATGACCGCCAGGGCCATTGCCTCTGCCCTCAACTCCCTCTTAGGCGAAAAGGGCAGGGTCTACACAGTTAACATCCACGCCCAATCGGTGCTGTCTCATTTCCGATGCCCGGCGGAGAACCTCGATGCAACGCCCCTTTTGGCGGAGAGGGTGCAGACTCTCGGACTCAACGATCCAGTTGTGATATCACCCGATAAAGGAGCGGTGGCCATGGCGAAGAATGCTGCCTCTCGCCTTGGCGCGGAATGCGATTACCTGGAGAAGACTCGGCTGAGCGGAACAGAGGTCTCCATGGCTCCAAAGGAGATCGATGTCGTTGGAAGGGACGTAGTCATCTTCGACGACATGATTGCCACAGGCGGAACCATGGCTACGGCAATAACACTCCTCCGCAAGCGGGGAGCAAAGAGAGTATTCCTCGCGACAGTCCATCCTGTGCTAACGGGAAATGCGGTTCTGAAGCTCTACCGTTCAGGAGTTGAGGCGGTCATCGCTGCAGACACGCTAGACAAGTCGGTGAGCACTGTATCCGTGGCTCCGCTGATAGCTGATGCGATAAGGCGTATTTGATAATATCACTTATTAGAAATTAGTTTAGGCAATTAGCATTGTTAATTCCATTATATTTTCATTATTTTTCCAACGTCGTCCTCAGCTCCCGGAGGCTCAAGGTGTTCAGCACATCCTTCTTCTCCAGCCATGCCCTTCTGGCAACCCTGATGCCGTACCTCATAACCTTAAGCTGGCCCGCTTGATGTGCATCGGTGTTTATGGCCAGTTTGACTCCCATATCCTTGGCAGTCCTGGACCAGAGGTCGTTCAAATCCAGCCTTGTGGGATAAGCATTGATCTCCATGGCTGTCCCTGCTCTGGCGGCAGCCGCCAAAACTGCCTGCATGTCCACATCGTAGGGATCGCGCTCGCCGATTATCCTGCCAGTGGGGTGAGCGATTATGTCCACGTTCCTGTTCTCGATGGCCGTGATTAGCCTGCCGGTGATTGTCCTCTCTTTCTGCTGTTGGGCCATGTGCACCGAGGCCACGACAACATCGCACTTGGCCAGAAGATCATCTGGATAATCCAGCTCGCCGTCCGCCCTGATGTCCACCTCGGCGCCAACCAGCACTGTGAAACCCTTGAGCTCATCGTTCAACGCCGATATGGCCTCGATCTTCTTATCAAGCTGCTCGGGAGTTAGGCCACCGGCAATGCCGATAGCTGGAGAATGATCGCTCAGAGCGATGTACTCGTAGCCCAGCCCTCGGGCAGCTCTGGCCATTTCTTCTATGGAGTCTCTGCCATCAGACCAGGAACTATGGACGTGCAGATCGCCCTTGATATCGGATAGCTCGATCAGATTGGGAAGCCTTCCTTCCATGGCCGCCTCTATCTCCCCTGTGTCCTCCCGCATCTCTGGCGGTATGTACTGCATTCGAAGGGTTTTGTAGATGTCCTCTTCCCGGTCGAAGAAAAGGTCAACTCCATCTCTAATCCTCTTAAGGGAGTACTCGCTAAGGGAATAACCTTGACCGAGAGCAATCTGCCTTAGCTTGACGTTGTGATCCTTTGAGCCTGTGAAGTACTGGAGAACTGTCCCGTAGGACCTGTGCTCCACTATCCTCAGGTCGACCTGAATGGTCTCCTTCACTATTATGCTGGCCTTGGTTGGACCTTTGCCCAGCACTTCCTCGACCATGGGCATGCGAACGAATGCTGAAATGACATCAACGGGTCGAGTAGAGGTGGCCAGGATGTCGATATCTCCAACAGTCTCCTTGCCCCGTCGGTAGCTTCCAGCGGAAGTGATGTGCTCTAGGCCCTCAATACCCCGGAGATAGTCGACGATCTCCTCCACGATCGGCTCGGCAATATCCAGAGGAATCCTGTTGCTGCGCTTTTTGTACCGCTCAATAGACTTGGCGATGTTCTTTTCGCTGGTTGGCCCCATTCGGGGCAGTCGCCTGATTCGGTGTTCTCGAGCGGCCTTCTCTAGGTCGTCCAGGTTGTTTACGTTCAGCTTCTCATGAAGCAGGGAGATCGTCTTAGGGCCAAGTCCGGAGACTTTGAGTAGCTCAGCCAGGCCTCGTGGAGTCTGGGCAACCAGATCTTCATAGACCTGGAGCTTTCCCGTTCTAAGGTACTCCTCAACCTTCTGAGCGATGGCCTTCCCCACACCGGGAACTAATTCGAGGCGGTTCTCTTTGCAGACTTGCTCGATGTCCTCCTTCAGGGACTCTATGGCTCTAGCGGCCTTTCCATATGCAATAATCTTGAAGCGGTTCTCGCCCTTGAGCTCCAGAAGCTCTCCCATATCGTAAAGGATCTTGGCAATCTCCTTGTTCTTCACAAGAAGTTGTGGATTCGATAGAGTATAATGATTTCGTGAGTCTCACATTCAATTGCATTGTGATAATGTCAATCTCTTGATCAATCAGACGTTTCTTGATCAAATCGGAAATCTCCTTTGATCGATCAGAAGCGTTAACTGATCTTGAGGATAAACGTCGAAACAATTATGGACTGGTATGTTGGGTTCGCTTATTCAAAGACTCGATGTGTCCATAAATTCAAAACACCGAAGACTTCCAGCTCGCCTCTGTTTTTAGGCCATTTCAATGAAGACTGAAATAACATCGACCAGCACAGTTGGTTTAACTTGGTCGAATAGCGGACAAAAAATATCCGGACTAATCAACCACTTATGTTGCATTGAGGCATTATTGCGTTTCGAACTATCTCTTTTATTAGTGCCTAGACTTCCTTTTTGATGCTAATTTTTGCCCTTAGAAATAAGCAAAAGGAATAAATGGTATAACCTCATCCTCGGAGGGAGAAGAGGCATATTAAATGCCTTAGGAATGGAGGTTCATTGATGAAAGCAATTCTCACACTCACTGTGGTTTTAGTGCTCTTTGCCGGAGTAATAACAGCGGCAACCGCTGATGGCGTATTGGACCTCAGCACACTGAACAAAAAGCCAGCTTCAACAATTGCCCTTCCGCAGTCAACACCGACCATAAACTATGCAGCCGCCAACTATCTGGGATCGAAGACTACCAAGGAAGTTCTAGATCTAAGCACCATGGGAAAGAAGTTCACCCCAACAGTCGCAGCCACGCTCATAAAAGGCCCAACTCCAGTAATCATCACCCCTAGCTTCACCATAAGGAGCAACAACGTAACGTCTGTGGCGAACGATATCATCACCCAGCCCCAGGCTGTTACAAAAAACACGACCATATACACTCTGCCAATAGCGATTGGCTTGCCATAAAAGGATTAATGGCCATAAACAGGATAATTAACCTAAAAGAAGAGCTGGATAAGGAAATCCTATCTCGGAGTTGGATATGAAGGTGGAGTTGACAGTAGACGGAAAGGCAATCCCTTTAAACGACTTTACACAAGCAATCATAGGAAACGTAGCTACCGCCATAGCTGATTCCCTCCGCGGAGTGGCGGCCAGCGAGAAGGATATAGTCATCAAAGTGAAGAGAGAATGAACTCTATTCCTTCTTGCTTTTCCGGAAAGCCGAAGTCAGGTCTATGAGATAAGTTCCTTCTTTAACAGCCATTATCAGCTCCTCTCTTTCGAAGAGAGAGGGGAGGTTGAGTTCATAGATTCCTGGCGCGGTTATCATTATGCTCTCCACCTTGCCTTCATCTTTGGGTTTGGGGTTCGCTTGATCTAGTAGGGATAACGGCTTTATCTCTTCTTTTTGGACCCGTTCATTGGGAATGGCTTGTTGTGCGATTGCTCGTCTTTTGGCTTCTCCTATTTTGCCATCGTTCACGATCAGCTCTGCTCTGGGAGGCATCCTTACTCCCATGGCCTTGGTTATTGTAGTCCCCTGAACCAATACATCCGCGTCTCCTGAGTCCTTCCTGGTGAATAGAAACTTCTTCCATCCACAGACAGGGCAGCCCTTGAGGATGTCCTCTCCTTTGTGAAAGACGTTGTTGCACCTGGTACATATGTGCGGCATCTAATCCCCGACTGAGACCTTTGTGCTGATCTGATACTGATCCTTCTCGATAGTCCGAAGCTGGTTTGCAGGGCCTATGACTGTCATCCTGCCCTTCAGGCTTCTCCCGAAGATCCTGTCCAAGAACGAGCTCTCCTTCTTGGAGGGGTAGCTCTCGATCTCTATACCGGAGAACTCATCCACCCTTATCTCCGTCATAGTCATCTCTATCAGGCGCACTTCTTCATCCGGTGTAAGACCGCTCTCTAAAACTACTATCTTGCCGGTCTTAACTTTGTCAAGGATGAGCCTGATCTTCTCCATCGAGGTCATCTTCTCTAGCTTCTCGCCGGAGATTAGGTCCATCTGAACTTCCCGCATCATATCACCCGAAATGGTTGGCTATGGCCTGGTAGAGTTCGTCTATGTTCGTTCCTTCCAGAGCGGAGACGGGCACCATAGAATGTTGTGGGAAGGCCGCCTTGATCCGCGCTGGGGATGCATCAGGTAGGTCCATCTTGTTGGCCACTATGAGCAAGGGAAGCTTCCTGGCCTCCATGTTACCAATAACCGTGACGTTGACCTGGGTGTACGGATCCTCTGTGGAGTCCATTATCAGCAGCACTCCATCCAGGTCGTCCAGCCATTTAATGGCCTCGATAACTCCCTCAGTGGCCTCTTTGGCCCTCTTCTTAGCCTCAGCTTCATCCAGCCCGTGAGCCATGAACTCCTTGAAGTCGATCTTGGTAGCCATTCCTGGAGTATCGACTATGTCCAGCTCTATGCTTGAGCCGTTGGCGTTAATCTGGACGCCCTCCTTCCTGACCGCTCTTCTGGTCTCGTGAGGAATAGGTGATACAGTACCAACTGTCCCGCCGCTCCAGTCTTTGACTATTCTGTTTGCCAGGGTTGTCTTACCGGAGTTCGGTGGTCCGTACAGACCTATCTTCGCTCTCTTCTTCCTGAAGATCCTATTTATCCAGGTACCCAGGCTTTCTCGAAAGCCACTGAAAACACCCATTTACATCCTCGGTGTTGCTTAGGACCATATCAATACTAATAATTTTCCATACTTTTATTGAGATCCCGAGAAGAGTATCCGGAGGCATATGTTAATGATATATATTAACTGTCTAAGTTTAAAAAATTTGTTGCATCCACGAGCTGGATCGTACGGAATAAAGGAAATGATGAAAAGGAAATAGAGACGGGATGCTTGCCGAAGAGCTAGCTTTGAAAATCTACTGAGGGGAGCCTAAGATCTCCTGGGCGGGACAGGAACAGACAAATCCTTTGAACTCTCCGGAATCTCTGACTGCCTTCCATATATCGTGAAGTGAGCTTTCCTTGACGCTGCCGTAGCTTCCATGCAAGTATGGACAGGCCCGGACGTTGCCAGCCACGCCCACGTGCAGCCACCGACGTCCGGCCATACACCCCAGCATCTGGCCCTCGAAGTAGGTGCTGGCGAAGATCCTCGGTCCGCCTGGTGTAGAGTTGATCTTTCTGTAGAGGGTTAGGATCTTCTCGCGTTCTATCTGGGTCAGCTTCTCCTCCGGGCTTTGAGGCAAGCCCTCCCAGATGGAGAGCTCCTGAACTCCCATGTCGGTTGCTAATTTGTACAGCTCGGGTATTCTGTCTACCTGGCCCGATTTTATGTGCGCGGCCATAGTAACCATGAGCCCTGCTTTTAGGGCCACCTCGATGGCTTCGATTGCCTTGGAGTGGGCCCCTGGCAGGCCGCGCAGTTGGTCGTGGTACTCCGGATCGGCGCTGTAGACACCTATGAGGAGGTTGTAGAGGCCTGCATCTCTTAGCTGCTCAGCCTTAAGCATTGTCAGCTCCAGACCAGGAGTGAAGAGGTTGACGACGGCTTTTTCCGGATCGACATGTCTGATCAACTCGAAGATGTCGTCTCGCAACAACGGATCGCCCTCGGTGAAAGTTATTATGCAGGCCCCCATCTCAAGAGCCTGATCTATCACGCGGAAGATTTCCTCTTTGGAAAGCTCCACTTCACCATCTTTTTTTACGAGGCAATGGTCGCAATTGCAGCCACAACTACGCGTCACTTCGATGGATACGGTCTGGGGTATGGGTCGACCCATAGCCATCTTTGCCTCGTTCAAAAGGAGTCTCTTGAACGGGCCGCTTGGAATAGGTGGCAACCAGGTCGTTGCGACAATATCGTTCTCCCGTATTAGGGCCGGCTTTTCCTCATTAAGCCTTTGGTTTATACTCTTCAAGATCGGTTGGACCATCAGTGCCAGAGCGCCTCGGGCTTCGAGTGCCCGCCGCTCCAAATTGAAATCCACTGTCAGGGCAGCCGTCTTAAGTAGCTGGGTCATTAAACCCCCATTTTTCGGAGCGGTTATAGAGTTATCGGCCAAAACCCAAAGAACAGATAACATTAAGACAAGATGGTCTCTTCTACGGAGGCGGTGATAGAGTGACTGAAGTCGTGCTGGCCTATTCCGGAGGCCTGGATACCTCGGTTTGCATACCTCTCTTGAAGGAGCGCTACGGCTTTGACAGAGTCGTAACCGTCCTGGTGGACGTTGGCCAACCCATTGAGGATATCGAGCGCGGGAACAAGCGTGCTAAGCAGCTTGCAGATGAACATTACGTCATTGATGCCAAGAAAGAATTCGTGGAAAAGTACTTGTTCCCGCTCATTAAGGCCAACGGCTCTTATGAGGGGTACGTCCTGGGAACAGCTATAGCCAGGCCTCTGATCGCCAAGAAGGCAGTGGAGATCGCCGAACAAAAGGGCATAAAGAACCTTGCTCACGGCTGCACAGGCCGAGGCAACGACCAGCTCAGGTTCGAGGCGGTCTTTAGGTGCACCCCGTGCCGGGTCATCGCTCCCATGAGGGAGCTTGATCTGGCCAGGGAGTGGGAGATCGAGTACGCGAGAGAGCACGGGATCGACGTTCCTGTCTCCAAGGAGAGGCCCTGGTCGATTGATGAAAACCTGTGGTCCAGGTCCATAGAGGGCGGAAAGCTGGAGGACCCCTATTTTGAGCCTCCTGAGGAGATCTACGCCTGGACCAGGAGGCCGGATGCGAGCAAGCCACCACAGGTTGTAGAGATAGGATTCGAGCATGGCGTTCCAGTAACCATCGACGGCGCGAAGATGGACGGCGTCGAGCTGATCAGCGAGTTGAACCGGGTTGCGGGCGAACAGGGCGTAGGCAGGACGGACATGGTGGAAGACAGGGTTCTAGGGCTCAAGGCAAGGGAGAACTACGAGCACCCGGCTGCAACGGTCCTTCTGACAGCCCACAAGGATCTGGAGCACCTGGTCCTGTCCCGAGCTGAGCTGCGGTTCAAGACCACGGTGGACGACGCCTGGTCAGAGATGGCCTACATGGGCCTCGTGGACGACCCGCTGTACTCCGACTTGAACGCCTTCATCGACCAGAGCCAGCAGAGGGTGAACGGCTCGGTCAGGATGAAGCTATTCTGCGGCAGCGCGATTCCCGTTGGCAGACGGTCTCCGGACGCACTGTACTCCCAGGAGATGGTTTCCTTCGACTCACAAACGCTGAGTCAGCGCGATGCAGAGGGCTTTGCCAAGTACCACGGGTTCCAGGCCCGACTCCTAAAACGAAAATGCAGTTGAAAGGGCAGGATTTATTTGACATCACGCCCTCAATAATTAACATGGCCAGGCTCGTAATATCCGAGGACGCCAGGTCGGAGGACCTGGCTCCACTAGCCCTAGCGGTCAACGAGATCGTCAGGCTGCCCATTACACTTCGAAGCGCAAAGTTTCCAGGAGTCAGGGTAGAGAAGGGCAAAGTTCTGGATGCCAGCTACAGCGGCCCGATTTTGGAGGAGGTGCTGAAGACCGGAAGGTCGGTGCACACCATTCCGGAAAGAGGAGCCTACAAGGGAGTTCCTGTTTCAGTCGCGCCAATTGTCGTAGAAGGTAAGACCGTTGCAGCCATTGGTGTCGTGGACGTCATTGGGACCATCGACCTACCAGAGGTCTTTGGCGCTTATTCGGACATAGTTCGACAGGTCTCAGAGAAGAAATGAAGATCAGGAGAGCCGAGCCAAAGGATCTTCCCTTCATCGTGGAGATCGAAGGGCTTTGCTTTCCGGAGGAGACTGCCTTTCCCGCGGGGATGTTTGCCTATTTTATTAAGTACTCAGTTTCCTTGGTTGCCTGTGAGCCTGAGGACAGAGTCATCGGATTCATAATTGGATACACCTCAGGTCGTAGCGGGGCAGTCTATACCCTGGACGTACAACCAACTAACAGGAAAAAGGGCGTTGGAAGCAAGCTTGTCCAGGCCATGGAGGAGGAGCTGCGGGCCCAAGGTGCCAAGGCCATCCGGCTGGAGGCCGCCCTAGAGAATCCGGAAGCTATGGAGCTTTACCGCAAGGCAGGTTACCGCGAGCGTGAGCTGGTAAGGAACTACTACGGCAGGGGGAAGGACGCAGTAAGGATGTGGAAGGAGTTTGAGCTAGAATAGGACCCATTAAATTCACCGCAAAGTTTATCTAACCTCAAGTTACTATCTATAAGTTTGTATTGAGTGATGATCTTGGACCCTGTCGAGCTTCTGGATATACTTGGAAACGAGAACCGTAGACGAATTCTTCAGCTCCTCTCATTCCGGCCCTTCTACTTCAATGAGATGGCAAAGCGCCTGGATGTTGGGCCAAAGGCGGTTATAGACCACCTGGAGATGCTGGAGCATGCCGGCCTGATCGAATGCTACCACGACCAGAGCCGAAGGAAGTACTTCAGGATTGCCAGAAAGACAGTGGTGGAGATCGCCGTATCACCCCACTCCTACGGCGTCAGGGCCTACCGATCGGAGAGCACATCGGGCCCGAACTCCTCGGAGCCCAAAGACCTCTGGGTGCTCCAGGAAGAGTTGGTCCGGATCGAGGATCAGCGCCGCAACCTTAGAAATCAGCTTGAGGAGATTGAAGCCAAGGATATGGAGATAAAGCGCCATGCCGCCGCTGAGATCCAAAGCTACGCCCATGACAATCTGGAAGCGGAGATCTTGGTTGCCCTCCTCTCCGGAGGATCAAGCGCTGAATATTTGGCCGAAAGGTTGGAGGTCCCTGCGGTCTTGGTGTTGGAGAGCCTGAAAGGAATGTTGTCTCGTGGCGCTGTTAAGCTCACCGGTGGGGTATGGAGCATTTGACAACAACTCAGGCCAAATCTCGTGAGTCCTCGGCTGATGTGGTTGAGCCTTTACAGCTCAAGGTTGCAGAGGCCTATCACAGGGATGCTGGAAAGGGGATAGCTAGGCTTGGCCTAGATGCATTGAATCGTCTAGGGGCGAACAACGGCGACGTTGTAGAGATCTCTGGCAAAGAGAGAATATGCGCCGTTGCCTGGCCTGGAAATCCTGAGGACGCACCTGACATAATCAGGATAGATGGAAACACTAGGGCCAACCTGAGAGTAGGCATAGATTCCTGGGTCCAGGTGACCAGGATCCAGGCCAAGCCCGCCAGGAAGATAATCCTGGCACCTACCCGCCAGATAAGGCTCATAGGCGGCCCTCAGTACCTGCTCCGTATGCTGGAAGGCCGGCCGGTGGTCAAGGGCGAGCAGATCAGAGTGGAGATGATAAACAACTCCCTGTCCCTGGTAGTGGTAAGCACCGTGCCCTCCGGCCCAGTTCTCATAACCAACGACACCATCATAAGCATAACAAGGGAGACTCTGGAGGAGCTGCCCCTGCACGTCAGGGAGATTTCCTATGAGGACATCGGCGGCCTCTCCAGAGAGATTCGGGATATCAGAGAGATGATCGAGGTGCCCTTGCGGCACCCGGAGCTTTTCGCAAAGCTTGGCATAAACCCGCCCAGGGGAGTCCTGCTTCACGGCCCTCCCGGTACAGGCAAGACCTTGATCGCCAGGGCGGTGGCCAGCGAGACCGATGCCAACTTCATTTCCATATCCGGCCCGGAGGTAGTATCCAAGTTCTATGGAGAGTCCGAAGAGCGGCTCCGCCAGATCTTTGAGGAGGCCCAGAAGGCTGCACCATCCATAATTTTCATCGACGAGATCGACTCCATCGCGCCCAAACGCGAGGAGGTCTCAGGCGACCTGGAAAGAAGGATTGTTGCTCAGCTTCTGGCCCTGATGGATGGTCTGTCATCGCGTGGAGAGCTGATCGTCATTGCCGCTACCAACAGGCCCAATGCGCTGGACCCGGCCATAAGGAGAGGCGGGCGATTCGACCGTGAGATAGAGATAGGCATCCCAGACAAGAACGAACGGCTAGAGATTCTGTACGTCCACACCAGAGGGATGCCCCTGGAAGAAACCCTGGACCTCAAAGAGATCGCCGAGATCACCCACGGCTTCGTGGGGGCCGACCTCTCATCCCTATGCAAGGAGGCGGCAATGCGAACGCTGAAGAGGGCGCTGCCCGACCTTGACGTCAAGGAGGACATTCCTGCAGAGGTATTGGAGAACCTGCGAGTAACAAAGGACGACTTCTACACGGCACTGAAGAAGATCGAGCCCAGCGCTCTGCGAGAAGTCTTTGTAGAGGTCAGCGAGGTGCACTGGCGGGACGTGGGCGGCCTCGATGAGGCCAAGCAGACCCTTACCGAATCTGTGGAATGGCCCCTAAAATACCCAGAGGCGTTCGAGTCCACAGGGATAAGACCACCCAGAGGAATTCTCCTGTATGGACCACCAGGCACAGGAAAGACTCTGCTTGTTCGGGCCCTGGCCACGGAGAGCGAGCTGAACTTCATAAGCATAAAGGGGCCAGAGCTTCTGTCCAAATGGGTTGGCGAGTCGGAGCGAGCAGTCCGGGAGATCTTCAGGAAGGCCAAGCAGGCCTCACCATCGCTGATATTCTTCGATGAGCTGGACTCTGTGGTTCCAACTCGTGGCAGCGGCACAGATTCCCACGTGACGGAGCGGGTGGTAAGTCAGTTCCTGACCGAACTGGACGGCCTCGTTGAGCTGAAGGACGTTGTCGTACTGGCGGCTACCAACAGGCCCGACCTTGTGGACAGATCACTACTCCGGCCGGGAAGGTTCGATCGACTAATTTATATTCCCCTGCCGGACATAGCCTCCCGGAGAAAGATACTTAAGATTCACCTTTCCAAGATGCCCGTTTCAGAGAGTGTCACCGTTGAATGGCTTGCCGAGATCACTGAGAATTACAGCGGGGCAGACATAGAGACTCTATGTAGAGAGGCAGGGATGCTGGCACTGAGAGAGCACATAAAACCGGGCATGAGCAAAGAAGAGCTCATACTGGATGATATTACGATTAACAAAGACCATTTCGAGAGAGCGTTAGAGCGGATTAAGCCGCACCTTTCCAGAGAGATGCTGGAAGAGTATACCCAGATGATAAGGGATTTCGAGGTGTTATAGGGCTTTGATAAAGACGTTGATGAATTTAAAGCCTGATCCAGGGCACCAGATATATAGTCCAGAAGGATCAAAAGAAGATGGATTAAAGGAATACGGGTTAAAAGAAGATGGGTCAAAAGAAGATAAGAAGGCCGAAAGCTTGACAGCAGATGATACCAAAGAGTTCCTAGGAGATATCGAATTCGAGGACACGAGCAGCATCAAAGTGCCCGATAATCTCATAGACCAGGTGATCGGCCAGGATGAAGCAGTCGAGGTCATAAAGAAGGCTGCCCACCAGAGGCGCCACGTCATGCTCATCGGCTCCCCGGGAACGGGAAAATCAATGCTAGGAAAGGCCATGAGCGAGCTGCTTCCAGTAGAGGAACTGCAGGATGTTCTGGTCTACCACAACCAGGAGGACAACAACGCTCCACGGGTGCGAGTGGTGCCGGCCGGCAGGGGCAAACAAATAGTGGATGCCCAGAAGATGGAGGCAAGGAAGAAGATCCAGACCCGGAACATGTTCTTCATGCTCATAGTGATGGGCCTGATAGTCTACGCCTACTACACTGGCCAGCTACTCTTCGGCGTCATAGCAGCAGCGCTGATTTTCCTTTCCATGCGCTACATGATGCCAAAAGAGGACGCTCTGATACCCAAGCTCCTCGTGGACAACAACGGAAAGAAGAAGGCTCCCTACATTGATGCCACTGGTGCTCACGCCGGCGCACTCCTGGGTGATGTTCGGCATGATCCGTTCCAGTCCGGCGGATTAGAGACGCCTTCTCACGAGAGAGTTGAGTGTGGAGCCATTCACAAGGCACACAAGGGAGTCTTGTTCATCGACGAGGTCAACACTCTGAGGCTCGAGGCTCAACAGAGCCTCCTGACTGCGCTTCAGGAGGGTGAGTACCCCATAACAGGACAGAGTGAACGCAGCTCAGGCGCGCTGGTCAGGACTGAGCCCGTTCCATGCAACTTCATCATGATCCTGGCAGGAAACCTTGATGCGGTCCAGGGCATGCACCCAGCCTTGAGGTCACGCATAAAAGGTTACGGCTACGAGATCTACATGCGAGACAGCATGGACGACACCCTGGAGAATCGCAATAAGCTGATCAGGTTCGTGGCTCAGGAGATCATCAGGGATGGAAAGATACCTCACTTCACCAACGGGGCCGTGGTGGAGATCATCCGGGAGGCCAAGAGGAGAGCGGGCAGGAAAGGCCATCTGACTCTTATGCTCCGTGACCTCGGAGGCCTGATAAGGGTAGCAGGAGATGTGGCCAGAGCCGAAGGGACGACCCTCGCCGATGCCCGACACGTTCTCCAGGCCAAGAAGATGGCCAGGTCTGTGGAGCAGCAGCTTGCCGACAGGTACCTTGAAAGACGCAAGGACTACAGCATGTTCAGGTCCACCGGGGACGAGATTGGCAGAGTCAACGGGCTGGCAGTCATGGCCGACTCGGGGATTGTTCTGCCCATAATGGCGGAGGTCACACCCGCCCAATCCAAGGAAGAGGGCAGGGTCATAGCTACAGGCCGGTTGCAAGAGATCGCCAAGGAGGCGGTCACCAACGTCTCCGCCCTGATCAAGAAGTTCCAGGGAGACGACATAACCAACAAGGACGTCCACATTCAGTTCATAGGGACCTATGAGGGCGTGGAAGGCGACAGCGCCTCTATATCCATAGCCACAGCGGTCATCTCGGCCCTAGAGGGCATACCTGTCAAACAGAATGTGGCAATGACAGGCTCCCTGTCTGTCCGGGGCGACGTCCTGCCGGTCGGCGGCGTCACCCAGAAGATCGAAGCCGCGGCTCAAGCGGGAATCAAGACTGTCCTGATACCCAAATCCAACATGGGAGACGTCCTTTTGGACGACTTCTACAAGAACAAGATCGAGATAATCCCCGTCTCTACCATTGAGGAGGTCTTTGAGTACGCCATGGGAGGCCAGAAGACCAAGCTGATAGAGAAGCTCAAGAAGTTCGCTTCGGAGAAGAAGATAGGCATCAGCCTCCCAGAGCCTATCGTTCCTCCATTGCCATCCCGGAGCCTGTAATGCGATGCCGGAATTCTACGACATTCGCATCCTGAAGGGCAGCCGAACCCGGATCGTATTGGACAATGGCAAATTGGAGGAGATCTCCGAGGCTCCCTTCCAGGGGGCTGCGGTTCGTGCCCTGTCGGGGGGGGCCTGGGGTTTTGTAACCACCGATGCCGTTGAAGGGCTGGAGGACAAGATCGAGCTGGCCAAGAGGATCGCCAGGAAGATCGACCGTCATGAGGACCTGAGGCTGGCGGAGGCTCCAGCCGGCAAGAGCGTCATCGTTCCTGTAAAGAAGAATCCCCGAGACTTGTCTCTGGAAGAAAAAGTTGAGCTTCTGAAGGAGATCGAGAACGCGGCAAAGGTCCCGGGCATCTCGTCCACCCAGGCGGTTTACTCCGAAGTCGAGCTGACTACCGACTACGAGAGCTCGGAAGGGCTTGACCTGGAGTCGAAGATGACCAGGATGGCTTTTTTCATAAGCGCTATTGCCAGCAGGAACGGCCTAATCCAGGGAAGCGGCGAGGGGCGTTCAGGCATAGGCGGACTGGAGCTCTTCGACAAGGAGAACCCGGTTGACCTTGCCAGGTCAGTTGGCCAGACGGCCGTTTCCCTTCTGGACGCCACAGTGCCCAAGGGCGGATCATTCCCTGTTATCCTTGACCAAGAGCTGGCCGGGGTATTCGTACATGAAGCCGTTGGCCACGCTACAGAGGCGGACATAATCCTGGAGGGCGGCTCCTGTCTTGAAGGCAAGCTTGGCCAGCTGATAGGCTCGACGATGGTCAGCGTTAAAGACGACCCGAGCATGATGCAGAACGGATACTATCCCTTCGACGACGAGGGCAGCGTCTCCCAGGAGACTGTTCTGGTGAAGGAGGGCGTTTTGAACTCCTACCTGCACAGCAGGGAGACAGCCGGAAGGATGGACGGTGTGCCAAGGAACGCAAGGGCACAGGGCATTGACAGGCCTGTGGTTCGTATGTCCAACACATACATCGCCAACGGCGATTGGAAGGTGGACGAAATCTTCGAGGAGCTAGGCGATGGCGTGTACCTCATGGGCAGCCGGGGCGGCCAGGTCAATACCGCCGAGGGCGTATTCCAGTTCAACGCCAAGCGCGGCTACCTTGTTGAGAAGGGCGAGAAGACCAAGCTGCTAAGGGACGTTTCGCTAACCGGAAAGATCCTGGAGATCTTGAAGGACATCCGGGCGGTGGGCAACGACCTGAAGTTCAACAGCGGCCGATGCGGGAAGGCAGGGCAGCTCGTTCCCGTGAGCGACGGATCGCCGCACCTGTTGATCGAGAAGGCGACGGTTGGCGGGGCGGGATAAGCCCAAATGCTAACATTTGCTTGATTCTCTTTTATGGCTTCTTCGCTCTCTGTGCCTTGATTATTCTAGCCAGGCATGATTTCGAGTTTGTAATCACTTCATCTAAACTCTCTATACCTTATTCTCTTAAAGATGGAGAGATTATTACAGGAATTATTTTAAAAGTTGAAGACATGGACAAAAAGGAATATCCAGAGCTGAGGGATCAGGAAATAGAGTTAATTCTATACAAACTTCTTTCAAACGACTATCTTTTCATTTCAAAAAGCGATTGGGAAAATAAGTTCAGGGAGTACGGGTTAGTTATCGCTTTTTACATCTCAGCAAAGCTCAAAAAAGCAACCAAAAAGGATGGAACCGTACTCAACCTTTACACAAAGACGGACATTAAAGCATGATAGAAAATGTTCTAAGTAAAGCAAAAGAATACAGGGAACGAGCTTCGCGCTATCTCCAAAATTATGAAGGAGAAATTGAAAAAGGAGATAAAGAAAAGGGAGGAGAGGCTCTTTGGGGAGTGATATCGTGTCAGATCAACGCCATTTATCTCGTAGAAAATGGACGACCATCTACAAGTCACAGTGAATCGACACGGTTTGCTCGACAATTTATTACAAGTAAATTCGGGGAAAAAGATGGTGAAGAGCTGGTGCAAGTCTACAGGAAAGTCGAGAAGTTTCATGCCAACTTTTATCATGCTTTTCTCGATGAAGATGAGTTTAGAAAATATGTCACAGATATAATGCGGCTTATCAAATACTTAGATGACCTAATAGGAGATATGATCAGCAAGATTGAGATGGAGATGGCAACTTAAAAATTACCAAAACTCGTAACCGTTTTCCCGAAAGACCAAAAATTTAAGTTTCTATCTGCATATTGCATGCTATAGAAATCACTAAAGAAATCATCCAAAATGCAGCATCGATCGAATCGAATGGACGGATGCGTGGCGAGATCCTTCCATTGGAATGAGAAGGTAATTTTATGGATGTACGAAATAGAGTTGTCATCGTAACTGGTGCCTCATCAGGTATCGGTCTGGCTACGGCAAAGCTTCTTGTGAAACAGGGCGCAAAAGTTGCTCTCGTCTCGCGCTCGATGGAGTTGCTGGAGAAGCTCTCAGCGAAGCTTCCCAATTCGATTGCAATTGGAGCCGACATGACCAAGATCCCTGAGATCAGAAGAATGGTGGATCAAACGCATGAACACTTCGGAAGGGTTGATATCCTGATCAACAATGCTGGTCAGGGGTACGATGCCCCTGTGGAAAAAACCGATATCGACACCTTCCATTACATCTTCGATCTGGATGTTATTGGCCCATTGGTTGCCATGCAGCAGGTCATACCGATTATGAGGAAGCAGGGCGGAGGTACTATAATCAACATCAGTTCCGGCACTGCACTGATGTATCTGCCGAATATGAGTGCCTATTCGGCTTCAAAACGAGCGCTTGCAGGAATCAGCTTGACGGCAAGGGAGGAGTTGAAAGCGGACAATATCACTGTTAGCGTTGTGTATCCGTACATCACGCTCACCGAATTTGAGAAAAATACCATTAAAGCCCTTAGTGATAAGAGAGAGCAAGGTTCCGGCCCGTTCCCGGCAGACACTGCGGAATATGTCGCACAAAGGATCCTCGATGGCATTGAAAGCGGGGAAGCTGAAATCTTCGCTCATGATTGGATGAAGAAAATGACAGAACGAAAAGCCTAAGCTCGCTGCCCTGCGGCATTGAAAGATTACCCGGCATATCTTAATACGGTAACCATATCAAACGCAAGAAGATATATAATTCCAGGTGGGAAAATGAATAAATTAAGAATCAGTATCATCTTTGGGTTAGCTCTCCTGGCGGTGGCCATAGTGGCCGTATCAGAAAATAATAGCTCCTCGAAAGCCGACGCATCCAAAACAATTAAGCTTCCGGAGCCTCGCACCGATGGCGGCATCTCCGTGGAGAAGTCCCTGAAAGAGAGGCGATCCATTCGCAGCTTCGGAAAAGAGGGCCTGACATTGGATGAAGTCTCCCAGCTTCTCTGGGCTGCGCAGGGAGTAACGGACGACAATGGCCATCGAACTGCGCCTTCTGCCATGGCTAGATATCCTCTGCAGGTCTATCTCTTGGCCGATAACGTCACCGGCTTGCCTTCCGGGGTCTACCACTACTCACCCCAAGGTCACAACCTGACTGTTATTACGCAGGGCAAGATCGATGAGTATTACAATGCAACCGCCGGCTTTGAGGCTTGGATAAAAACTGCGCCTGCGATATTCGTCATTACAGGTGACCTCAGTAGCATGAATCAGATGCCTAGCATTCGTATGCCTATAAATCAGACATCGAGGAATCAGACGACTGGGAACCAGATGCCAAGGCAGGATTTGAGCCGATGGGTTTACATCGAGGCTGGAGCGGCCGCGGAAAACCTGCTTCTTCAAGTCGTGTCTCTGGACCTTGCTTCTACCTACACGGCTGGATTTAACGCGAATAAGACGGAAGAGCTCCTGGGACTGCCGAACGGAGAGGTGCCTATTGGGGTTTTGCCTGTAGGAAGAAAGGCCTAAACCTTGCTTTCTTTCTTAAAGGTTCGGTTCCCTATTTGTCCAAAGCGCATTCCCCTATTCGCTGCTCCGTCTAGGTGGATGACGTTCAGGTCACTGAACATTAGGATGCTTCTGGTGACCTGCTTAAGTATGTCATATCATTTCTTGACCAGACGCAATGGCAGAACTGGTCAAAACGCTCCTACAACCTAAAAATAAGCTGAAGTCTCGCCCTCAGCCCCAGAACCTCTTGGTCCTGGCATACTCCCGCTCCGCCTTCAGAATGTCCCTGTAAAACTCCAGCTCGTCCCTCTGAAGTTTTCCCACGACCCTAGAAGCCGTCTCAGGCCCCAAGCCCCTGCTGGCCAGAGCGATCGCGGCCGTTTTGCCGTAGCTGAGCACCAGGTTGGCATTTCTAAAGACCCTCTTAGTCCGGCGTCGCTCCTCGGCATTCTTGCTCTTCTCCGGCTTATTGACTATTTTGATCTCCTCTTCCTCCCAAGGCTTGAGGGCGGCTACCATTCTAGATCCGCAAAGGGGACACTCGGGCTGCTCAGGCACTCGGCCTACCTCTCTCAAGGACTTCCATTTTTTGCAGTTGACACAGAACAGAATGACCCTGTCGCTCATTATCCTGGACTTGAGTAGCTCTATTACGGCAGCGTCGGCATGCTCCGGAGAGGTGACATCCCAGCCACCGCCTCTGCCGCTGGCACCGATAGGGCTTGGGCCACTCGTTATGACAGATATCTGACCCTGGCCGATCATCTCAAGGACCTGATTAGCCTTTTTCAGATCAAGTCGGTCGTGATAGATCTCTCGGAGAGCTTCGCGGTACATTGGAGTTCCATCGAATACTCCGAGCAGCTTGGCCATGCTGATCCTCTGGTAGTCTATGTCCCTGGATAGCGCCCCGAACTTCCTGGCCACGTGGACCATCTTCCAGCGCAGCAAAGTTGTGTTCTTAAGAGTCATCTCGAGGATTGGCTCTATATGGGTCGGGTCAAGCGTTGAGATCATATGGGCGATCTCCTCTGGCAGCATCCTCTTTGGAAGCGCCAGCTCGATTCTGTAGGGGTCTATTTCCATGGCAACGCTTGAGCCGAACTTTGCGGATAGCAGGGCTGTTATCACCCTGCCCAGGGTGTCGTTGATCTTATGTCCCATGCAAGAGTTTATGACTGCCGAAGTCCCATCGGCCTCTATGACGATCTGGGAGTGGTCCGGCACCAGCAGGTTGTCGTCCGTGTGTCTCTTGATTAGTTCGATCAGCTCCGATGCTGCCTCAAGATCGATGGGATATGTGTCGGTCAGGAATCTCGTCGCCGCTTGCTCTCCCTGGCCTTTGTCTTTTGCTTCAGCTTCCGAGTCTTCCAGAAGCATTCTGATCTGGTTTCTGATCCGGCCCACCTCCTGGGCCACCTCGAAAGGAACGGGTATCTCCTCGCCGCTCCAGCTTGGGATCTCGCCGCTCCGCTGGATGGGGACGACTTTTATCTCGTCCTCATCGATCTCAGTCACCTCCCAGATCTCACCTTTGGCCACGAAGGTGGCACCAGGCTTTGCGAAGTTGATGACGAATGCCTCGTCCAGCGTCCCGATGGCCTTCCTGCCAACTATATCGTAGATCTTGAACCTCTTCTCATCAGGTATCATGGAGAGGTTCTCGTAGTAGTACTGCCGGGCCTTGCGGGTCCTCTGAAGCTGGCCGTTGTAAAGCCTGGTCAGCCTGTGCTCTTCGATCTGGGAAGCCACATCTTCCAGCTCCTGGAGCGTTAGATCCCTGAAAGGATAGGATCTGGAAACGATCTGTCGGGCCTTTTCCATGGAGATGTCCCCGAAGTCCAGCTCCAGGCCGACGAGCTGGTTGGCTAAAACGTCCATGGGCTTGTAGTGGATCTCGATCTCCTCAAGGGACGCTTCTACTGCCCGCCTGGTGATTGCACAGGCTTCTGCGATGTCGTCCGGACCGGTGCATATTATGGTGCCAGAGGCTATCCTGCCGATGCCATGACCAGAGCGTCCAACTCGCTGGAGGAGACGGGCCACTTGTCGGGGCGAGCTGTACTGGATTACGTGGTCCACGTCGCCGATGTCGATTCCCAGCTCCATTGAAGAAGTGCAGATCAGCCCCTGAAGAGTACCGTCCTTGAAGGCCTCCTCCGCTTCAATCCTGGACTCAACGGACAGGCTGCCATGATGAATGCCGATGGGCTCGCCCAACTGGCGGAACCGTGAGCCAAGAACCTCTGCCGCTTGTCTAGTGTTGACGAAGATCAGACATTTCTTGGAGCGAACCCTGTCCCTGATCCACCTGATATGGGCAGCCAGCCTTGGCTCACATTGCAGCTGGCCGGCCAGAGCATAATCGGCCCTGGTAGGCTGGGGACTGATCACCCGGAACTCTGTGAACCTCTCCACATCCGCCCGAATTATGTTGCATAGCCTGCTGCTGCCGGCAAGTAGCTTTGCGACCTCCTCTGGCGAGCCAACCGTCGCGGACAAGCCGATCCTCTGGAACTCTCCGGCCAGCTCCACCAACCGCTCCAAGAGCACAGAGAGCTGCGATCCTCTCTTCGATGTAGCCAGCTCGTGAACCTCGTCCACGACTACTGTTCTGACAGTGGAGAGGTTATGCCGAAGACGCTTGCCCGTAAGCATCACCTGCAGCGTTTCTGGAGTGGTGATCAGTAAGTCAGGCGGACGGAGAGACTGCTTTCTCCGATCGCTCTGGGTGGTGTCTCCGTGCCTTACGGCTATGGAGATCCCGAGCCTGTCTCCCCATTCGTTAAAGCGCCTTAGCATGTCCCTGTTCAAAGCCCGAAGGGGTGTGATGTAGACAGCTCGCGTTCCCGAACCCTTTTCAGATTTCTCAGAGTTCTTCTCCGCCAGGATCTTGTGCATTGTAGGCAGGGATGCTGCCTCGGTCTTACCGGTTCCAGTTGGTGCAATCAGCAACACATGCTCTCCGTCCAGAATCCTGGGGATGGCCTGCTCTTGAGGCGGTGTAGGCTCCATTATGGACTGATCTGCCAGCATGGCTCTGATCTGAGGATTGAGCCGGTCGAAGACGTTCACAAGAAATAAGTCCTAAGCGGTGTATGAATAGCTTGCGGTAAAAGACGATAAGAGATTTCGTCTATTGCCGTTCGATGGAGGAGTCGAATGCAGGTAGCTGTGATAGGTGGTGCAAAGTGCGACGATGATGTGCGTAAGATGGCTTATGAGCTGGGAAAAAAGCTGGCAAAAGAGGGGCACATACCAATCTGCGGAGGCCTAGGCGGAGTGATGGAAGCGGTATGCCGCGGCGTGAGAGATGAAGGGGGAGCAGTCGTCGGCATACTGCCCGGCGAGAAAGATGAGGCCAACCCGTGGGTGAGCATAGCCGTAGCTACAGGGATGGGCCATGCCAGGAATGTCGTCATCGTCAAGAGCGCCGATGCTGTGATCGCCCTACCTGGAGAATACGGAACCCTTTCAGAGATGGCCCTAGCTCTGAAAATGGGAAAAAAGGTCATCAGTCTTTATAGCTGGGCGATCCCAGGAGCTGTTACTGCCAAAACGCCCGAAGAGGCAGTGCTGCTTCTGGAGCCCACAAGAAAAGGCCGTTAGGATATGCTTGAAAGCCCTATGATAGCATCTCAGATGACAATGGTATTTGCTTTATTGCACATGCTTTTGTAAGAATACAAGTGTCAGTCTCATTTGACATAGCTCGCCTTCTAAGTCAGACTGCACAGCGCCTGCCGCAAAATTGGGTGTCTTAAACAATAAGAAAGGTATTCAACAATAAATATTCAATCCGAATCGAAAAACGATGGATGAAGGGTTGCTCCCCCATTCAGGTTACGCTAACGCTGCATTGAGGCAGGCAAGAACAACTACGTCTCAAATAACCGACGTGGTCATTAACCGGATAGTTGAGTTTCATCACCTGGTGTCGACCATACGCCATACCTAAGCTTCGATCGCGCTAGCCTATCTGATACGGGCGGAAGTCGATGCTCTTCGTTGAGTCCTATGATATGAATTTGTCCTTTGTTGTCTTACGGATCTCCGAAGCCATAGCCACCATTATAGTTCCAGTGAGAGCTGCTGGAGTAGTAGTAGGTGCTGCCAAAGCCATAGATGTTTGCTCCCCACCAGGGATCAACGTCCCAGTTATGATACACGACCGGCATGTTGTAGTACACGGGTTCGGTGTACAGGGGTGTGTAATAGTTGTAGTTATAGGGTGTGTAATAGTTGTAGTTATAGGGTGTGTAATAGTTGTAGTTATATGTTGAAGGATACCAGTAAGATCCGCCTGAGAGCCAGTCATAGCCATTATGATTCCAGCCATGACCATCGTGATTCAAGTTGTGGTCATCGTGAGGTCCAGAGCTAGACATTCCTCCGTAGTTAGCGTTTCCGTAATGATCTGTTGCAGAGCCACAGCCGATGAAGAGCAAACTAAGCCCCAAAACGGCCACAATCAGTTTATTTACTTTTATTGAGATTCCTCCAAACACCAGTTTCTTCCTAGTGATATTAAAAGCTGGGTTTTATGTAGATTCCACCTAATACTTACATGAATCCTCTATCTGGCTATTGCTATTGAAAACCCACTAGTGCTCAGGAACATTAATTTTGCAAGTTAAGGTAATGCCTCTGGAGTTTTGCCCTGGCATCATTTTTATTGAATTTCCATCTTACTGTTGCCCC
>JBGQAL010000092.1:0-11069 GCA_041494285.1 Methanotrichaceae archaeon
GGGACAAGTTCTCCACTTCGATCAGTTATGGAAAGACGTGGATAGCAAGATTTTTGCCAAACAGAGATTACAAATTGTTTTGCTGATGACTATAAATGTTATGGGTCTATTAAACTGGCTATCACATTCATGGGATGACAATTTGAGAAATAAGGAGAAGGATTTAGAATTGCAGAACGCATTTTTAAAAAATCCAGCTATAATAAAACTCTTTCCGCAGGTTTATGGGTTAGGGCTTAAGCATGAAGGTCCTAGCAGAACTTCAGGGAGCGATCCGGATACGGATGCACCATACCTTAATTATTATAATTTTAGCAATCCAGGTGACTATGCACTTTTATTTGATGCAAGATTACGGTTTTCAACCCGAGGGCAGCCATCGGAGGGAGGAATATTTCTTTCATTTAAAAATTTAGCTAAACAAGGTCTGGATTTGGGGGTTAGCAATAGCTTTGAGACTTTTACAAAACAAGGCATACATTTAGGGCTTCGTGATAGAACAGTTCCTCTAGTTTATGTCAAAAAGGGTTCAGTATATATATACAACAATAAATTAATAGGAAAGTTAATTAGAGAAGATAAATCCTCCAACATCGAATCCATAATAGAGACTAAGAACAAAGAAAGATACTGGGTAAAATATTACAAATTTAATTTTAAAAATACATTTTGGACAAGAACTCTCGACAAAGTAGAGTTTTATAAGAGATCTAATTTAGGCGAAACCCTTCCGGTTATTTGCCAGCTTAAGAGTAGTGAAGGGAATGTAAGCACTGTATATCATTATCCTTGGGAACTCCGAAAGAATATCGATAAACGCAACCGCGATTTAAAATTTTTTATTCATTATATTATTGAAATGGAGAAACCCAAGGTTGAATTGGACCAATTCGCACTTATGTATGGAATAATATTAAATCATTTAAATGCAAAAGGTTTTCATACTGGATGCATTAAAGGCGGAAGTTTATGAGCCAGACATAATTTCTTGGGAAAGCGTTTACTTCTCATCATAATTCTTCATCCTCACCAAAGTAATCGAGATTGCTCAAAATTCGATGAGCTTTTCCATTTTTGATTTTATTTAAACTGGTTGTCATTGGTGATTAGAACTATGTCATTGTGTCCTAACTAAGGTCCTCAACACGAACTCATCACTCACTTTACTTGCAAGGAAGTACCGTCCCATCCAGAACTCGCTCTTATACTCCAGTTCCCCAGCCATCAGGAATTCTGTAATCCATCTCAATTTTCAAAATTATGAGTCTTTGGTGTTCGACTCGATCTGTGTCGAAGTGGCAGATGGCTTTGAGGTTTAGAAGGTCGTTCTTGAGCCTGGATGCATTATAAAGCCGAGCGATCCAAGTGTTCTTAAAGGCTGACTGGGAAATGCTGCATCCAAGATATACACAGTTAAAGGAAAACAAAGGAGCTTTTAAGGGGCTGCAGTTCTGTGGGCTGCAAGTAAACGTCACCTAAGTGCAAGATTATTAAAAAATTTAATAAGCAGCCTCAACCTTATACTTCATTATGAGAAACAATAATCGTTTCAGAGTGTTTGATGCAGGATGGCGTCTTCGACCCGGAAACTGGGAGTCGTTCTGAGCCAGATAAGAATCAACCAAATGCTTGTCTGAAATAAAGAACATCTAAGGAGAGGAAAATAAGATGAGAAAACTCATTGTATTATCTTTCATAACACTTGACGGCGTCATGCAAGCACCGGGCGGACCTGAAGAGGATCCGACTGGTGGCTTCAAGTACGGCGGGTGGACTGCTGGTTACTGGGATGATTTTCTTGGCGGTGTAATGGGTGAGCAAATGGCAGAACCATTTGATTTGTTGCTTGGAAGGAAGACTTACGAGATTTTCGCAGCATACTGGCCTTACGTGAAAAGCGATGACCCGGATGGCCCGATTGCAGGCAAGATCAACAGCGCCAAAAAATATGTCGTCTCAACCACGTTGAGGAAACTTGACTGGAGCAATTCCACGCTCTTCAAAGACGGCATCGTTCAAGAAATTAAGAAACTAAAACAACAGAATGGACCTGAACTGCAGGTCCACGGCAGTGGCAATCTTATTCAAACGCTCTTGAAGCACGACTTAGTTGACGAGTTCCGCCTGAAGATATTCCCGATTACCCTCGGCACTGGCAAGCGCTTGTTTGGCGATGGCACTATTCCAGCAGGCTTCAAACTCGTTGACAGCAAAACTTCAACCACAGGCGTCATAGTTGCCAATTACGAGCGTGCAGGAAATGTCAAAACTGGGTCATTTGCCTTGGAGACACCAACTGAGGCAGAACTTGCTCGCCGCAAACGGCTTGAAGAGGGTAATTAACATGCCAAAAATCACCCAGCACCTATGGTTTGACAAAGAAGCTAAAGAGGCAGCCAAGTTCTACACTTCTGTTTTCAAGGACTCGAAAATCAATAACACGACAACGCTTCATAACACCCCTTCAGGCACGGTGGATATTGTTACCATTGAACTTATGGGGCAGGAATTCACGCTCATCAGCGCTGGCCCGCTTTTCAAATTCAATCCATCTGTATCATTTCTTGTCGCCTGTAAGACGAAGGACGAGGTCGATAAATTATGGGAAAACCTCTCCGAGGGAGGCACGGCACTCATGGAGCTTGGTGAATATCCGTTTAGCGAAAAATATGGATGGGTGCAGGACGGGTACGGCCTTTCTTGGCAGGTGATGTTCATGGGCGAACATAAGATAAAGCAGAAAATCACCCCGACGCTTATGTTTGTCGGCAAGCAAGCCGGGAGAGCAGAAGAAGCGATTAATTTTTACGCAACGGTGTTCCACGATGCAAAAGTTGGCGATATCCTCCTCTACACCAAAGGTGAAGAACCAGACAAAGAGGGAACAATAAAGCACGCCGCTTTCACGCTTGAGGGTCAGGAGTTTGCAGCCATGGACAGCGCGCGTGTTCACAACTTCACTTTCAACGAAGCCATTTCGTTCATGGTGCATTGCGAGATGCAGGAGGAGATTGATTACTACTGGGTAAAGCTTTCTGCAGTCCCAACGGCGGAGCAATGCGGCTGGCTGAAAGATAAATACGGCCTCTCATGGCAGATTGTTCCCACGGTTATGGAAGAGATGCTCAAGGACAGCGACAAAAAGAAAATAGCGCGAGTGACCGAGGCGTTTCTCAAAATGAAAAAATTTGGCATTGAGGAGTTGAAGAGGGCTTATAAAGGGGAATATTAACCGCTATTGCTATTATTGCAACAAGGATAATCCAGATATGCAGATCTTCGAGCCTCCTGCATCCATGTTCGAACACTTTAAATAAGTTTCAAGACCGTAAGTAGCTATGGACGCCAAGCCCATTGGCCGTGTATGGTACGCCGGACTCGATGAAAGGCTGATGGAGCTTGGCAAAGAGGACCCGGAGGTCTATAAACATTGGCACGATTGGTTCGAGCCAAAGGCGAAGCAGCCACTGTGGCTTAAGCCAAACTCTCCTGAAAGTCTTGAGAAGCTCATGGAAGCGCTTGATACAGCCATCAAAGAAAGAAGATGGAAGCACGAGCCGATAAAGCAGGGACCCGAGTACACTTGGGCCACATGCGTGATTCGAAGAGACGGCATTTGCCATTGCGGCGCCGGGGAATCCTCAGCAGATGCCTTGCTGGATGCATACCTTTCTGCATTAAAGGGATGTCGTGGGGACGAGATCTGCCCATGTCTGCCTTAATTGAACTTCGGTCGGTTCAGTCCCGACGAGCTTGCCAATTTTCCCGGACGAAGATCAATTTTCAATGACACCCCATTTTTTCTGTCAACTTCAAGATCGCGGCCCTGCTGAATTCGGCGATCAAATCCGTGGTAGATGGTTCAATTAACGGTTCGACCAATCTGCCATCCTTTATCAATCCTGCTTTGATGGCAAATTCAAATACGTATGGATAGTACATTCGGACGGCTGCTGTTTTCCCAATGGCCTCGATGTAACATGTTGTTTCTGAATTCTGCTGCTTATCTCCGCGGGCAATTGGCTCGATGCAGCGATTGTAAAGAACTCTTAAAGCTTCTGTGAAGCTTTCCGCACTCGTTATTTCTTTCTCATTCAATCCAACTACCCTAAACATGATTTGCACTTCCTTGTAATCAGGTTGGTTGATCACTTGGTATGGTTCTCGATCACCGAATGGATTTCTTGAACGATTTCGCAAGTTTTATAGCTATCTCTGCCCTTAGAATCTTTTTCGGTTGAATTATCCATCAGCCTGCAAAACCAAAATGAATCCTGACAAATATCCAACATTGCCACGAGTCAGACGTCGAATCAATAAACAATGTTCATGTTAAATATTCTACGCAGTTTTCAGAAATAGAAAAATAGGCAAAAGAAATTCAAGACAAATTCCTGGTTATATCAGGATAAATTCAAATAAGTACAGTCTGAAAACATCCCTTATGATAATAGCAGTCTCCGATGTGCACATGGCTGAGAGAGCAGACGATCCCCAGGTTAAAACCGACGACGGCAAATTCAAAGGGTTTCTGGACTACATCACATCTAACCAGCTCGAAGATGGAGGGGATTTAGTTCTATTGGGGGATATTTTCGACCTGTGGAGAAGGGATTTCGTAAAGGCTTTGATAGAGAGCAAACCCGTAATCGCGAAGCTGACGGAAATGAAACACAGCGACAAGATCAAGATCCATTATTTGGCTGGCAACCACGACTACCATATGCTGCAGATGAGCGAGCTGCTGAAGGATAATTTCCCCTTTCAGGTTACAAAGGACTTGCGACTAGAAGATGGTGGAAATAAATTCTTCTTCATCCACGGATACCAGCTAGAAGTTTTGGCCAACCCATATTACAAATCTATGTCTGCCTACGAAACATTCTCTGAAGGGCTCTGCTTAGCAGGGGATGACACCGGCAATGCTGCCGATAAGCTTTGGGAGACATTCGAGGCATCTAAATCTGCTTTGGAAGACCTCAAGCGATTGCCAACCGACATCCGAGGAGCTCTTACATCCATGATGAACCCACCGGCTAACCGTCTAAGCGGTTCTCACCAGGCTCACTCCATGGTTGAACAGGCCGCTATTTCTGAGGCAAGGGACGTCTACCTAGGGATGGATAGGGAGGAAGTCCTCGTATTCGGCCACACTCATATTCCCTTCTATGAGCCAGAAAATGGAGTCGTCAACACTGGGTCTTGGAAAAAACAACCTTGTAGGGATTATGAATACCTTGAGATCTCCGGTGGTCAGCCTAAGCTCAAAACCTTTTAGGTTATTTTTGCACAAGCTGAAGGTATTTTTGAAGTCTCTAGTACCTGCCAAAGGCTTCTGTAGCTCGATTAGAATAGTTCACGGTCTTGTCGTAAGCTGAGGTGCGGAATGACCGACTGTTGAATATCTTTAAATCTTCAGAAGTCGATTGTCACCTGATCATAAAAGGAGAGTTGATATCCAGCTTTATGACTTTCTAAATTCTAGCTTAGGCATCTCCATTTTATCGTAATACCCCACAGCTCTGCTGTGGGGATAAAGGCATATAAATCCTGATTAAGGACTGATTCGGCTAACCTGTTTCCATCTTTATGCGGCGGCGCCTCGTATGCCCCGTCAGCTCTGCTGTGGGGTGCGTCGCCCCAGTTGACCACAACTTCATACGGTCACATCAGGGCCTTAAAGGAAAAACGCCAGCAGAAGCGGCGGGGATTGGGTCGATGGAGAGAATAAATGGGACGGGCTATTGAGGAGATGTATTAAATAAAATGCTAATCGGAAAAATTTAATATCTATAAAAAGCATGCAATTCTTCTGAAGGTTCCTTTTTTGGTATAAGGGCTATTAAATTGCCCGATACAGTGAAATCTTTTCCTGAATTAAGCTCCATGCCGTTCCATTTTAATTGAAGACTGCTTGAAGGGTTTGGAGCATGAGCCAAAGTTAGGATCTGATCCGAACTGCGTAGGATTTCGTCATCTACGAAATGCGTTTCGGGAATCAACGTTACGGGTGTGTCCGTTGTATATGTCACCCATTGGTAAAATTCGTGGCCTTGATTAAGAGCAATGAGGCCCGTGCTTAATACACTCACTATCACAGCTAGCAATACGAGTGCTTTTTGCCAGAGCTTCATTGTCCTCCACATCGAGGAGAAAGGAAGCTCCCACAACTCGCCCATGAGGTGCAGTTAAGCTACTTAGAATATAAGTACTTTCCAAAAAGCCAACATAAGGATGTTTTTCTACTTTACGTCCTCTTGCAGTAACACGCCTTTAGGAAGTTAGCTACCGCTACCAAACCCTAATGCAGCACTAATGATTACCAACCCCATATGCAACAGAACCATCATGCGTGTGTTTTATATAGAAGTTCAAACAACCATTAGATGCTTAATTGTATTATTGAGGTAATTTGATGGCAGGACAATTTGGTGGAACACCAATATACATACTCAGAGAAGGCAGTCAGAGGACAGCCGGAAGAGATGCACAGAAGTCGAACATCATGGCAGCCCAGGCTGTTGCAGGTGCAGTCAGGACAACTCTAGGCCCTAAGGGCATGGACAAGATGCTTGTAGACACCATGGGCGACGTAGTGATTACCAACGACGGCGTTACTATACTCAAAGAGATGGACATTGAGCATCCCGCGGCCAAGATGATGGTGGAGATCGCCAAGACCCAGGACCAGGAGGTAGGAGACGGAACTACCACGGCCGTGGTTGTAGCTGGAGAGCTTCTAAAGCAGGCGGAGACACTTCTGGAACAGGAGATCCACCCCACAGTGATAGCTTCAGGTTATAGAGATGCTACAGATAAGGCCATAGAGATTCTGAAGTCCATGGCGGTAAAGGTCACCACGAAAGATGATGATCTGCTTCGTAAGATCGCCATTACCGCTATGACCGGCAAGGGCTCTCAATCTGCCAGAGATGAATTGGCAATGATAGCTGTCGAGGCAATTAAGTCCGTTGTGGACGAAGACGGAACCGTCGATACAGACAATATCACAGTTGAGAAGAAGGTCGGCGGCGGCATAACCGATTCCCAACTGGTGAGCGGAGTAGTAGTCGATAAGGAGAGGCTCCATCCCAACATGCCAAAGTCGGTCACCGATGCCAAGATCGGCCTGCTCAATGCCGCTGTAGAGATCGAGAAGACAGAGGTCGATGCTAAGATTCAGATTACTTCCCCAGATCAGCTCCAGGCTTTCCTGGACCAGGAAGAGGTCATGATCAAGGGAATGGTCGATAAGATCGTGGCTTCCGGAGCCAATGTACTATTCGTCCAGAAAGGCATTGATGACCTGGCCCAGCACTTCCTGGCCAAAGCCGGAATCTACACTATACGCCGAGTAAAGAAGAGCGACATGGAGAAGCTCGCGCGTGCAACAGGGGCAAGAGTGGTCACCAGCATTCACGAATTGACCAAAGAAGACCTGGGCAAGGCCGGACTGGTCGAGGAGAGGAAGATCGGCGACGATAAGATGACCTTTGTTGAGCAGTGCACTAACCCCAAGTCCGTCTCCATAATTCTCCGGGGCGGAACGGAGCACGTGGTTGATGAGCTGGAAAGGGCCATGAATGACGCGCTGCGGGTCGTTGGCGTAGCTGTGGAGGATAAGTTGCTGGTTCCAGGCGGCGGCGCTCCTGAGGTAGAGCTGGCCCTGAAGCTCAGAGCGTATGCGTCCACCGTTGGAGGCCGTGAACAGCTTGCTATCGAGTCCTTTGCAGACGCCATGGAGATCATTCCAAAGACCCTGGCTGAGAATGCTGGTCTGGACCAGATCGACTCTCTGGTGGCCCTGCGCAGTGCCCATGAGAAGGGCATGAAGAGCGCAGGCCTGGACATGGATACCGGCAAGCCTGTTGACATGCTGAAACTGGGGGTTGTCGAGCCGCTCAGGGTCAAGACCCAGGCAATCCAATCTGCCGCTGAGGCAGCAGTCATGATCATCAGGATCGATGACGTCATCGCGTCCAAGTCCGGCGGACCGGGCGGCGCTGGTGGTATGGGCGGTCCGGGCGGAATGCCCGGCGGCATGGGTGGCATGGGCGGAGAGGACTAGAGTAGGTCCTAACCCCCTTTCGCTTTCTTTTTCTCTTGGCAAGCTATTTGGTATTCAAGTTTTTATCTCATAAGTCAATCTAAGTGTTTATGATATCCGGAGCTGCTATATGGCGTATAGTGCCTGTCCTTCACTAAATACAGTTTGAGGCAATACATATGTTGCTTTAAAGAGATCCACCTTCGTTCAATGAAACATATGCACTTTTTTAGGCTATTATCTACTTTTGGTTTATCATATATCCTATAATTTTATATTCAAATACTTAAAAATATAGCAAGAACACACCAATTCATGCTACTGCGTCGTAATCTGTCCGGAGAGGCTTTTTTCGTCTAAGCTTGCATCTTGAGATAAACTATTTAAAATTTAGAAGAAATTAACTATTATGCTAGAGGGTGAAAACTAATGCCAGGTAATACGCTTATAGCTGGGCTGAAAGGAAAATCCGTGGTTGTAATATACACGGTCCCCACCATTAATCGCCTAATAGAATCAGGAGAACCAGGCGTAACCAGCGGGATACTGCAGGATGAGGACGCAGACTGCATAGAGATAAATACGGAAAATGGCATGACAGAGTACTTGATGAAGACGGCCATTATAAGAATCGTCCCCAGTGGTCAAGATAGAACAAGCTTGAGAACCAAGAAGTAAGGAGCTCTTCCAATAATTGCCCCTTGCACATAGTGCAGCACAAGAAATATGCGTATATAGATCCTATCACATACGGAATAAATGAAGGTCACATGTTTGTACAAGAACGGCAGCATAGACGCATTCCGTCAGTTTTGCATTCAAATCGGGATAAGCTAATATCGGTTAAGTTGACGAATAGATCTAAGCCGTTCAAAGGGGCCGTGTACAGCTATTGTCTTAACTCTTTGGATCTAGATCTAGCAGGTCCTTTTCTTCTCTTGACGGATAGGGTAACCCACCTTGCATACTACGGCCTCGGGTCTATCGAGAGCTTGGACATCGGATTTGATGAAGATTGGTTGCCCTGGGCAGATGGCGCGTATCTTACAGATACGCATCCACGTAAGATTATAGCCTCAAGGTGCTTAGCCCTGGAATCCGCAAAGTAGAAGGCAGGGAAACGATGGAAAGCAGCAATCTCTTGGTAGACCTAAAGAAGACCTGGCCAGAAAAGTTCGCATCGGAAGAAGAGATATTCAGCCATATACATGCTGGCGATAAGATCTTCATAGGGACGGGCTGCGGCGAACCCCAATACTTGGTTCAGGCTCTGGTGAACTTCGTCAGTGGCAATCCCAAAGCTTTTTTCGGTATCGAGATCATACACGTATGGACCCTGGGCGCTGCTCCCTACATAGATGAAAAATTCCGCGACAACTTCCGGATCGACTCATTCTTCATCAGCGAAGGCACAAGGAATGCGATCAACAAAGGCACAGCAGACTACACCCCCATATCGCTTTCCGCCGTCCCCAGCCTCATTCGAAAGGAGATAATACCAATAGACGTGGCGTTAATCCAGACATCTCCTCCAGATAAGCACGGATACATGAGCCTGGGAATAAGCGTAGATATCGTAAAGGCTGCCACCCAGAAGGCATCGCTGATCGTGGCCCAGATAAACTCCCATATGCCTCGCACTCAGGGTGATGGATTCATAAATATAAAGGATATAGATTTTATTATACCTCACGATGAACCATTGTTGGAGTATACGGTAGAAGACCCAGGGGACATCATCCAGGCGATAGGCAGGTATGTTGCCAAGATCATTGAGGATGAATCTACGCTTCAGGTTGGATATGGCATCATACCCAATGCCGTGGTCTCATACCTGGGTGAGAAAAAGCATCTTGGGGTACATACTGAGCTCTTAAGCGATGGCATAGTTGATCTGATGAAGGCGGATGTGGTGGATAACACCAAGAAGTCCATAGATATGGGTAAGACTGTAGCTTCCTATTGCATGGGCAGTAAAGAGACTTACGAGTTCCTTGACGAGAATCCAACCGTTTCATTCAAAACCATCGATTATGTTAACAACCCATTGAATATTGCCAAGAATAAGTTGATGACCGCAATCAACAGCGCCATGGAGATTGATTTGACCGGCCAGGCGACCGCAGAATCACTGAGCGGGACATTCTACTTCGGCGTAGGCGGCCAGGCAGATTTCATGAGAGGTGCCGTGCTTGCGCCAGGCGGCAAGAGCATCCTTGCGCTTCCCTCGACTGCCATCAACGACACCATTTCGAGGATAGTGCCATCTCTCCAGGAGGGTACGGGTGTGACTCTAACCCGAGGGGATGTCCACTATGTAGTAACTGAGTACGGAATAGCATATCTCCACGGCAAAAACATCAGGGAACGTGCCATGGATCTGATTGCTATTGCCCATCCTAAGTTCAGGCCGTGGCTTATTGAAGAGGCCCAGAAGCGTTTGCTCATCTACAAAGATCAGGCGTTCGTACCCGGGGTGAATGGGGTGTACCCGGTTACTCTCGAAACATTCAGGACAACCAGGAGTGGGCTCAATATTCTCCTGCGGCCTGTGAAGATCGGAGATGAGCCCTTAATGAAGGACTTTTTCTATGGCCTTTCCAATGACAGCATGTACCGTAGGTTCATGTCCGTTAGAATGGATATGCCCCATGAGCGACTGCAGGAATTCGGGATAGTGGATTATGCTAATAGTATGATGATCCTGGCTATTGTTGAGGGAGATCGTAAGGAAACAATCGCCGCAATTGGACAATACGAAATAAACAAGAAGATGCACACCGCCGAGGTTGCGCTGGTGGTAAAGGATGAGTATCAAAATATGGGCGTAGGCCACGATCTGCTCACCTATCTTACCCGTTTGGCCAGGAGGCGAGGCTTGCTGGGATTTACTGCGGATGTCTTAGTTGATAATAAGCCGATGCTTGACCTCTTTAAAAGTATGGGATTTGATACAGAAAAGAGAAGCGATGAAGGGGTCTATGAAATGCGTATGATGTTCAGAGATATTGAGAGTTAGCAC
>JBGQAL010000113.1:0-9299 GCA_041494285.1 Methanotrichaceae archaeon
TAATTTATGACCATATTATTGTAATAAATAATTCAATAATTAATTTAAATAACAAAACACGCAAGTATTATTAATTAATTTTAATTTATAAATAATCATTTAAATTCTATCGGATTTTATAGTTCAAAAGTTAGACTTGATCTTAATGATCAAACCGATAAAATGTTATTTTAGATAAATAAAATACATGTAACATGCTACAGAGTGGCCTATTTGACTTTGCTATGAACTGGCCTTTCAAATCATCCAACAACGGACACCATCAATTCTGCACATAGGGACTGACTAAGATGTTATGGCTTCGGTATCTATAATATCCCTTAGAGACCTCCGCAGCTTTCTCTTGAAATAACTATCTTTATAGCCCTTGGGGAATTTGAAGACTCTAAAGATAGATACGTAAGATGGTTCTGAATCGTAGATTGTAAGCGTAGGTTCAGATATTAACTTCAGAGATCTACTTCAGATGATAATTTCAGCGGCCTATTTATTTCGAAGTGTCACTGAAGTACCTATCACGAGAAGATTATCTTATACCGATTGAGGCATTGTTTGCACTTTGCTTCAGTGGTTACGTATCTGGAGCTGTTGTGAACGTTGAACTATGGAAACAGAATCCTCAGTATTCGCCGATCAATCAAATGGACTGCCTGAACAACGGATGTAGCTTGGGAAGAGAAATGAACGAAAGTCTAGCAATACTGGCCTCAGTTGCAGCAATTTTGCTGGTTGGATCAGCTGGCGCCAGAACAATACACTTCAGCGAGATGGATTGGCAGGTCAAAAATGGAACAGGTGGTCCCAATCCGAACTATATAACGCAAAACTACTGGTCGGATTCGCCTGATTCGATATGGGTCGATGATGAGGGCAGGCTGCACTTAAAGATCCGTTACGAGGATGGAATCTGGAAGTGCGCAGAACTCCAGAGCCTTGATACCATGAAATACGGCGATTACACCTGGGAGATCAGCGACAGGATCGATAACCTAGATCCAAACGTTGTCTTCGGGATGTTCCTGTACTCAGATGAGCACGACCACGAATACGACATCGAGTTCTCTCGATGGGGTGACGAAGAGGCAAATTCAAAAAATGCCATCTATTCGTGCTGGGGACCAGGAATGAGTACGCCCGTCAAGCAAGCGTTCCATGTGAATCTGTCAGGTGATTACACCTATCACATCATGAAATGGTATGAGGGCGGGGTTTCGTTCGCCTCCTACAACGAGCACGGAACTAACAACTTGATAGCATCTTGGCAACCCAGCCATTATCCCAAAGCAACACCAGATGACGACATGAGAATTCACATGAACCTATGGCTGAATGGCGAAAGACACCCATTTGCTCCGGACGTTCGAGATATTGAGTTAATCATCAACAGTGTGACGGTCATAAACGACTAGGAGGAAAAAATGAAAAAAGTAGTAGTAGCAGGATTTATCCTGCTGGTAGCCCTCGCAGGCGTTGTACAAGCCCAGGAGATCAAGATAGGACCCTTTACGTTGAATCCCGGTCCCGACGACCATTTTCAAAGATTCCTCGGCAAGGACGTGACAATAAGCACCCTTAACAACGGTTTGATCCAGGGCACAATGTCGGAGAATTACGTCAATGACTTCGAGGTAGTAGGAAAATGCGGCAAATTCAATGGCAAAACTGTCTACATAACGAAATCAGCCATCGTCTGGATGTTCGAAGGGTACTCTTGTAGTGGATAAAGAGGTGAAGAAACTATGAGCAGTCTCCGCGTGCTGGCAATTTGCGCACACCCTGATGATTACGAGTATTCGGCTAGTGTAACTCTAAGTAAACTAGCGGTGAACGGAAACACCATCAGAGGCTTAGTATTAAGCCACGGAGAGAAAGGCGGTAATGGAGCCAGACGTGTAATCGAGGCCAAAGAGAGCGCATCAATACTTGGACTCAAGCAAGCGGAGGTTTTGGGATTCCCAGATACAAGACTCCCAGAGCATATCTCGGAGATCAGCGTTGCGATTAAGAGGGTCACCAAGGAGTTTGACCCGCACTTAATCTTTACCCACTCGGCCCACGATAGTCACCAAGACCATGTAGCAGTTTACCAGGCAACCACACAGGCCGTCTCCCACTGCTTAATTCTCTGTTTTGAGAGCCCCTCAAGTAGGGAATTCAAAGCCGATTGCGGCGTTCACATCGGTGAATTGCTGAAGAATAAACTTGATTGCATTGCGGTCCATGCAGACCAAAGAAACAAGCCCTATATGCAACCCGATCATATCATAAAATGGTCAGAAGAACGCGGTGACATGGAACACTTTGAGCTGGTGAATTGTATATGAGCAGGATTTTGGTGACGGGATGTGGAGGTCCCGCGGGTCATACAGTCAGAGAGCTGTTGCTCCAACGCGGCCATAGCGTGATAGGTGTAGACATGGAACCCTCAGTCGCCGCCCACATAATGGGGGTGCCACCAGCAAACCATCCCAATTTCGTGCCTGAGTTGGACAAGATAGCACGCAATTTCCATTGTAACCTTGTCATACCAACCGTAAGTGAAGAGCTGCCGGTCTTAGCAGATCAATGGAACGCAAGTTTGATTCCCATTGTTCTAAGCTCACTAAGGTCCGTACTCATAGCGGATGACAAATTTGCCACCTGCGGTCATCTCAAATTCAAAGGAGTTTCTGTGCCAAAATATCGTCTGCCTTCTTGGGAAATGGACGGGCTGGGCTGGCCGCTTATCAGCAAACCGCGCATCGGTCGAGGAGGACGCGGGGTCGTGCTTCACGAAAGTGAGGCGACGCTTACAGGGCTAGACGATGGATATGTCCTGCAGGAGTTCGTATCATCAGCAGAATATGCTCCAAATATTTATTGTAATAACGGAAAATCGTTTGCTATTGTCCTAAAAAAGACAAAATTAAAGCAGGGTGTAGTTGGAAACGCCCTCGTCGTTGAAAGGGTAAATGAACCCGATATAGCAGAACTGGCCATCAGGGCGGCAGAAGCAATAGGACTTACTGGACCGGCAGATATTGATATTCGCAGGAGATCCGATGGAACTCCAGTGGTGCTGGACATAAACTCCCGTTTCGGAGCCAATTTAGCTTACGCACCTGAAGTTCTTGATGCTGCCCTTGAGGATTACCTACATGATTGATCAATTGGCTGTGACATTCGGGATCATCGGAATGTCATGCTTCGCCTTCGGACTGATATCTCTAGCATATTTCCCTTTAGCCATAGCATTTGAATTGAGGCGTCAGAAGGCGTCTTGGGCAGAATATCCGTTCGTCTCAGTTGTGGTACCTGCTTACAATGAGGCCAAGACGATCGGAGGTTGCGTTAGGTCGCTACTCGCCTCCGACTATGAGCGGTTTGAGATAATTCTTGTCGATGATGGGTCAACAGACTGCACCCTTAAAGAGATGAAGAAATTCGAGGGCCACTCCGAAGTCCAGATTATATCACAGACAAATGGGGGCAAGGCCTCGGCGCTTAATCATGGATATCAATTGTCAAAGGGAGATATAATCATATTCGCAGACGCGGATGGCATATTTGGAACGGATACGATAAAAAGATTGGTTGACGCATTCGTCGATGATAAAATCGCATGTTGTTGCGGCAACGATGCTCCGATCGGCTTGCACTTCTATATGACAAAACTTCAGAACCTACAAGCTCATGTAGGCACCGGATATGTTCGACGTGCTTTGGCTTACATGAATTGTCTGCCGATAGTCTCCGGGAACATCGGAGCGTTTCGCCGTACTGTATTAGACGAGATCGGGCTATTCAAAGTTGGGTTTATCGGAGAGGATCTTGAATTGACTTGGAGAATTCACAAGGCTGGTTACAAGGTCGCCTTTGAACCCAGAGCCCTCGTGCACGCAGAAGCTCCCCATACGTGGAGAGGACTGTGGAAACAGAGGGTAAGATGGGCCAGGGGTTTCATACAAACATTACGGATTCACCATGATCTGCTATTCAGAAAGAGTGCATTCGGGCTCTACCTACCGTTCAATGCAATAGCAATGTTGATCATCCCATTATTGCAGCTTGCGTCGATGATACTGTTACCAATACTGCTTATGTCCATGCCCGGGGCGGTTTCTATGAACATGCTAGCTCTTATTGGCTGGCTTGGAATTGGGTTTGCTCTATTTGTGACAGTGTTTGCGATAGCTCTGGATAAAGCTTGGAAAGATCTAAGATATCTGTGGGTTATCCCGTTATGGGTCCCGTACTCTCTGTTCGTAGACGCTGTCGTACTCTGGGCAATCGTATTGGAATTGGTGGGAACTGAAGCCAAGTGGAATAAAGTTGAACGGCATGGAATAGAGTTCTGATATGCCACGGAGCTGGTGATGATTTTCGGCGATCCCAAATGCCTTCTCCCCAAGATCGACTACTCTGTGGCGACCCATAACATTATGCTTGCTGCCCAGGTCCTAGGGAACTGAGAGCTACTGGACCTGTCCGGCATTACCTCGACGGGATCACAAAGATCTTGATCTAGAGTGGCATTCTGGAGGATTACAGAACCGATTACAAGTCATATATTGTAATATAAAGCCACACAATTGACAATATTAGATTCATGAAGTTGCTTTTCTTATCCGAACATGAAAGCAAGTCAGGAGGCCAAACCCTAACCAATCGTGCACTACTTCCATGAATGAAGAGCGATGCGATTTCCTTCTGAGTCACCGAAAATGGCCATGTGACCAATGTCTGCCATAAGCGTTTTGTTAACCAAAACATTTCCGCCTGTGCCATCAACGCGAGCAAGTTCTATCGACAGATCTCTGTATTGTGCAGTAGAATATATAAGCACTCCGTCCAACGACGATTTATAGAATTCCTCGTGTAGATAAGTGAACCGGCAGCACCTGATCCGGTTTCCATCCAGGGAAAAATGCTATGTCGAGAGGTCCAAATTCGCTGTCGCGTAAGCTTAACCAAAGACATTCTCATAAAACTTTATTGCCCGCTCCATGTTTATCACAGGTATTTCGAACCAGCCGACTACATTGTTCTCTTGTTCAATTGAGTTTTACCCCACTTGAGCATAATATTACTTTCGATATTAGATGGGTACTCTTGCTGATATTTATCGGTTATGAATTAAAGCAATAGGAAGAAATATATGAAATTGGGAGAATTACATAAAGATGGGATAAAGGATGAAGATTCTGATACCGCTGGCCGAGGGCTTCGAGGAGATCGAGGCCATCATCGTAATCGACATTTTGAGAAGGGCTGATATCGAGGTTGTGGTCGCCGGTCTGATGGATGGTCTTATCGAGGGGGCTCATAAGGTCAAAGTGCAACCAGACGTCAGTCTGGAAAAGGTAGACCTAAGCGAGTTCGATGGCCTAGTCTTGCCAGGTGGCTTCCCGGGCTACGTCAACCTAGAGAAGGATGATCGGGTTTTAAACATGGTGAAGCGAATGAATAGAACAGGCAAGTGCGTCGCTGCAATTTGCTGTGCGCCTTCGGTGCTCATAAAAGCTGGAGTCCTGCAGGGCAAAAGGGCTACTGTCAGCCCGTCGGGCAAAGCTAAGGTGGCCGCCTGCGCTCGATACTCCGAGGATCGGGTGGTAGTAGATGGCAATCTTGTAACAAGCCAGTCTCCTGGCACTGCCATGGAGTTCGCCCTGAAGTTAGTTGAGGTTCTAGCAGGAGAGGAGAAGATGAAACAGATCAAAGCCCAGACCCTTGCCATCAGCAAAGAAGACTGATGCAAGATTTGAGATCATCTAGCCTTCCAGCTTTTCCTTTCGGGCACCGACGGAAGACGCTCAGATGCTTGTTTCTAAATCGATTCTCTTTCACCACGAGATCTTCTTTCGATAGTAGTTTCTTACCACTATGGCAAGCATATTCGTTAACAGGACCAGGCCCACTAGCACCAGGGCTGTACCCCAGGCATTTTTCTCGACGTCCCAAGCACCAAGGAAATATATCAGGTTAAGAAGATGATAATCCAGGTTGTTCACGGGCTGGAATACGTTGGGAATCACCCCGTAGATCATCTGTACCGGTGCAGCTGTAAAGGTCACCGCAGTCCACATGATAGGTGCTGTTTCTCCCGAAGCCTTGGCCACACTTATAATAAGCCCCGTCAGAATTCCCGGCATGGAAGAAGGTAGAACGACCTTCTTGATAGTCTGCCATTTAGTCGCCCCAAGGGCCACGCTTCCTTCCCTCAGCGAATTTGGAACGCTCTTGAGCGCCTCCTGGGTGGTGAGGATTACGATTGGAATATTGATCAGTCCCAGGATTATAGATCCCGATAGAAGGGAAATTCCGAAGAAGTTTATCAGAAAAGCCACGCCGAAAAGGCCGAAGACAACAGAAGGCACGCCATTTATGCAACTTACAGCGATGGTTATTAAGCGATTTAACACCAAATTTCTTGAGTATTCATTAAGATAGATTGCAGCTCCAATGCCCAGTGGTGCAGAAAAAACCATGGCTCCTAGGACCATCCATAAGGATCCTAAGATTGCCGTACTTATGCCTCCCTGGGTCCCCAGCTTCCTAGGAGGCTCAGTCAGGAACTCCCAGCTCAGAGCCCATATGCCTTTGTATATTATAATAAATAGTATGCCTCCCAGGATAATGACGGAGAAAACCGCAGTAAGCCGAATGGCAAGAAATACTAATGCCTCTCTGCTTTTACTACCAGAATCGTAGAGCAAGTTTATGGTGTCCTTGGTAGCAACAATGCTGGCTGTTAAAACCAGGGCAGATAGGATTAGCTTGTATCCGAAGGTAGCACCAATACCCAAAGGAGTTCTTATTTCAACCTTCGGACCAACGGTTCCTGTAAATATCAACAGAAAGACCGCCATGATGAAGAACAGATCTAAAACAAGGACAACACCAGTTTTTGAAGCAAGATTCAATTTTCTCTTTGTCAGAGCGGATAGGGCAATCAGTAGCATAGACCCTACCAGCATCGCTTCCCAAAGAATTGAGAGATAGGTCAGATCAGGCTGGAAAATTATGCAGGCCACTGAAGAGATGAAAAGAAAGGCTGACGCAGCGAAGGAGAGAGAGTGTGCGAGTTTTATCTTCATTCAATATCCTCCGAACTTCTTACGAATCCTGGCCTTAATCTGATCGGCCACTACGTTTAGAATGGTTACAACCAACAGAAGAATTAGTCCGACAGCAAAAAGCGCTTGAAAATGCAACGAACCTCTAGCCACTTCCCCCATCTCGCCGGCTATGACGGATGTAAATGTAGCCCCCGTATCAAAAATATTGAAAAATGGAGTGGGTATACTGGGAACATTTCCTACCACCAGAAGGACCGCCATTGTCTCTCCCATGATTTGGCCGACGTTGAGCAGAACAGCCGCTGTTATGCCAGAGGATGCAGCCGGTATGGTAACGTGCCTTATAGTCTGCCATTTATTGGCTCCCAGAGCCATAGATCCTTCCTTGAACTCGCTGGGAACTGCTCTTAGTGCATCCTCGCATATGGTAGTCATGCTTGGAATAAACATTATCCCCAAAAGAATAGAACCAGCGAGGAGAGACCTCCCGGTAAGCATGTCGAAGCTCTCCTGCAAGTACTTCACCAGTATAATCACTCCAAGAAAGCCATAGACTATGGAAGGGACTCCTGCAAGCAGCTCTATTGCCGGCTTCAGAAAATCCTTTTCTCTTGGTCCGGCCAGCTCGGACAAGTAAATGGCCAAGGGGAAACCAATACAGATGTTTATAATGAGCGCCATTGACGTTATCAAGAGGGAATTTATGATCAAAGGCATCATACCATATGTATCGGATGGCGGATGCCACGTCTGGCCCATGATTAGATTTATTATCCCCACTTTTGCAAATGCATAGACCCCTTCCTGAAACAAAAAATAGAAGATCATCAACATGATGATTATAGAAGTGATGGCGGAGATAAACAGTACGGATTCAACGAATCGCTCTGCGTACCTCCTCTGCAACCCCATGCTTTCAGGCTTGGGTAGTTCCATACGCAGTGCCCAATTGCATCATCGCATAAAACCCTTGTCTATATTATCTATATAGAGGACGGCATTTCGATGCTGACACCTAAAATCATCATCTTCTAGTTCAATACTTCCCAGCCATAGGGCTTGAAGACCCATGGTTGCTAGTAATAGAAACTTGATTTGTATGAATATTCTCAATTGATGCAATGAAAAAATAGTCCGACAGAATAGCTGAAAAATTACTGGATAAGATGATCTTTAATAAAAAAAGTTGCAGGGATCGCCCAGCTCATTACAGAGCTATGAATCCATTTTCCTTAGCGATCTTCTGTCCCTCGGAACCGCTTACAAAGTCTATGAATGCCTTAGCGCCCTTTGTAGGCAGGCCGCCAAAGGTATCCAGGTAGAGTTTGCGAGCCAATGGATAGGTCTTATCCTTTACTGTTGCCTCGGTAAGCTTAACGCCCTCGAGAGTAACCACTCCAAGGTCTCCGCCCTGAGAATAGCTGTAACCGACATATCCGATTGCTTTATCGCTTCCGGTTACTGCAGTCTTGACTTCAGAGTTGCCGTTTGCATAGGTCTTAACTCCAGGTGTTTGTGCCTTATCGCTTCCCATTATGTCCGTCAAGAAATTAGCGAGAGTACCGGAGCCCTGCTCTCTTGATATTGCGTAGATCTGTGCATCTGGGCCGCCTAGCTCCTTCCAGTTCGTTATGTTACCCGCATATATCTTCTTGATCTGATCCTTGGTAAGAGCTTTGACGCCTGCATCATAAATAGGCTTGCTCACGATTATTGCTATCCCGTCATACCCGACCAGATTCTCCACGAACTTGTCGCCGTACTTGGTCTTCTCATCTGCCGTTACCTCTCGAGAGGCCATTGCAACATCTGCCTGGCCCTGAGCAAGGGCAGTTATGCCGGCTCCAGTGCCAGTCTGAGCGACAGACACATGGTATTGTGTTTGGTTCGCATTAAAGGCATCAGCACATAGAACGCCCAGTGGTCCTACGGTTGTGGATCCGGAAACAACAACTTCTGTCGCTGCCAATGAGGTGGCAATCGTCCCCAGCATCAGGGAGACTAGCAATACAGCTATTAGTTTTCTCGTGCTATCACCAGGGGCAAGAACATCCAGGTAATATGTAAGGTTATTCGATATAAAATAGATAGCAGTAATAAAAGTAGTTACGTGTATATGTTCCTGTACTTTCCAACTTTTTAGTAGATTTATAATATCATCCAATTAAATCAAAATATAGATTTAATATTAAAAATTAAAGTTTTTATACTAGGATCAAATTCTCTCCATCAGGAGTAGAA
>JBGQAL010000190.1:0-4563 GCA_041494285.1 Methanotrichaceae archaeon
CCACGTGAAATTGCTGCCGTACAGATCTATGGGTGTGTTCGCGTTCATATGAGTATGGACTGTCACCATAGCCATAGGTTGAAGCATGAAATTGGGGAACAGATACCAATTACTTCCATTATTCAATGTGAGCTTCCAGGCTGTAAGGTTCGCTGGTGCTGTTCCGTTGTTTGCCACTATTACATGCAGTGCGTCGCTCTCTTTGATGACCTTTGATATGGTTACGTCGTTCCTAGCTGTTGAACTAGTGTAACTCGCTTGCGAGGGGGTTTCACCTGTCGATGTTGTTTGATTAACGCCAACTGCAAAAGCCCCCTGCGATGGAGTCTCGGTTGTCGGAGTTGTTTGCACGATGCCCGCTTCAAATCCTCCTTGCGAAGGGGTTTGGGCGATTGAATTTGTTTGATTGAGTCCGACTCTAAAAGACCCCTGCGAGGGGGTCTCGCTTGTCGGATTTGTTTGCACAATGCCTGCTATAAAGCCTCCTTGCGAAGGTGTTTCGGTTGTCGATATCGATTGCGCAAAAGTGCCGGATATCAAAAAGATTACGGCGATCCATATAGTTAAATATTTCCAATTCAAAGACATCACCAATCCTTAATTTGACAGCATTTAACTTTAACTTATTAAGTTGCTAAAGTATTTAAATTTTTATTATAGTGTAGCACCTAAAGATTTATACTAATAATCAGCATGCTTAGGCATAGTATCGTTGCGAATAAGTATCAATCTTTCGGTTTTTGACTATAATATTGAGCAATGCTAAATTAGTCAGCGATATTTAGTACAAGGCCAAGGTCGATAAGGAATCTTCATTTCGGTCTATCCTAATTCTGTCTCGTTGATACACGGCGATAGATAACCTTTCAACCAAAGATTTCTTCATCAAAAGTTGTAGATTCGTACAATAATTCTGAAAAGCAAAATTATGGAAGTTTCCAAACGATGAACTTCACAAAATTGGGAAATCAAGACGAATTGGATTTGATTGAGGGGATAGCCGTCGTTGGGATTAGCATTTCCGGCTATAAAGAAGAAGTCCTCCAGAAAATCTGGAGACTTCCTTTTCCTCGATGCTTAAACGCATGGCAACCAATCAACGCTGATAGAACCACAGGTGCTGTTGCCCCATAGCTGGATGAACTTCTCGATTGAGAAGACACCAGTCAAGTCCTCAACGCTCCTGCCCCACTCGTTGTGACGTCCCTTGACGTTCGCGTTTGGATCCCTGGAGATCCAGCCGATGTGAGCAACGCCGATCACGTTGGAGTTGATGTTGGCTTCTAGAACTCCTGTGCAGCACGGAGCTCCTGCTAGGGCGCCGCTGTCGTTGTACGATCTGGTCTTGACCTCGGTGTTCTTCTGCAGGTGCTCTGCATGGGTGTACATCTCTGTCAGCACAGCACCTATCTTGAAGTTCTGGACGCACAGCTTGTCGATCCACTTCTGATCGTAGGTGCCTGTCTGGTAGCTAACCGGCATGTACTCCAAATCCTGTTCGGATGTGAAGTTGATGTAATCCCTGGGGTCACTGGTGCCAAAGCAGTTTCCACCCACTCCAATCTGCCTCTCAGCCTCTAGCTCGATCTTCGAGGTTATGACGTTGCCGCTTCCGGACTGTTTCTCCACCAGCTTGTTTCCGTTATACCCATCCTGGGTTGAGATGACAATCTCCAGATTCCTGTAACCAACCCCCTTTACCGATGATTTCTCGTACATGTAGTTGGCAGCACTTGCCATGCCCGTAAGGGCTATGGCGATTATCGCTAGAGCAACTAGGTTTCGCTTCATTCCACACTTACCTCCTAAGGCCTGTAATACCCTGCAGGGGACTGAATCCTCAGCTTACTCGGATCGCAGAACGCTTCTTACATAAGCGATAAAACTGCACCCGGTCTGCTAGCAGGTCTAGGCTGAACCTTCTCTCCCGAATACCCTTAACACCCAGGACTAGTTTAACCAACAGCTATTTCAAAGTTTTGGCAGCGCAATTTGACCCGCAGTAATAAAGGCAAGAATCACAGATGAAAAGTAGTTTTATTGTCGTTTTTTTTTGGTCTGTTATGTCAGTTAAGCTGGAAAAGGTTAATCAAACAAATTTCAAAAAAAAATAGACTCATGCCGACTTTGAGAAGGCGTCAAGACGCTTCACGAAGTCGTTGCATGAGCTGCTCGAGCACGGATTGCTGACTGGTGCAGGCTGTGCCTTGAAGTTATCGCATGAGTCGCCGAAGCATGGGTTGGCAAAGGTAGGACGATTATCCTGGAAGAGAATTCTTCTGTTGATCTCGAAAGACCCCAGATACTCTTCGTGCTCCTTGAGGTTCTTCTGGCCCGGTAATACCTGCTTTGCATCCAGCAGTAAAAACCCAGTGAAGTTGTCGGCGGTTTTGAATTCGGCCATCTTCTTCAGAGAGCCTGTCTGGTGCAAGTTGAAGTCCTGTTTCTTGAACTCCATCTGCTGGACGTTATAGCTTTCCAGCACCTTTGCGCCAACACCGCCAAATACGGCCGAACTCTTGAAGGCCTCAGATCCAAAGAGAGCATCTCCTGGCTTGAGCGCGTTGTAGTTATCTACAGCATCCTGCTCCTCGAAGTTGGAATTGCGCCCTTTTGCCTTGTCCACCAGGTACTCGTTCTTTACCAGAGCATCGACGCTCCCGCTGAAAGTTATGTCTTTGTTGGACTTTATTCCAGAATCCATGGACCTAACGTCTTTATTTATCTGGAACTGGCCTGTTCCGCTTATTGAAGTCTCAGATGCGTAATCGAAACCCTGAACCGTGAATTGTACTTCTTTGCTCTTGCCAGAGTTAGTGCACTGTCCCGAAGCCTCCACTTTGAAGCAATAATCTCCAGCCAAAGCGCTGAGGTCTGGTTTGACCTGAAGAGGTTCAGAGCGAGATACCCCAGCTGGGATCTTCACGGTCTTTGTCGTCCAGCTAAACCACTCTAGGTTGCATGTCTCAGGGTCCACACTGATTGTTGCATCCACATCGGATGATCCTTTGTTCCTCACTGACACGGTGTAATCCTTCGCCTTTCCGGGAGTGGTGTAGGCGCTGTCTTCTAAGGCCGGCCCGGTCGACGTCACTCCTACTTCCAGCCAGCCTGGGATTCCTGGACAGGACACAGAAGGTTGCGACATCGAAGGCGGTCCGATGGAACCCGGCCACGTACTGCCAGCATCACTCATACCACTGTTTTGTCCAGTCCCCAGATCCTCTACAGTAGCAGCCGCCTGATAGGCAATGAAAATCAATATTATGAACCATTTTTTCATCTTGATGCCCCCACAAAGAAATAAAAAATTTGGAACCAGGGTTTTTGGCCCTGGCATTTCGTTTCAGGTGTGATCTAGCAGTCTATTTCTGCGCAAGGATTCCCGTCGTGGTCCTGATCCGGAACTGGGTTCTCGTGGAACTTGACCATCTTCTCAGCTTCGAAGGTTCCTGTGAACTGCTCGTGGAGCTTGATATCCTTGTAGAATATCTTGTGCCACTTGGCGTCTACGCCCCATGTTCCATTGAAGCTGTTCTTGGTATCTATGCCTACCATGTGCGCTGGATCGACTGTACCTCTGCTGTTAGTCATGAGGCGTGATACATTGTAGTCATTGCCCCATGCTTGATCGGCCAACCCTGCAGCCTTTAATTGCGCGTTCATTGCATGTTGTGTATTTGGACTGCCGTTGTCCAAATTGGCCGTCGATGAGAAGAAGCTAGTTTGTTCCTTCTCCATTTGGTTTACAGAGAACATCTCCTGTACATCGGCGCCAATGCCTCCGTAGAAGGCTTTGGAGTTCAAGTACTTCCCACCGGTGAGTGGTGCCCTCTTAGCGCTGTAGGTCAGCTTCTCTTTCTCGTACAGGTTCAGGCTGCTGTTGTGCGAATCATTAAACAGGTGTCCCTGATTAACGCCCTTCTGCGAATATGCATGGGTCTGGTCCAGCTCGAGATCGCCGTCTCCTGCCATTACGTTGTAGTACTCTAGAGCGATCTTTTTGTCGATCACCGAAGTGCTAATGTCTATAGCACCGGTTCCTGATACCTTTTGGTTGTCACAGAACTGTTCATACTGCAGGGGCTCTGGCAATGGCGGATTGGCCATGACAAAGCCTACGCAGGCTAGAAGTGATGCAGCTACTAATGCCGCTACTACTCCCTTCATACTACTTTCACCCCCTAATTTTATTGTGATTATGAAATCCCTTCTCACCAAAAAGGTGAGATTAAGGCTCCATTAAAATTCGGAGCCTCATTTTTCTTCAATTTTAATGTAATCTAGACGCACGGCAGCCAGTCAACGCTGATGGCACCGCAGGTGCTGTTGCCCCAAAGCTGGATGAACTTCTCGATGGAGAATACACCAGTCAGGTCCTCAACGCTCCTGCCCCACTCGTTGTGGCGTCCTTTGACGTTAGTGGCTGGGTCCCTGGAGATCCATCCGATATGAGCAACGCCGATCACGTTAGAGTTGAGGTTAGCCTCGAGAACTCCTGTGCAGCAGTTCGGACCGCAGTTGGCGTTGTACAGCCTGGTCTTGACCTCGGTGTTCTTCTGC
>JBGQAL010000030.1:0-21453 GCA_041494285.1 Methanotrichaceae archaeon
CTGAGAATAGAGATCAATGAGGGAAGAAAAAGATGGACGCAGCGAACTCCGGCAATGGCTGAAGGTCTAACTGATCACGTATGGAGCCTGAGGGAATTGTTGACTTTCAGAGTGCCAATTCAATAAACGACATACACGACCACAATTTGCTGCACGCGTTCAAAGACGCATTCTGGTATCCGTAAAGTTCTGGCTAGTTTCCTGATACGAGATCTATGTCTCAAAATATTGTCAGCCTTCACTGCCCATGCACAGTAAGAGTATCTAAGGGTTCATCAAGTTTTTCATCCTTCGGGTATGAGGCAGCACCTCATGTTAGTTTCCTATGTAAAGAATCGTCAAACCACTAACAGGAGGAGATCATCCTCCTGTACCTGAAGTTGTCTTTCGTATTTCATAACCAGCTTTAACAAGAGCTCGAATCTTCTCCTCGAAGCCCATTTTTGTTGGCAAAGACGAAGGATCGATATCTATTGATTTGGTCTTCGTGACTTCATTTTCCTGGTACATCTCTCGGTTCATCAACAGATGATATAGTATGCATAGCACTTTTCTAGCCAAAGCAACCGCGGCCACATTATACCCCTTCTTAGCCTGAACCCTGCGGAAGAATCTCTTCAGCTCGGATTTGTTTGTTCGGGCTATCGCCTGAGCAACCTCGACCAGTATCCACCGGATATGTCTCGAACCATGTTTGGTGATGCTACCAGTAACGAGCTTATTAGCCGATTGATAAACGGTTGGAACTAGACCCGCCCAAGCTGCAAGCTGTTCTGCCTTATCAAAGTCTTTGAAATCTCCGATCTCAGCGAGGATTGTCACAGCCGAGGTAAATCCAATTCCAGGAATAGACATGGCGATCTTCAGATCCTTTCTCCTGCTAGCGATTCTGTTCTCGATCTCTCCTTCCAGTTCATCGATTCTGCGTTGGATGGATTCGATCTGTTCCAACCGCCTCTAATAAGGATGATCTGAGTGGTCTCCAGGCTACCTCTGACGACTTCCCTTATCTGATCAGCCTTCTTCCTGACACTTTTCACCGGTATGCCTTTAATCATTTCTTCAAGTTCGACTCCATCCAGCAAGGAGTTCAAAAGATATCGACCCGATTTGCCAAAGACATCTGCTAGTGCCGAAGATAGTTTAATGCCACAACTTTCAAGGGCATGATGAATTCTGTTCTTCTCTCGAGTCATATCGTTGACATATCCTTCTCTAGCTCTTGTTAGCCTTCTGAGTTCTCGGTCCTCTTTGGGAAATATCCTGGATGGCTCGATCATGCCGTTAAGGCAAAGTTCAGCAAGCCATCCCGAATCGATTTGATCGGTTTTTCTTCCAGGAATATGTTTGATCTTGTATGCGTTGGCAACTATCAAATCTATTGTACCCTCTAAAACCGCATGTATTGGAATCCAATACACTCCCGTGGACTCGACAGCTACTTGCTCGCATTGATTCTCGACGACCCAACTTTTGAATTCCAGAAGGTCTCCCAGTGTCATCCCAAATCGTTTGGTTATCTTAATGCCGTCTCTAGAAATGATGGTAGCTACGAGGAACTTTTTGTGGATATCCGCTCCACAAACCTTATTCCTTTGCTTCTCCATAACTATTACCTGTCCTGATATGGGCAGATAGAATTCCTCCAGGGTGCATATTCCTATTCGCGTTCTGAGACGCATTCTGGCATCCGGAAATTGGCGGGCTAGTTTTATAAACGGGATCTAGTCCCAAAAATATTACAGCCTTCACTGCCCATATCAGACCTAAGTAATGTAGCGAAGGTACATCACGCTTTACATCCTTCGGGCATGAGCCTTCGGATCATGTGGGTTTTATAAATATTCAATCAATTCGCTTTGAAGGCCGTACGTTTACGGTATGGTAGTCAATGTCGGCAAAACTAGGCATTGTCCTTCCGAAGGTATCGATGAAGCGGTTTCCCATAGCGCACGGAAACTTCATAGAGGGCAGCAACTATTATGTCTAGGGTATTATGTCTAGGGCCATTAATAGCTCGATGGAAGAGATAAAGGAAGCATGATGGAACAGCCAAGAGTTGTTATTGTAATTCTCAACTGGAATGGTTGGACGGACACCATCAACTGCTTAAGTTCAATGCATAATGCAAAATATAAAAATTATTTTATTGTTGTCGTCGATAATGACTCAGCAGACGACTCCTACCAAAGGATAAGAGATTATTATGGAGATGTGATCGGACCATCTTCCGTAGGACCTACAAAGATCTTAGAATACACAAAGGAAGAGGCCGAGTTAGGAGGGGGCAGAGAGCAAGAGATCACGGACCTACCTTCGAATAAACGGCTGATCATGATTAAGAATAGCAGGAATCTGGGTTTCGCGGGCGGAAACAACGTGGGGATAAGGTACGCCTTGAAAGCTTTAAATCCTAAATATATTCTGCTTTTGAACAATGATACTTTTGTGGATCAGACCTTCCTGAGCGAGCTTGTTGAGACAATAGAAGCAGACGAAAAAATCGGCAGCGTTCAATCTCTCTTATTGAGACCTGATGGTGAGCAGGTAGACTCGTTGGGACAAGGTTTATCGGGAAGTGGGGCTAAGGACATCGGGATCGGTTCGAAATACGAGAGCGTCGCGGACAAGACCGAGATATTTGGACCCTGTGCCGCGGCTGCGCTCTATAGGAGCGACGTATTGAGAGATGTAGGGCTGTTCGACGAGAGTTTCTTTGTAATCTTCGAGGACGTTGACCTATCATGGAAAATCAGGCTGAAAGGATATTCCTCATTCCTGGTTCCATCATCAGTAGTGTACCATAAGAGGGGCGTATCAGCTGGATGGCGAACTCGCAAGCCATCGCGGACTATCAGATACTATAATATTAAGAATTGGTTAATTATTGCCATCAGATATTATCCTTCACCTCTCACGCGCCATACGCTGAGAAGATTTTTGCACTACCTGTTCTGGTGTATGATTTACGCATTGAGGTTGGGAAGATCTCGGGAAACCTTTCGGCAATTATATGATAGTTTAATGATCAGAAGAGGCCTGAGAGGGAATGTTTTCTGGACAGAACTGCAGTCCAGATGGATACAATATTTATCGAGCGATTCTGTTACAACTCCTGCAAAACCTTAATGTGTTACGGTTAACCGATAGACAGGTTCGCAATCTTCCTCGAACTAGCTCGATCTGATCCAGGTCATATTTCAACCGGAAAAGTATATCTTTAAATATCGGCGAAAGGCACCTAATTCCATTCCGCTCAAACCTAGCGAACTAAAAACCAGGAGCTGTTATGGAGGTCCACATCCCCAGGGTATCAATAATAATTCTCAACTGGAACGGCTGGAAGGACACTATAGAATGCCTGGAATCTCTTTACAAGATCTCATATCCCAACTACGACGTTATCGTCATCGATAACGGCTCAAGAGATGGCTCTGTAGAATCGATATTGAAGTACGCAAAAGGAGACCTGGCTGTAAATTCCAAATTCTTCGAGTTCTCGCAGAATAATAAGCCAATAAAGACCTGGAAATGCACAAAAGAAGAAGCTGATAGGGGAAAAAGGCCAGGTGAGGATATCATAGCTCTGCCCTCCAATAGGAGAATGATCATCGTCGAGAATGATAAGAACTACGGTTTTGCCGAGGGCTGCAATATTGGGATCAAGTACGCGTGCAGGGCTTCAGACCCAGAATATGTGCTGCTCCTGAACAACGACACAGTGGTCCACGAGGATTTTCTATCCGAGCTCATCGATATCGCGAAGCAGGATGAGACCATTGGCTTTGCCGGGCCAATGATTTATTATTACGACTTCCAAGGAAGGACAGATGTTATAAATGCGGCCGGAATGAGACTGGACCTGTGGAAGGGAACCCATACCAACGAAGGTCTTTTCGAGGTGGATAATGGCCAGTACGACAGTGTTAGGAGTGTCGATTATGTCGAAGGCTCTTGTATGCTGGCCCGAAGGGACATGTTGGATAAGATTGGCCTTTTAGATTCCAGGTACTTCGCCTACTGGGAGGAGACTGAGCTGTGCGTTAGGGGATTAAGGCTGGGCTACAGATCGGTGTACGTTCCCAAATCCAAGATATGGCACAAGGTTTCAGTTTCAACCGCCAACATAACCAAACCATATTACCTGACCCGAAACAAGTTCTGGTTCATGCGAAAGCATGCCAGCAGGACTCAGCTAGCCTTCTTTTTCAGCTACTACTTTTTCTATCAGCTCTGGAGGGATATTTGGTTCTTTGTCCGTGAAAAGGATTTCAAAAATCTTACCCCTTTTTTCAAAGGATTATTAGACGGCCTGTTGAGGTGATTTCATAGCGAATAGAAAACTGGTTAAAAGCTCTGGTGGCGTGAATAGGGGAAATGTCATAAATCTAATGAGGTTGCCGGAACGTCCGGTAACAGGAGGAGAGATTTACAACTATAGACTTGATCAATATCTAAAGGAGAGATTTGACCGAGTCGATAACATATCCTGGCCGAATAGACCTCACAGAAACGCCATGGAGTTTATTTTGAAATCCTTAGCGCAGAACGTATCCAACATATCCCTGTTAAAATGGGTTAGAGATATAGATGGCGATGTAGTGATCTTGGAGGACGGATCTCAAAGCGCAGACCTTTTCTTGTTCAACCTATTGATTCGCGTTCTTCGAATAGGAATGGGTAAAAGGATCCGAATCGTGTCAATAATTTATCACACCTATGCACCTCTATTAGAGAACAAACTCAAGAGAACACTTATGTTCGTGGAGGAGAGCATCTTTGCGAATTCCCTAGATGGCATCATAACCCCCAGCGAGTTCACTCAGAGCCTCGTGGACCGAGTGCTGATGAGGCATATTGATATGCTGATAGCTTACCCAGGCCTGAACGTCTCCGGCTTAGGAGGTAGAAGGATGCGCATTGATGACGGAAATGTGAACCTGCTTTTCGTCGGATATCTCATCCCCCGTAAGGGCGTTGACACCCTTGTGAAGTCTATTAATATCTTGGTCAAGAATCGCGGGCTGGAGCGTCTAACCCTTCATGTAGTAGGTGATGCCGAGAGAGATGAGACTTATGCCCTGGGCATAAGAGAATACTGTAGAAAGGAGGGTATTGAGGATCACGTGATTTTCCACGGAAGGGTAAGTGAGAGCGACCTTCAGAACCTTTATGAAACTTCCGACATCTTTGTATTTCCATCTTTATGGGAAGGGTTCGGCATGGCACTTGCTGAAGCGATGTCTTATGGACTTCCTATAGTAACAACTAATGCCGGTGCTATACCATATCTTGTCAAAGAGGGTCAAAATGGCTTCTTAGTACCACCCCAAGATCCGGAGAAGCTGGCGCAATCGATCGAGAAACTTGTCGCGTCTCCAGAATTGAGAGCTGAGTTTGGTGAGGTCAACCGCAAGGTTGCTGCTGAGTTTAGCTGGGAGAGATCATTTGCCAATATTGAAAATTTTCTTAGATAGATTAATCAATTCTAATGTGCCACAGTCAACATCGCCATCCTAACTTTTGGCCTGGCGATACATGGATCAATTATCCATGTGGGTGCGTGGACCCGTATCTTCCTTAATTTGTGAGCGCAAGATTATTATCGCTATGACTATAAATTTAGTACAAGCTCTCGATTGCCCGTAAGAGTCCCAATTCTCTCCTTTCTTCTGGGAATAAATTTATTATTCGTTCTCTCGCCTTCTGTCCCATTTTGCTTGAAGAATTTAGGGCCTTCTTTATGGCCTCCGCCGTCATCTTCGGATCACCGTAGGGTACATAGAAACCGGTGTCTCCTATTGCCATTGGTATGCCATTTCGTTCAGTTCCTACTGGGATACACCCACATAGCATGGCCTCACATAGGGCGTTGGGCAGCCCCTCATAGGCAGATAGCTGGCAATAGACTTTGGCCCGTTGGTAATACTCTAGAAGTTTATCGTCTGGAAGATAGCCTGTGAATTCTACATTGTCCGAAGCAGATCTTTTTAGAGCCTCAATCGCATCATCCAACGGTTTTCCTATGAGTACGAACTCAGCCTCTGGCACGTAGGAAGCAGTCATCACAAAGGTATCCAATCCCTTTCTCTTAATTACAGAATTGCTTATGTAGGCCAGTGTGAGAACTAGATTCTCTTTAAAATCCTTCGGCTTGAATAGCTCTGGGTTATATCCCGTAGGCAGATACTCGATATTTTCTCCATCGATTCCGGCATTTCTAATGGCGTCCTCCTTTAAAGAAGGGTCTACTACTAGTACTTTGGATGCATATTTTAATGAGAACTTTGCATAAATCCTTTGATCCCAACTTAAAGTGAACTGGCCATAGTTGATCGCTGGTTCGCAGGCCACATCGTAACCTCCAACAACAACGATCGATCTTTTGCCTAGTGCCTTTGACAAAAGAACTGCAGGAAAAGCGTGCTTTCCCGCAAACCAAATGAAGGTTAAGTCACACTTGGATACGGCGAGCATCAGGTTAAAGATGTCTTTTATGCTTTTGATATTGACTTTAGAAACCTCGAAGTGCTTGGATAAGAGATCGTAGTCCTTCTTGATGAAAGAAGAGAATGCTGAATAATATACTAGGGCAATTTTCAATTTGCCTAAGGGTTCATGCGGCCTTTCAGCATCAGTTTTTCCCATTCGGTTACTATCTCCTCATCACTAACACCGTGAGTCCTTATTTATAATTGCTGCAAGCTGCGGAGTGTACTGGAGTTCTTATCGAGGGTTAATGGCGCATTCTGTCCATAATACCAATCAAACTGCCTCAAGATCATACAGGTTAATAATATATCGGAATCTCGGGCCATCGATTTGCTTTGGATCGAATGCTATAAATGTTTAGCGCAGGTAATCAATGAACTCCACGAAGCATGTGCCGGCATTAATGTCCGAATTCATAGTTGGCCATGAGGATGGAACTGTGAAGATACTCATATTCGCAAAGCAATACCTCCCAGAAATCAGCGCTCAGAGCATCAGAATCTCTCAGATTGCGAGAAGGTTCTGCCAAAATGACAGGGACTTGGAGGTGAGGATCGCAGCCTTTGACCCAGAAGGAAGACGAATCGGGGAGAAAGATGGGTCTGAGAACAGCATCGTGGTGAAGAGATACAACAGAAATATCCTGCCAGCCTCTGCTTATAAACCTCAAAGCCTGAACCCCCTGCTTCTCTTGTTCTGGATCCGCATAGCCGTAAAAGAGATAAATGATTTCGGCCCTGACATTATCCTGGCCACCACGCCCCCCTTCACTCCCACAATAGCTATTTATGCCGCATCCAAGATCGGCAGAAAGAGGTTCGCGTATGCTGTTGACTATAGGGACGACCTGTCAAACGTCATAAACAGCATGGCGGAGCAAAGAAAATTCTACATCAAGTATCCGTTGAAGATCGTCAACCGACTCATGTCTTTTCTGCTTTTCAAGGCGATTAGGAACGCAGCGCTGGTCAGTACTGTTAACGAGCCTTTGCAAAAAGAGCTCCAGAGGGACAACGCGTTAGTTATGCTTGTGCCTAATGGTCTGGACCTTCAAGAGTTGAAGGATATTGAGGATGGCTTCGATAGGATTCGCGTGCTTGTCAAGAACGGCATAGCCAATACTGAATCCAGAATTATTGTATATCTCGGAGACCTGGACATGCCATACTACATGCCCGAGGCGATATTGGAGCCGATGAAGCAGCTTAAGGCTGAGGGGTGCAAGCTCATCTACGTAATAATCGGCGATGGTAAACGCAGGAATCTCATAGAGCAGACTGCAAGAGATACAGGGCTGGAAGGCTCCATTTATCTTCTGGGAAGGAAAAATCACAAAGATGCCATGGAGTTGTTGACTGCATCAGATGTCGCTTTTCACACACTGCAAAAATCGGATCCTCAGGCAAAGCATGCAATAGCCACTAAGGTATACGAGTATCTGGGGTGCAAGTTACCCATACTCGTTCTCGCCGATAAGGGCTCGGCTGTTTCGGAACTTGTAACCGAAAAGAGGGTAGGCATCTCTGTGAGCTGGGACGAACTGGACAGGATAAAATTATCCCTGAGGGAGATCCTGGACCATCCAGAGGTCTACAAGAAAAACTTGGAGAGCTGTCACCGTTATTTCCTTGATAATTTCGACAGAAATAAAGGGATCGATCTGCTGTACGAGAACCTAAAAGATCTAAGATCGCAGAAGAACTAAAATAGCAGAGCTAGGTCCGAAAAAGCGAGCTCAAAGTTCTGTAGCCGTAACCCAGACCTACTGCCGATGTTAGGGCCAGAAGAGCGGCCAGCTGGCAAAATGCCGCTGGTGAGGCCTTCTTGATTCTTCCTGTGACTCCCTCTTGTACGGTGCCCAAAAACTTGCCCTCCACTTCCAGGGAAGATCCTTGCTCTTCCATCACCCTCTTGGAATAGCCTTGCCAGAATGATCTGCTCAGAAGGAACCCCCACTTCAAACGCTCAGGGAAAACCTTGTGATGGACTATTGCTTTATTGTTAAAAGTTACCCCTTTTCCAAACTTATTCCTCATTCTATCGCAGATTTCTGTCTCCTCGCCTTGCAGCAGACTTTTCCCCTTAAACCCCATCTCACTCCGAAAGCCGCCCAAAGCCTTCAGCACATCCGACCTAAAACTGAGGTTCGAGCCAAACGTATTCCGGACCTCTCCCACCTTTTCGGGGAAGCCCTTGTGAGTCGCTCCTATAAGCCAGTAGAACTCCTGTGGAAGGCACTTGGGTTCCCCGGTAAGCCACAAGGGCAATATGCAGCCTCCTGCAGAAATAGCATCCTTCTCTTGGTACATCTTTACCAGCTCCTCTATCCAGCCCGTATCAGCGACGGCATCATCATCAAAGAAAGCGATCACATCTCCTTTTGCCCTGGACATTCCTCGATTTCTGCTCTCGGAGAGGCCCAAATTTTTCTCGTTCTGCATAACCTGGATTCTTGTGTCTTCAGCTATGTTCTTTATTTTTTCAAACAGTTCCGGGTTACCGTCGATGACAGTAATAATTTCAATTTTAGTATAAGATTGAGCTTTGAGGCTAACTATCGCGTCAATAAGATCTCGATACCTATCGGTTCTGTGGGCACAGACAACAATGGATACTAGTGGGCTCTTCATTTTGCGGCATCCTGGAAAGCTCAATGTGATGCCATGTTCTCTGTTATCGCTCATTAATCTAGCTTGCTGCCTCTCTTAACCGAGTCGAGTTGCTTGCACCATCCCAACCTTGCGATCGACATGCCAGATAAAATGGCTATTGAATGAGTCTTACATACTAAATTTATGTGTGGTTCTAAAAATCTTAGTGATCCAATTTAATCGTTAATACTATATTGAGTCCTCCACAAGACTTTGATTTTATGAAGTCTTATGAAAAATTGTGGTTCATAAACTCACCGAAAGTTATAAACCACGCTCGACTTTTATATATGTAGCTAAGTTATCCTGGCTGTGGTCATGTTGAAAGCGGTCATATTGGCGGCGGGTGAAGGCCGAAGGTGCAGGCCTCTAACTCAGACAAAGTCCAAAGTCATGCTCCCTGTAGGAAACAAGCCCTTTATGGAGCATGTGATCCTAGCTCTAGCTGCAAACGATATAAAAGAGCTCTATATCGTAGTAGGCTACCAAAAAGAGAGGATCATGAACCACTTCGAGGATGGCGTGCATTACGGAGTGGAAATAACCTATATCGAACAGAAAGAGCTTTTGGGAACAGCTCATGCACTTGGAATGGCCAAGCCATTCATAAATGAGGATTTTCTGGTCGTTAACGGCGACAATTTAATAGATGCAAGAGCTGTTAGAGATCTTGTCTCGGCGGAGGGGGAGAATGTCATCCTGGCCGTCCTCAGAAGCCACACCGGCGACTATGGTGTCCTGACGGTGGAGCAGCAAAGGGTAAAAAAAATAACCGAGAAACCTGGGCGAGCCTGTTCAGGGATCCTTAACACTGGAGCGTACAGATTCGGCCCAGAGATCTTCAATGAGCTTTTCAGAACTCCTATCTCGGAGCGTGGGTCCTATGAGCTCACCCAGACCGTCTCTCAGATGATTGAGGATGGAAAAGAAATACGTGCAAAGATAGCAGATGGTGTTTGGGCCGATGCCATATTTTCATGGGATCTTCTGAATGCCAACAGCCTTGCCCTTAACCTCATGAAGCCCAAGATCCGTGGTGACCTGGAAGAAGGAGCGAGAATCCGGGGACCGGTTGAGGTTGGAGAAGGGAGCATTGTCAGATCAGGCTGCTACATAACGGGTCCAGTGTCCGTTGGCAGGAACTGTGACATAGGGCCGAACGTGAACATACTACCAGCCACAGCCATTGGAGATTCGGTCAGGATCGGCTCAAACACTGAGTTGCGCAACAGCATCGTCATGAACGGCACCAGGATTGGTTCTGGCGCAATAATCTCCGACTCTATCCTGGGAGCGAGCTGTACCCTAGGAGACCAGACCATCACTGAGACGGGAACTGCGGTTGTGGACATCGAAGATGAGCTCTACAGAGCGGAGTTCGGAGCCATTTTGGCGGATAACGATGTTGTGGGAAGCAGAGTTCTGATGAATCCTGGAACCATTGTTGGAGCAGATTCCAGGATTGGTTCGGGAACCTCAATCCAGGGCTGGATCGACAGGGGAAGCAGGGTGATCTAAGATGTGCGGAATAGTCGCTTACATAGGGCCGGAGAAGGCCGGACCGATCCTGTTTGATACCCTGAAGAGGCTGGAGTACCGGGGTTACGACTCCGCTGGAGTGGCCATAAAGTTGGACGGCGAACTACAGGTTCTAAAGTCTGCGGGCAGAATAGGCGAACTGGAGAAGGTGTATGTCGACATGGGAATGCCCGGAGATACGATGGGTATCGGTCACACCAGGTGGGCTACTCACGGCAAGCCCAGCGATAAAAACGCTCACCCTTTCATCTCAGGCGACATAGCCATAGTTCATAACGGCATAATTGAGAATTACCTCGAGCTCAGGGATCTACTGACTCAGGCGGGCTTTGAGTTCAAGTCCGAGACAGATAGCGAGGTTCTAGCCCACCTCATAAAGATGTATTATCACGGAGACCTGGCAGATGCTGTTACCAAGGCGATCAACCGGGTAGAAGGATCTTATGCAGTGGCGGTCATATCCGCCAGCTCGCCCTACCTGGTTTGTGCCAGAAAAGACAGCCCCCTGGTTCTAGGCATAGGGAAGGATGCCAACTATGTTGCCTCAGACGTGGCGGCCCTTCTGCCCTACACGAGGGATGTGGTAAGGATGAAGGATGGCGAGATAGTCCTGCTGTATGGCAACAAGGAGATCGAGATAAGGGATCTGTCCGGCGTTACCCAGACCTTCCAGACAGAAAAGATCAACTGGAACGTGGATGCTGCCGAGAGAGGCGGATATCCTCATTTCATGCTCAAGGAGATTCACGAGCAGCCCAGGGCACTGCAGGAGACCTTTGCTGGCAGGATCTCAGAGATAGACGGAGACGCCCAACTGAACCTGGGGCTGACGAACGAGGAGATCGAGTCTCTGGAGCGGGTTTCAGTAATCGCTTGCGGCACTTCGTATCACTCGGGCCTTCTGGGCAAGTACCTGATCCCCAGGGCAGCCGGCCTTCCTGTTGATGTCGAAGTGGCGTCGGAGTTCCAGCATATTCAGCTTCGCCCCAGGACCCTTGTGCTGGGAATAACTCAGTCCGGTGAGACTGCAGACACCATGATATCCTTAAAGAAATCGAAAACCTGTGGCGTGAGACGTTTAGCCATTACAAATGTTGTGGGGAGCACAGTCACCGGTCTAGTGGATGGCACCATCTACACCAGGTGTGGTCCGGAGATTGGAGTTGCCGCCACCAAGACGTTCACAGGACAGCTTGCTGCTCTGTTCTTGCTGGCCATACGTCTGGGCAGGGCCAGGAACCACCTTACTCCTGACCAGGGAAGGAAGATGTTGGTAGAGCTGACCAGGCTTCCTGGATTGGTACAGAGCGTCCTGGACAAGAGAGAAGAGATAAGAGTGATCGCTGAAGAGTATGCTGGCGCAAGTTGCTACTTCTTCATAGGAAGGGACTTCCTCTACCCAATCGCCCTGGAAGGGGCTCTGAAGATGAAGGAGATCGCTTACATACCGTCTGAAGGGTATGCGGGTGGCGAGCTGAAGCACGGCCCTCTGGCGTTGATAACGGAAAAGACGCCTGTAGTGGCCCTGGCCACCTGCGGCAGAAAGATCCAGTCGAACATAAAGGAGGTCCGGGCCAGAGGTGCAGATGTGATAGCTTTCGCCACAGAGGGCGATCCCGACATAGGCAAGGTGGCCAGCACCGTTATTGAGCTTCCGAAGACAAGGCCGGTATACTCCGCTGTTCTTTGCACAGTGGGCGTACAGCTACTGGCTTACTACACTGCGGCAAAGCTCGGCCTGCCAATTGACAAGCCCAGGAACCTGGCCAAATGTGTGACCGTAGAGTGACGGTCCTCGCTGACCTTCATTTAGCAATTCGCGTCTCGAATGAGGCGAGAGCCACATAATTTTTCTTGTGCCCTTTTTCCTGGGCGTTTATTTGTACCACTCCAGGCTCTCGGCAACATATTTTATGAAGGACACGAAGAAATCCTTCGCCTCCTCGTTCATTTCAGTCTCGGGGATCAGCCTTGCAGCTTCCCTGGCATGATTTCTGGATATGGATTTTGCCTCTTCAAGGGCACCACAATCTCTTATGATGTCCTGAATGTCTTTGATGTCACCATCGGTGATTTTATTTCCGCTCTCCATGATCTTGGCGATCCGTCCTTTCTCATCCTTCGCCAGAGCCAGGATCAAATGCAAGGGCTTCTTCCTCTTCGATACATCTCCACATGGCACTCTGCCGTACTGATCTTTGGAGGCAAATGTGTCTATGATGTCATCCTGGATGTCAAAGGCGTAGCCTATATGTCTGCCAGCATTCTCTAATAAGCGATAGTCCTTCTCCGCGCAGAGGCAAGCACTGCTCCGGTGAGCAGGGATGTTCTGAACAATGACGCAGCTCTCTTGCTGGCCATAATGGTCCATTCTTCCACAGTTGGTTTCTTGTACTCGAACAGAAGATCGAGGATCTGGCTCTCGTTTATTTCCTTGAAGTCCGATGATAACCTCTTTGTAACCTCAACCAGTTTGCCGCTGTCAAAACCAGATTCCAGAACCGCTCTGATGGCCAAGGAGTAGAGTATGTTTCCCACAAAGATGGCTGAGCCAATGCCGAAATGTTCATCTTGACGCTCCTCGAAAATCTTGTGAAGCGTCTTATCGCCCCTTCTCTGCAACTCGGTGTCGGCTATGTCGTCATGGACAAGTATGCTGTGCCGATAAAGCTCAACTCCTGAACACGCCCTCACAATGCGATCGTTGATTTCGTTGGTGTAGCCTTTATAGACCATCAGCGTGCTACACGAGGAGAGCCTCCTTCCGCCCCTGAGAACGAACTCTCCGGCTGCATCGTAAACTTCTCCCATGAAAGGGTGATAGTCTCTTGCCTCTTTTGTAAGCTGATCGAATTGCCTATTGAGATCGTCCTCAATAAGGCAGCCAAAGCGGTCCAGAACCGCAGTGTAGTCCATTGATGTTCTCCCCTGATTGCTCAGTCTCTTCAATTTAAGCTTTAAGCTCCTTGTCCTCTTTGGTCACGCTCCCTCCGATCATACAAACAAACTGACTCAGGGGGATTTTCTTTCCAGACCGATTCACCGCCTCGGAGACTAGCATTACAAGGTTGGTGCAGCATGGAACCTCCATGTGGAGGATGGTTATGTCCAGAATGTCGTTCGTATGCAGGATCTCTGTCAGCTTCTCCACGAACGGCTTGGTCTCATCCAGCTTGGGGCAGCCGATGAGGACTACCTTGCCCTTGATGAAGTCGGCGACAGATGGACATGCATAAGCCGAACAATCGGCTGCTATTAGGAGGCCGGCATCCTTGAAGTAAGGTGCATTAGTGTGGGCCAGACGCATCTGGATGGGCCAGCTGGATAGCTGTGACTGCGGACCGAGCTTACGCATGTGCTGGCCGGGCCCCGTGTCTGCAGCGATCTCAGGCGACTTCCCGAAAGAGGTGGAGCAAGTGGCAGCAGCAGGAAGCTCTGGTCTTTCATCGATTTTTGTCTCCATCTTTACATGAAGGCCTTTAGCTTCTTCTGATTTCAGATGAGCTTTGGCCGCCTCCTCGTCGAACTCATCAGTCTCTCTTTCCTCGATGGTAAGAGCGCCGGTAGGGCACTCGCCGATGCAAGCACCAAGACCATCACAAAACCTATCGCTGATCACCCTGGCCTTCCCATCTACCATTTTTATGGCACCCTCGGCGCAGGCTATAGTACAGTTGCCGCAACCGGTGCAGAGAGCCTCATCGATCTTGATGATCTTTCTCAGAACCATATACCCATCTTCGGTTTGCTCTAAGATATATTCGATCTATTCCAGTTTATAATGCAGTTGGACAATGCCGTTATTATATGATCCTGATTTGAGCAATTCAATCGAAATTCCTCTTGTGTACGCCCGAATAGCGATATACCATCTCCAAGGATCACTGGGATGATTCAAAAGTAATACATGTACAAAATCGCTATCTAGCGAATAATTAGGAGAAAAGTTTATTTTCTCATCAGCAGGTCTATGCCTTATCTTCACGGCAATTTTAGGATCTTTTCTTATAGTAGCTCTCCTGTTGAACTATTAAAGGCGTAATAGTCCCAATTGTTTCCGCTTTCATCTAAGAGACTGCCTACATATCCACGAATCGGTGTAGCAAAATATGTGTTTTCATGTACGTGTTCAAAATGTGATCCATTCCATCTTTCGAAACCTATGCTAGCGTAGAACGTATCGCGAGGATTGAATCTAAACCAATAATTAGGTGATGAGTTATCCCAATAGTGGTCAATTTGGAACACCAATGCATGCGTTGAAGGCGAACTCGGTTGAATGGTAAAAGTGCTTGATCGAGAAAGTTCCTCACTATGATTTCCACTAAAATATTTACGTGGAAATTCTGGTAGTTCTCCCATAAAATAGAATTTATATGTATTAGTTGAATTCCTCAGTATTAAATAAGGTGATCGAATAATTTCAGGTTTTTGTCTCCAAGAATTACGCCAATCAACTGGGACTATAATATGATCTGAAGGGAAATTATCAAACCCACGAATAATCACATACCCAGATGGAGGATTAAGCGTCACTATTTCTCCAGGGGAGACTCTATCGTAGATTGCATTAAAACTGTAAATCGATACAAGCAATGTAATAAGTGTTATGCCAGCGAGAATAAGAGGCCCAAGAGGCCCATACCGAACAAACCGATCTATTAATCTTTTCTTTGGCAAGGGAGTATCACAGTTAAAGCAGCTCATTTTTTCGAGCCTGTTCTTAAATCCACAATGTGGACAAAATATCCAATTTTGTATAGTATCTCCCTTCTTTTCAGGCAGCATCTGCCAGATTTACGGCTGAACTTAAACATATTGCCCTCTCCTTGCGAACCCCCCAAGGGACGGGACAAACAAAAGCCGAACAGTAGGTCATAGAGCAATCTGTTAGAGCCATCCACTGAAGATTCTTGCCTGGGATGCCTATAAGAACTTGTGTTTATCTAACCAAGGCCAATGGACGACAAAAGGATCGTGCTGTGGATCGCCTGCATGGCGTCTTTTGTTACGCCCTTCTTGGCCTCTTCCGTAAACGTCGCTCTTCCTACAATCAATTCTGATTTCGCCGTTCCTGACCAGGCGCTGCTGGGATGGGTGGTAACAGGGTTCCTGCTCTCGGCAGCAGTTTTTGTAGTGCCCTTTGGCCGGATAGCCGATATCTTCGGGAGGAAAAAGATCTTCGTTGCCGGCCTATCTATAATTGTCATATCATCGCTTCTGTGCAGTATATCCAATTCAATTTTCATGCTGATCGCTTCCCGAGCTGTCGAGGGGTTTGGAAGCGCTATGATCTTTGGCACGTCCATAGCCATCCTCACATCCGTGTTCCCGGCCAATGAAAGGGGCAAGGTGCTGGGCGTAAATGTTGCTGTCGTTTATCTAGGCCTATCCACAGGACCTCTACTTGGAGGCATCATCACCCAGTACGCGGGATGGAGGTTCATATACGCGGGGGTGATGATCTATGCCCTGCTGATTGCATTAATGGCGTTGAGGATGATCAAGGACGAGTGGCGCTGCGCTGAGACGGAGAGATTCGATGTTGTCGGCACAGTTCTCTATGGCGCGATGCTCTTCACTCTCATATACGGGCTTTCGCTGATCCCTGACAGGGCAGGGGCATATTTGCTGGCGGCGACTGTTGCGATTACGGCCGTTTTCTTTAACTGGGAGCTGAAGAACAGGAATCCCATCCTGAAGATAAGCGTCTTTCGCGACAACACGGTGTTCCTTTTCTCAAATCTGGCTGCCCTGATCAACTACAGTGCCACTTTTGCAGTGACATTCCTGTTGAGCCTGTACTTGCAGTACTTGAAGGGCTACGGTCCTCAGACCGCAGGACTTATCCTCGTCGCCCAACCAATTGTGCAGGCCATCTTTTCTCCCCTCGCCGGACGACTATCGGACAGCGTGGAGCCCAGGATCGTTGCATCCGCCGGCATGGGATTGTGCGTGGTCGGTTTGGCTCTTTTCGCTTTCCTGACGCCTGAAACCTCAACGACATTGCTCATCGCCAGCCTGATGTTCCTTGGCCTTGGCTTTGCCCTCTTCTCTTCGCCCAACACAAATGCCATCATGAGCTCAGTGGACAGGTGCGACTACGGCGTGGCCTCTGGGATGGTGAGCACCATGCGGCTCATCGGCCAGATGATGAGCCTTGGTATTGCCATGGTCACGTTCTCTGTTATCATGGGCCATGTGGAGATTGCACCAAGTCAGCTCGGTGGGCTAATGACCAGCATCAGGGTCGCCTTTGGCATTTTCGCTGGCCTATGTGTGGTGGGCGTTGTCTTTTCGCTGGCACGGGGGAACCTTCAAAGAACTGCGGTGTTCGCCCGTGGGGCTATCGGGGAAAAAGGTTCTTGAAATGACGCTCGCAGGCAAGAAACGAGATGTGTTCATCCTGGTGCAACGAAGCCATAACCATTGACCCGCATCGAGATCTTCAATCCGCTCTTCGACGGATATATTTGCACTTCAGCACTAAACCCTAGTAGGCTGCTTATGTGCAACGATGATGATCGAATAAGACCCGTCAACATCCTCGACTGTGGGATACGCTAAGATGTACGAAAGCAACCGGATCATCTCAGGAGTTTGCACTGCCGGCTCATCCGAAAGTCTTCTTTCGATCAGCTTGGCGCTTGACAACTGCTGTTCCCTTTTAAGGAGAGAATAAGACCACGACTGCCCCAGTCTGTACACAACCTGCATTCCGTGACTCTGTACCATCCTGCTCAAAGATCCGAAGTTGAACAATTGCTTGTGGCATCTGTTCCTCGGGACAGAGGCACTGGCTCTCGTCTCTGAAAGCGCGTTTGGAACCGAACATATGAAGAAACCACCGGACCGCAATATCTGGGAGAACTGAGAGACTGCTTCGTTGGGATCGACCAGATGCTCAAGGGTCTCAAAGCTGACCACCGCATCAACCGATCCAGGTTCTATGTCGGGCGTCAAATCGTCGGTGTCGAGATCCTTGTTTAGGAACCTCACCTTAAGACTCTTGCTCCTTTCCGAGATCTTTTTTGATGCGATTTCTATCATCTCTAGGCTGCTGTCAACTCCAATGACCATCTGGGTTATTCGTCCTAATTCAGGTATGCCGTAGCCTATTCCACATGATATATCGGCTACGACTTTTGGTTTATGCTGCTTCAGGAAATCGGCGGCAAAAAGGTAGCGTCCCAGGTGTTCCAGCTTCATCCAGAGATGGTTGTCCTTCTCATCAAAGGGGTCTACCTGATCCCATCCAAAACCGCCGCAAGCCGAATTAGAAGATATCATTTAGGGCCGCCTCACAGTACACATTGGCTGCAGTCCTGGCAACTGCACTCGATATTGGTTATCTTCCATTTTAGTGCCCATCGCTTCATATCCTTTACGATTTCGATGATATCCAGGCCGCTAGGCGTCAGGGTGTACTCGCTCTTCACTGGAAAGGATGTGTCATCCACACGGTTCTCGATGAGCCCTTCCTTCTCCAACTCTTTCAACCTCACCGAAAGAACTTTCTGAGTAATGCCGATTAGGCAGTTCTTCAGCTCAGAAAACCGTCTGGTATGCCCTTCTCCTTTGTACAGCTCCAAAAGAATCAGCAAGGACCATTTCCTTGCCAGATACCTAACTGTCAGGTTTACGGTGCATCCATCCTGCATGGTATCCTTGTGGAAACGTTCTAGGCTATATACTTTGGTATCTTTAATATACCATTGTGGCCTGAAAGGAATACCTTCTCGGGAGCAAATCTCAGGACTTACTATCAGCGCAGAACTAACTATTGAGGGATTAAGATGAAAGTTGTCGAAGTAAAAAATGTCCAGAGCAAACCAAATCCTCATGGAGTGGATGCCAGGAGCATAAGCGACACAATAAATGCCCAAGTGGCTCACATTACTTTGAAACCTGGAGAGTATTTGAAAAACATATTACTCCGGTGGATGTCGTCTTCTACGTGCTCGAGGGAATGGGTGTTGTAGAGGTCGGCGACGAGAGAAGAGAGGTTGGACCTGACACACTCGTAGAGAGTCCTGCCAAGATTCCCCACCGTTGGATGAACGAAAGCGACAAAGCTCTCCGCATACTGGTGGTTAAGACGCCCAGGCCGAAAGAGCCCACTAAGATGTTATGATCTTCACGGGAAAGATCGCCAAGAACAGAGTAATTTCGGAGGATCTAAATATGGATCTCAAGACACCTCAATCGCTCAAGGTTGAGCACGAATACCTAAAGAGCTGAGATTTGCGTTGATTTGATAATTGATTTTGAAAAGCAGAGGCTAAACATGTCTACAGAAGAGAACAAGACCATAGTCCGCCGCTTCTTTGAATTGGGACCGTCCAGCGGCGATATAAATGCTGCAAATGAACTACTGGATCAGAATTTCGCTCTACACACGCCACTTCCCTCAGCACCTGGCATTCAAGGCATAAATGATGTGGTCACGGCCTGCCGAGCTGCATTCGAGCATCTCAATGTCACCGTGGAGGACATCGTAGCTGAAGGAGACAAGGTTGCCGCCCGTTTCACCGCGCGAGGAGTGCACAACGGCTCTTTCATGGGCCTGCCACCCACAGGCAAGCCAATAACCATGACCGGCATTGAGATCTTCCGGATCGAGAACGGCAAGATCGCAGAGCTTTGGGGCGAAGCAAACATGCTTGGGCTGATGCAGCAACTGGGGATTGTTCCTGCATCCGGGCAGAAGCAAGGGAAGCGTTAGCATCAGCTCAAACCAATGGAGATATAAGAAAAAGAAAAAGCTGAGATGCTCTACGACCTAAAATATTGAGTTGAGTTCATGGCTGGAAAACTGTTACGTGTATTGATACATGAGATTGTCATATACGACTATCTAACCGCTATCCGTATTCGAATGTAGTTTCGCGTTTATTTGCAAAGCAAAGAGGTGTAAAAAATGGCTGCTAAAGAGAAACCTGAAATGTTCTGCTACCAGTGCTCTCAGACCGCCCAGGGCGCAGGTTGCACCCAGAAAGGAGTCTGTGGAAAAGAAGCGACCGTTGCAAGACTGCAGGATAACCTGCTCTTTGCCGTAAAAGGCATCAGCGCTTACCTGTACCACGCGAGGGAGCTTGGCTACACCGATCCTGAGGTGGACGCCTTCATCGAGAGGGCCTTCTTCTCCACCCTAACAAATGTCAACTTCGACCCGGAGTCCTTCCTAAAGCTGGCCGTTGAGGCGGGCGAGATGAATATTAAGACAATGCAGCTCCTCAAGAAGGCCCACATCGAGACCTTCGGTGAGCCTGTGCCCACAAAAGTGAAGACCGGGACGGTGAAGGGTCACGGAATTCTTGTGACGGGCCACGACCTCAAGGCTCTTGATGAGCTGCTCAAGCAGGTGGAAGGAACGGACGTCCTCGTTTACACCCACTCGGAGATGCTACCGGCCCACGGCTATCCCGGTCTTAAGAAGTACAAGAACCTGACAGGTAACCTGGGAAAGGCCTGGTTCGACCAGAGGCAGCTCTTTGCCAAGTACCCTATGGCCATTCTGGGAACCACGAACTGCTTCCTGATTCCAAGAGATGAGTACAAGGACCGGATGTTCACCACCGGCCCCGTTCGCCTTCCCGGAGTTACAAACATTGAAGGGTACGACTACTCATCGGTCATAGCCAAGGCAAGGTCCCTGCCGGAGCTGAAAGACGAACCGGGGGATTATGAGCTGACCACCGGATTTTCAACATCGATCATCCTCTCCCTGAAGGACAAGATAAAGCAGCTCGTCCAAGAGGGCAAGATCAAGAGGTTCTTCCTTGTCGGCGGCTGCGATGCTCCTGTGAAAAAGTCTGATTACTACAGGGAGTTCGTCCAAAAGCTGCCCAAGGATACGGTTGTCCTAACCCTGGCATGCGGCAAGTACAGGTTCAACGACTTGGACCTGGGAGACATCGAAGGCATTCCGCGCTTGATCGATCTTGGTCAATGCAACGACGCCATAGTGGCCATGGAGCTTGCCCAGGCGCATGCGGGCCTGTTCGGCGTTGGAGTCAATGATCTGCCGCTGACGCTGGTTGTAAGCTGGATGGAGCAGAAGGCCGTGGCCATCCTCTGGTCATTGCTGGCCCTGGGAATTAAAGGCATATATCTGGGACCGATTGTTCCGGGGTGGGTAAACGACGACATCCTGAATGTGTTAGTGGAAAAGTACAACGTCAAGCTGATCGGAAACCCGGAGGAAGACATAAAGGCAATGATGGGGATTTGATCCCACTACTTTTTTGGGCAATACCGAGTGTGTTAATGCTCAAAAAGCAACCGTCGGATTCTTTGACAGGATTTCGGCTATTCTCAACAACAAATATTAACGCATAAAATTAAATGGAAGTGGTTGAGTGAGCTAATTTTCTGCCATTGCCTTCTCTTTTTGCAAATTTTTTTATCTCATCTAATAGTTTTAGTAGCGCGTTTGCGAATCTCGGAATCGATGATGCTTTGAACGTTGTTTTCCCAAGCTACGATACAGTTCAAACGGTGATTGTCAGAATCATTGAAGAAGTCCTGATTAGTCCAATTAATATCTAGCCTTTTTATAAACTGTTCTTTTTAAAGCGGCAAGGGTTACAAACCTGCAACCCCAAATTCTAGTTCGAGCTAAAAAAACAAGGTGATTATCAATTATCTGCCCCTAACATATATTTTACTAATAATTCAAACAAGTTATCGGTCCTTTGATTGTATCTCCATTCCATCTCCTTGATGTACAACAGAAATTTATTTTTTGATATGCCATGATGTTTTATTA
>JBGQAL010000183.1:0-4806 GCA_041494285.1 Methanotrichaceae archaeon
TAATAAAACATCATGGCATATCAAAAAATAAATTTCTGTTGTACATCAAGGAGATGGAATGGAGATACAATCAAAGGACCGATAACTTGTTTGAATTATTAGTAAAATATATGTTAGGGGCAGATAATTGATAATCACCTTCCTTTAATGTCGTTATGTTATTTCTTTTTTTCTATTTTTTCTTTTTTAAAACAGAGTATTGAGCCAGCTCTTAATCATAAGAGAGCTTTGCAATCTATTTCGCCCGGCTCTGCGCAAAAACAATGCAATCTCCACCAAAGCCTTCTCCAGCAAACTCTATAGAAGCCAGCATCGAACTCTGACGCTGTTCTCTCCAGGTCCACCTTCCACTCGTTGGCATCACTAATAACGTAGCTTATCTCCATTCCTGGAGTCAGGGGAAAGCCTGAATTCAGAGGCCGACTCCAGCTAGGACCCATATCCGACAAGCTCCGAAGGTTCACTACGTTTAGGGTGAAGTTTGAGCATAAGGCCAAGTATAAAGGCGATAATCGTATAATAACACTATGAGCCTTTGCTTTGTCCAAAGCTGAGAAGGAGTATTTTGAGAGATTGGTTGGGATATCTGCAGCTCTTCCTGAGGTTTCGCTGTCTGTAAGAAGCTGATCAATATGATTAATATTTTATAGCTCAGGACGTATTTATCCCATGATCGAGAATATTGAATAGGAAATTTTGAGGTTTAAGGAGCGATCAAGTTGACAAGCGACAAAGAATTAGAAAACTTAGGGAAGGCAATAGCTGAAATCGGAAAAGCAAGAAGCTGCTTTACCGTGCAAATAATAAAAGAGGCCAAAAAGGCTTTGTTTAAGAAGGGCTACGAAGGAGCCGAGCTGTATGGAGCGCAGCTTGCGGAAGCGGACGAGAATACCGAGTTGCTTCGAGTTCTAATGATATGCAAGAAATACGACCTCAGTCCTGAGACTGCCGCAAAAGTACTCGATAACCTGAACAGGATTGAGTCTGGAAAGTGGTAGACTGTTAAATTCAGAATGATTTTTTCATCGCCATTTATAGTTTTCCCATGAAAGTGGTGCCCTTAGGTATCACATTCATCTTTCGGGCATAAGGACGAGACAATCGTTGGCGGTCACTGTATAGACATCTCGGAGGGAGATGATCGAGCCGGCGTAACCACAAAGTTTATAAGTGCAATAGTTTATCTCGTCATTTGCCGTTAACAGATAACGACATTTAGTGTAGGGAAGATCTGTATTAAGATCTTTGGCATTTTCGTTCGATAACCGAATTTAGAGGCAAAAGGTACATCATGGAGGTGTGTTACATGAAAAAAATTTCTGAAATACTAGTTGTAGCCGTTCTGATAGCTTTTGTGGCACCTGTTATTGCAGAATTGCCGTCAGACGAAGTAGGTACGGATCAAGGAGTTGAGCTACTTGTTAATGAGTCTATGATGAAACCGATGGACCCACATTACATTTGGCTCAACCCGCTTGCAGTTGATCTCTCCGGCGTAAATCCCGAGATTTTTCAGAATGCTGAATTCAGCAAGGACCCAGATGGAATGTCATCTGGCAATCTGTTAACTGCGAGTATCAACAGGTTCTTGAATGCTGACCCAAAAGCAGGTGCCAGCAAAGTCGTCAAGAGCGTAGCAAAGCTTGGACTTGTTCATTGGCCCGAATCAGCACATAATTCCAGTTAGCAGAAGTCTGGATCAACGAAGAAGTTAGCTCCCTGTCCTTCGGTCTCATTGCGGACTCAAAGGTAGCCTTCGCCAAGAAAGCAGGTAGAATGGAGGCTTTGGACAAGGCCAGGAAACCGAAAGCTGACGCTGTGAAATACTGCTTATTAAAAGAGCTGAATACAGGATTAAATTCAGCGATCTCAGAGACTCAGAAGGATGTATGGGACCTTCGAGACAAATCAGCAAATTGCAATGTGATAAGTTTCCTAGGAGACAGGAGCTAGCCTTCCTCGAAGGCTCCAATAAAATATGCTCATTATAAAACCTTGAACCACTGCAAGTTCAGGTTGCGATTGAGAGGGCCTTGGCGAACATCTCATTTGGGGCTATCAGGGCGTTGAAGGGCCTGGGGCGAAGCGCGACGGAGGGAGGAGATCGAAGTTCATGCTATAGGCTGGATGGTCGGAGAATTAAAGGACGAGCTGGGCGCGTGGGGAAGGTAATGGGTTAATGATATCATTTTTATATGCAAAATTAAGATCGAAGATTGGTCGTTGGGCGGGAGATGGATGCAATCCCAATTTATATGTTTCAAGCTTTTGGACTTCCCAGGTGTAGGATTGTAGAATATTATCCCACTCTACCGACCCTGCCCTCTTTTCGGGGTGCAGAGGAGGCCGTGACCTCTTCGTTACGGAAATAACGCCGTTCGGGAGGCGGGAATCGGAGTGGGACAGCATACATCTTATGAAAAGGCTTCTGAACACCTTGAGTCCTTTACATCTTGGACCTCAAAAGATATAGAACGACCCCAGTATATGCTTGGTAGTTTAGCGCAGAAAGTATGGGACATAGGTCACGAGTAGATCGAATTGATTTCGAAATAATATAGAGGAGCATTCAAGTAGCGAAATTGCCTAAGGGCAATCTGCCTTCTAGAATTCGCAGCATTTCCCTTCTTCGACTAGGATTACATTCTCAAAGCTCTTGGCGAACCAATCCCTGGCCTCGGTGTGAATAGGAACTATGTAATCTGGATCGATCTGATCGATGGCCCATGTGATGTCCTCTTCTGATGCGTGCCCCGAAGCGTGATAGCGCTTCTCAAAGCTTGGAACACCGTCTTCGTCAAGAGAGAAGCCGCAGGAATTAATGTTAAAACGCTTCAGCCAGTGCCATAACCTCTTGAAGTCGATCTCCATTTCTTCATTGAATGCCTCACACGCCGAGTAGATGTAGGTTCCGCCATTGGGTTTTATGTCGAGCAAATGCTTCATGTCGAAGAAGGAAAAACACAGAATATACTCGTCCGGATTTTCTCGAATCGAGGTATGAGTAACATATCGGTCGCTGTAGAAGGGCTGGACTACTTCCTGCTCCCACTTTCTCGATTTAGTACCGATCTCGCTATAAACCTTCAAAGAATCAGATACACACGCACTATCAATGCATGTAAGAGCATGTAGCATGTAGATGTCCTTTGCAGGCACGACAAGCTCTCTGCCTGTCTTCTTGGCAATATCCTGGAAGGATTCTAAACGCTCAAAATTTCGAGCAGAAAAGTCAGCAACTACAAGGCCCGATACAGACTCGACTGTTTCCCTGCACACTTCGCAGACGGACTGCTCAGTGGTCTTTTCTCCATCGATCGAATCGCTCCTTCCAACGCGGGTCCCTTCGGTAATGAGAACCGACGCTTCTTTTGCCCTCTGGACAAAATCGCGAGTCGATTCTCCATTCTTCCCATGCAGCCGGAAGTCGCCAGTATACGCTACTGTAGTATCGCCTCGCAGGATGTAGGCAGTCGCCCCAAAGATAGAGTGGTCCACGGGGTGGGCGGAGATCTCAAAGGGAAATCCAGCATTATCGTAGTATGAGCACTGGCCAGGTTCTAGCTTCTTGCGTGCCCTTGGAGCATCTTGTCCAGGTCGCCTCGAAATAAATGAAGTCAATTCTTCAGACGGCGCTTTTGTGCAGTAGAAGTCCCTGCCCAGGTAGTTCATGCTGGCGACAGATTCCAAGTACAAGCCAAGCTCATCGGCAGGTTGCCGCGGAGAGATATAGGTGGTGTCGCCCTCGATGGAGGCATTAACAGTATCCTGCATGCCCTTCATTATAACGATGGTCTCTGGAGACGCGACTATCGGGATGTCCTTATTAAGCGTGCCAATGTTGCCGCAGTGGTCCATGTGGGCATGGCTGAGCAGGACTGCAGAGATATTGAGCGCAGGGTACTGGCTCATCGATAGATCGGCAGGAATGAGGTCGGGCCGGTAGATGTTGAGCTTGGGCAGGAGGTCGAGGTACATTAGGTCGTGAATTCCGCGGGTGTCTCTGTTTTTCAGGAACTCCTCGTAGAATTTGCCGTATTTGCCGAAGTTCTTGCCGAAGTCCAGGAAGACGCCCTTTCCCTTGTCTTCAAGATATAACTTGTTTCCGCCGATGCCAGTAGCGCCGTCATAAACGGTAAGTGATACCACTTTGTTCCTCCTTTAGCTGTCCAAACAGATTTTTTGAAGATGCGGGAAGGTCTTTGATGGCCTTCCGAGCATTGCGATGGAGCTGAACTTCGAAGATCAAAAGCCAAGTTCGGTTTTGGCCTTGTCCCAGGACAATCCCTCTTTTTTCGTTTCTTCGGATAGCTTGGTCAGCTCTTCTGCCTCCTCCGAGCTTATATCCTCCGAAGGTATCTGGCTCAGATCGATCGCACCTGATGCAGATCTCTTTGTCTTGTGCAGAACTCCACGTTTTGCTTTTGCCATCTTTGCGTCCCCTGAGGATAATCATCTATTATATCTAATTAAAAATATATATTAAACTTAGCCTCTCCAATGTTCCTTGGATCTCTTAAAGATGTCCTCTACAGTCTGCCCTTCATAAAGCTTTTGGGAGATCTCTACATAATCTGCAGGTTCCCTATGAAATAGAGCTAGAAATCTGAGAGCTTCAGCGGGACCCAAGGCTTTGTTCAGTGCCTCAATTCCCAGGCCTCTCAATTCGGTCGTGTATGTCTATAATTGATAGGATTTATATATCTTGAGTTTGATTCCCCCTCATGGGGGAGTAGTTACGCAATCGGATCTAGATGCATCAGCATTCTGGTGCTGGCACGAAGGTTGTCCGGATTACGGAAAGAA
>JBGQAL010000035.1:0-20226 GCA_041494285.1 Methanotrichaceae archaeon
GGCAATGGCTGAAGGTCTAACTGATCACGTATGGAGCCTGAAGGAATTGTTGAATTTCAGAGTGCCAATTCAATAAATGACATACACGACCGGATATAGATTATCCGGCTCTTCCGGCACGACAATCCAGGCTATAATGTACGCTATAAGTCCCGCACCGAAGGATAGCACCAAGATCAAAGTAATCAGTCTGACGATGATCGGATCAATATTGAAATACTCAGCTAGACCGCCACAAATTCCAGCGATTATTCGATTCTTCCTCGAACGATAGAGCTTCTTGGCCATTAGGACCTCACGCTTCAATTGTACAACGATTTTAATATAGCTTGTTCTTCATCATGGAAATTATCAATTTGCAGGATTTATAGCATTCCATTTAAGAATCTCATCGTGCCACATCTTTTGGCACTGGAGGTTGTCATATCTTCGGGCACATTATTCTCAGGCTTACTTCGAAAGGTTCATCTATCCTTTCGCCAAGCTCATTTTGGTTATTCCCGCTTTTTATTACACAAGTGGCTATTGCAGTGCTTTCTGCGCGAGTTCTTCGGTCCATTTGCGGATTTCTTCCAAGTCTCGCGTGTCGATCAATCCTGGACTTGTCTCCTTGAACCCCGCTGCTTCGAATTGCTTTATAAGGAAACCCAGCGTTCGACGGAAGAGAAAACCCATTTTGTTTTTATCCATAACGCCGCCGAATAGACCCAAAGCAATCGGGTTCAAATGGTACTTCAATGCCTCATCTTCCAGATGCGACTTCTTGATTTTCTGTAAGTCTTCCGTTTTGCCTTGGCGCTCCAAGAGTGATTTCACGGCTGAAGAAACGAAAATCGCAACCTTCTTTTGGGCCAGGTCTTTCTGGAAGTTCTTCAGAAAATCATCACTCTCACGGGTCCATTTGCCCATCTTGAGGCCGCCGCCAACGATAACAAGCTCGAATTCCGAAATATCTTTGATTTTTTCTTTCTTGGCATCAACTACTTTGACTTCAAAGTTTTCTTCGCGAAGGATTTTGGCGATTTCTTGTGAGGTTAGAGCTGTGGCACCATAGCGTGTAGCGTAAACTATTAGAGTTTTCATTTTCTCACATCCAATTGTGATTGAAACAATATAAATAGATCGAACCGTAATAGTTTTGTGAGTAACCATCTCCTGGGGTCCACCTTATGAATATGCGCAAAGCTTTTCGATTTGGGTCTGTGTTAGTTTTTATTGCATGCCTCATGTGCATTAATGCAGCTTCTTTGCCCCTAAATGCAAGTAACGTCTCGGTCAGTGGCCCAACAGATCCCAAGGAACTGGAAGCATTTATGGACGGGACGGTTAACGCTGAGCTGAAGGCAAATCACATTCCGGGGGCTACTGTGGCCATAGTCAAGGATGGAAAAATCATCTTCGCCAAGGGCTACGGGTATGCGGATATCAGTAAACGTAAAGCCGTAGTCGCAAATCAAACTCTTTTCCGCGTGGGATCTGTGAGCAAGCTCTTCATCTGGACTGCAGTTATGCAGCTCGCTGAACAGGGTAAACTGGACCTGGATGCCGATGTCAACATATACCTCAAAGATTTCCAGATCCCGGCTACCTATCCCCGACCAATCACCCTCAAGGATCTTATGACCCACACTCCAGGTTTCGAAGATCTGGTGACTGGCGGACGATTGTTTGTTAGCAACAAAACCGATGTCATTCCGTTAGGAGAGAATCTTAAGGACAAAATGCCTGCTCGCGTGCGCCCACCAGGAGAGTTCACGGCCTACTCTAACTACGGCTCTGCGCTGGCTGCATACATCGTCGAGCAGGTATCCGGATTGCCCTTTGATAAGTACGTTGAAGAGAAGATTCTTCTTCCTTTGAATATGAATAGCAGCAGCTTTCAGCAGCCCTTGCCGTTAAGACTTGCCTCGAATATGTCGAATGGCTACATCTACTCAAACAATGCTTACACGGCTGAGCCCTTCGAATATGTACAGGTCTGGCCAGCAGGCTCGATTAGCTCCACATCAGAGGACATGGCTAAGTTCATGATAGCTCATCTGCAGAACGGGCGATATGGCAACAGCAGCATACTGCAGGAGGCTACGGCGCAACGGATGCATAGCCAGCTATTCACCAACAACCCAAAGGTCAGCGGCTGGACGTATGGCTTCTGGGAGATGCGATTGAACAATCAGAGCATAATTGGGCATGGCGGCGACACGATCCTGTTTCATACCCTGTTGGAACTGCTTCCAGAGCAAAACCTCGGGATCTTCGTTTCTTTCAACCAACGAGCCAGTGAGCCAGCAGGTAGCGAGCTGTTGCGGACCTTTATGGATCACTACTATCCGGTCCCGCCTTCACATGTGCCCAAACCCATCCCTGGCTTTGAGAATAATTCAAGCAAGTTTGCAGGCAGCTACCGTCCGACAAGAAGCTCCTACACGAACTTCGAGAAGGTAGGCTCGCTCTTCCAGGAGGTACAGGTGAATCCCGGACCAAACAGTACCCTGACGACTTCACAGCCTGGACTGGGCCAAGAGCAGTGGGTCGAGGTAGCGTCGCTGGTCTTCCTTCCGGCAGAGGGCATATCATCTTCACGATCATTCGAAGATGGCCTGGTCTTTGGCGAAGATGGGCAGGGCAATATCAACCACCTCTTCTATGCGAATAATCCCACCACCGCCTACGAGAAGGTGGCCTGGTACGATGGTGCCAATTTCAACTACACCCTGCTTGGAGCCTGCGTTATTCTTTTTCTATCGACACTTATATGGCCAATAGGCTTCATTTTCAATCGCTGTCCCACAAAGTCTGTTAAGCTAGGACGAGCTGCCAGATGGCTTGCAGGAGTGGCTTGTTTGCTGGATCTGCTCTTCATAGCAGCATTGGTAGCTTTATTAGCGGTCGACCCAATGTCAATTATTTACGGCATCCCGCCCTCGCTCATTGCCGTTCTAGCGATCGCAATGGTTGCATCGATCCCGGTGCTCACGTCCACCGCATTAACAATTCTTGCCTGGAAGAATGGGTACTGGGGCATTGCAGGACGGGTGCATTACACCCTGGTTGTCCTGGCGTTGATGTCCTTTATCTGGTGGCTGAACAACTGGAACCTGCTGGGCTTCAGGTTCTAGTCCAACCTATTTTTCTGCCATGAGTGTTTATGGATTTTAAGTCATATCTTGAATTGACGGCAATTTTCGTATCTCGAAAAAAGATTCTTGGGGAGGAGAAACCAAAGGACATCCTGATGGTAATTCGATAAATGTCCACTCGAAAGATCTATAGTCCATCAGTTCTTTTGAACCGGTCATGGAGTACAAACTGAAGAGGGGCTTTTCGCCCGACCTGGAGAGAATCAAGGGCGTCCTGGAGACGGAGTTCCCTTCCGAGGCCCGCCTGGATGGGGAAAAGCTTACCCTGAGCTACGGTGCCCTGAAGAGCATCGAGGTCTGGATCGAAGGAAAGAAGCTGGCGGTTGTTACGCAGTCGGAGCCTGGAGTCAGCGACTATCTGGCGATGGATACAAACAAGCGATTCAGGAACTTCCTGGAGAGTGCCACAGGGTACACGGCCAAGCAAAGATTGCAGATGGCCAAGAAGGATGTCCAGGGTAAAGACTGAAAATTCAATAGACCGTCAGCTTCCCCTGGACGAACTCCTCCACCAAGTCGTTGGTCCGCTCCAGCCAGTAGTCTATGACAGAGTCGATCCTGGCCTCTTTTGAGGGTGAAAGCTCCAGGTCTCCGCATATTCTCACCCCTCTGAGTAGCGGTTTGTTGAGTGGGGAGCCTATCTTGCTTACCAGGGTGACATAGGCCTCTTCCACCCCTTCCAGCTCCGCGATCTCTTTTGCCATCCTCTCAGCCAGAACATTGTATATCTTTCCTACATGGCTGACAGGATTTTTTCCTGCAATCGCCTCCATGGTCATGGGCCTCATGGGGGTTATGAGCCCGTTTCCACGGTTTCCCCGGCCGGTTGCTCCGTCATCGCCCATCTCAATAGAGGTGCCTGTAACCGTAAGAAAGATGTCGCTGCCTGAATCAGCGGCATTGACGCTAACGTCCTCGGTCTTCGACCTTTTTACTACTACGTCCTTAACCCTGGCCTTGGCCTCCATGTAATCCTCCATGGAGCTGATGTGCCTGGAGACCATAGCAGCAGCTACCACTATCTTGAGGTCTTCACCCATCCGCACAGCCATTACCTTGTTGTCCTCGCCCACTCCTCTGACGCAACGGATCTCCCTCTCGAGATCGAGAACCATTGTCTCCACGGAGTCCAAGGGCGCAAATCCAACTCCGATGGAGGTGTCGTTAGCCCCACGGCCGATGAGGCTTCTCAGCTCCGGCGCTCCTTCTTCTGCCCTTGGCTCAACCCTGTAATCCACCAGGTTTTTCAGGGTCTTATGAAAATGGGATGCGACAGCCTGGTTGAAAATCTCGTCCAGGACCCTGCCCGACGGCCTGGTTGCCCTTCCGCCAATTACGACGGACGGAGGAATCAGCACTTTACCGCCTCTGAACTCCGGCTGGCTTTTGCCTGCTATGATCAGGACCTTATCCACGTTGTGATGGAGGATCTGGCCATACTCCTCGAGGTAATGCCTGCATAGTTCCCTTGAGATGGCCTCCGAGATGCCGTCGGCTAGAGTATCAGGGTGCCCGATGCCTTTGCGCTCCACAACCTCAAATGGAGGACGGACGTACTTCTGAAGAGTTATCATCTTACCGCCTGAATAAACGACAATCAAGATTAATTATCTTTTCGAAAATTGAAGGGAGCTCTCGAGTGTAGCACTCTGAGTATAGCACTCTGAGTATAGCACTCTGAGTATAGCACTCTGAGTATAGCACTCTGAGTATAGCACTCTAGGGAGGCGAAGATAATCTATCCCATGCAAGGATCGATCAAAGACGTCAATACATCACGGGATACATCAGTGCATCCCTGTTAGAAAATCACCAAAATGACTCAAAATATTCGGTCCCATATCCCATCTCCGAATATATCACAGGCATGGGTTTATATCCAAAAAAAACCCAAGGTTTGTTTCATATGAGTGAATCAACGACAGTGTCGGATCAAGGCACAATTCAAGAGTCATTCGCAAAAAGGATCTCCGCTCTGGAGATGGAGATTAAGAATACCGCTGAAGAGCTGGAGTCCACAAAGATGGAGCGGGAAGAGATAAGGGCCAAGCTCTTCGAATCCCTGATAACAAACAAGAAATACCTGCGCGAGGTGGAGAGGCTCAAGAAAGAGAACACTCTCCTACGAAGGATGCCTCTTTTCATGGCCACGGTGATGGAGGTAGCAGAGGACTACGTCCTCTTAAGGCAGCACGGAAACAACCAGGAGTTCATAACAGCAGCGCCTCCGGAGCTGATGAGCAAGCTCGAGCCCAATACCCGCGTTGCAATAAACAACTCCCTGACCATAGTCAGGATTCTAGACCGATCCGTAGACGTCAGGGCCAAGACGATGGAGCTCATCGAGGCTCCGGACATCTCCTATGACCAGGTGGGTGGTCTGGATGAGCAGATCAAAGAGATAAAGGAAACAGTGGAGCTGCCTTTAACAAGTCCCGAGATCTTTGCCGAGATCGGCATCGAGCCACCAAGAGGAGTCCTGCTTTACGGCCTGCCTGGAACCGGTAAGACAATGCTGGCCAAGGCAGTAGCCCACGAGTCCAAGGCCACCTTCATTCACATGTCCGGCTCAGAGCTGGTTCACAAGTTCATAGGCGAGGGTGCCCAGCTAGTCCGCGACATCTTCCAGATGGCTAGAGAAAAGGCCCCGTCCATTCTGTTCATCGACGAGATAGACGCCGTAGGCAGCATCAGGACCCACGACGGGACAACAGGAAGCGCTGAGGTCAACAGGACTATGATGCAGCTCCTGGCGGAGATGGACGGCTTTAGGACCAGGGGAGACATCAAGATAATCGCAGCCACAAACAGAATAGACATCCTGGACCCCGCGCTTCTTCGGCCTGGGCGGTTTGACAGGATAATCGAGATACCCATGCCTACTTTAGAGGGCAGGCACAAGATCTTGGAGATTCACGCCCGGAAGATGAAGAAGGCCAAAGGTATAGATCTCCTGGAGATCGCAAAACAAACAGAGGATGCAAGCGGAGCAGACCTGAAAGCCATTGTGGTCGAGGCTGGCATGAACGCCATCAGAATAGGCGCACACGAAGTGACACTCCAGGATTTCGAAAAGGCCATAAAGAAGGTGCTAGGAGACGAAGAGGAGAGCTCCGAAGGCGCCATGAGGATGTTCACCTAAATTTGCCCGGAATCAGGCGGAGAGTGGTCTGCCTCCTCTTTCTTTATACGCTTCTTACAGAAGCATCCAAAACCATAGGTTCGTTGACCATAAAATTCGTTTCTTCCGAGACCTGTGCTATTTATATAAGCATTTTGCAAAACCCTTTTCCCATCCATCGGAAACTTTTATGTAGGCTCAATCTATCTCGATATAGATGGATGTCAATACGATCAAAGACTTGGCCGATCCCTTGATTCTTAGTCACAGGATTCAGTCGAGCGTTGACTCCATTGCAGGCCAGCACGTCAACATGACCTCCATCGACATCCTCTTCCAGACCATTCACGACATCAACCTGATACCAACTCTTATCAACCTGATCATAATCCTGATGATCGCCCTTCTGACCTATTATGCCGCCAAGTTCGCAGATAGGATGCTAGAAAACTACATTCCCAAGGTAGTTGGCAAGGTCGAGATGGAGCTGGATGAGACTGTTGGCGTGATGATAAGAAGATTGGTCTCCGCTTCCATCTACATCCTGGGATTGATGCTGATAATCCTTCAAATACCTCAGCTCCACAGCCTGGCTACGGTGATGCTGGCCTCAGCAGGCTTGGCAGGCCTGGCTATCGGTTACGCCGCTAAGGATTCCCTGGCAAACTTCACCTCGGGCGTATTCATAGCAATCTTCCGGCCATTTAGGGTGGGAGATTGGGTAGACTTTCGGAACGACTACGGTGTTATAGAGGATTTGACGCTTCGGCACACAGTAATTCTTACCAAGGATTATCGCAGGATCATTGTGCCAAACAACATCATGAGCAACGAGCCGATCATAAACTGGACCATAAAAGAAGCGGTGATCACCTGGTACGTGGACTTCGATCTAGCACTAGCATCCGATATCGATAAGGCCAGAGAGATCATACTTCAAGAGGCCAGAAAACACCCCCATGTGCTGAAGGACAGAGTGATAAAAGTGCTTGTGAGCGATTCGAGGTACTCGGAGCTGAACCTGAAACTCTACATAGATATCCCTGGAAGACAGATGGCCAGCGACATAGCCTCCGACGTCAGGGAGGCTGTCAAGAAGAGGTTTGAGGCTGAAGACATAAAGCCTGCTGTAAAATAACTCGGATCTACCGAATCATCCTTTTGTCAGCTTGCCTCTTATTATCCTTTGGAGCGGCTCAATCTGTCCGCGCTTTGCGCTTATGGGGGCTATCTTTTCTGACCACTGACCCCAAGGAGGCAGCATGCCTAGCCGCTCTACTATGGCATCCAGGACCCAGTCCGTATCTTTTTTGGCTATCCTGTCCATCTTGTTCGCCGCCACAACAACCTCCAGTCCCAGATCACTTAAAAACTCATAAAGCTCGATTTCCAGGGGGACCTCTCCCCGGCCCTCCCATCTATCGGCAATGTCCAGGAAAGACGCAGCGTCTATCACTTGAACTGCCAGGAGGATCTCGCTCGCGTGCTCTTCGAAATAGTTAACTATGAGGTTCTTGGCCCTGTCCTGATCTGCCTTGCTGGTGCGCAGCATAAAGCCGTAACCCGGCATATCCACGTAGAAGATGCTGCCAACCTGGACTTTGAAATGGTACCTCGTGATCCCGGGCCTCCTACCGACTCTGACCTTCTTTCCAGTAAGCGCCTTGAAAAGAGTGGACTTGCCGACGTTCGACCTGCCGATCATGACAATCTCCTTGGGCATAGCCCAATAAATGTAGCCCATATTGAAAAGGTTGTCTTTGATAGAGCTAAGATTAGAGCTAATGAAAAGAGCTAAAAAGTACCTCGGGATTTCATGGCTCTATGCCAGTTCTCCCTCTCCCAGAGGTCCAGGGCACCCGTTTCCTCGTCCAGGTAGCTTCTCGTCCTCTCTATTAGTAGGCTCCAGTCCACCTGGTGAGCATCGAACTCTGGACCGTCCACGCAGCCGAACTTGACCTCGCCCCCCACTGAGCACCGACAAGCTCCGCACATCCCAGTCCCATCAACCATCAGGGGCATTAGGCTGACCCTTGTCTTCACATCGAAAGGCTTGGTGGTGTTGGCGATCTCCATCATCATGAAGGTGCAGCCCACTGCGAAAACTCTGTCTATTTTCTCCTCGCTCATAAGTTTGGCCAGCGGCTTGGTTCCATAGGCAGCTTCGGCGCTCCCGTCCCCGCAGGTGATTATGAGACGGTCAGAGACTTCTTTCAGCTTGTCCTGCCAGAAGAGCCAGTCTTTGTTCCTGGCCTCCACAATAAAGAGGACCCTGTTTCCCGCTTCTTTGAGGGCTCTGGCCAGGGCGTAGCCCGGCCCGATTCCAAAACAACCGCCGACTACGACTACAGTGCCGTAGTTCTCAATCCGAGACGGAGTCCCAAGAGGTCCGGCGACGTTAAGAATAGAATCGCCCTTCCCTAGAGCTGCTAGCTTTCGAGTGGAAACCCCTACGTCCTGTACGATCACTGTGATCGAATCTTCATCCCAGTCTGCCAAGCTGAGGGGGACACGCTCTCCCATATCATCGACGCGAACGATCACGAACTGACCAGGTCTCACCTTTTCGGCCACCTCTGGTGCCCTGATTCTGAGTCTCACAAGGCCTGACTCCAGAAACTCCTTCTCAAGGACTTCATACATCTCTTCTCACCTCAATCACGCAGACCCTGCCGTCCATGATCCTGCTCAAATCGGATTGAAGATCTATTCGGAGAACTCCTCTGGGCACTCTTCCGGATACTTTGGAAACGGCTTTGATGTTTCCCTTGTTCGTATCGAGAATAATCCTATCACTACTGGAGATTCCCAAGGATTTGGCGTCTTCAGGATTCAACTCCGCCCACCTCTCCTTGGTCAAGTACCTTAGATCAGGAATCCTGGACGTCCTTGTGCCGCTTCCAAAGGAATACAGGCTTGGCCCAGCCATGAGGATAACCTGAGCGTTGTCCGAGGGTTTCTCTGGAGCCTTCAGGACAGAAGACTCTAGGTCTGCTTGATTCCGTGCCGGTTGGGCTTGCATCTCCTTGAGGACAGATTCAGGACCCTTAAAATCGAACCCTACAGCGCCCATTTTAATAGCCAGCTCGGCTGTTATCTGCCAGTCCGGCCTTGACCCGGCCAGAGGCTCTACTGCCTTTCTAAGCCTCAACAGGTTTCCGCCAGGTCCCGAGTAAGTGCCATCGACTTCGTCAAAGCTGGCCGCTGGAAAGACCACACTCGCCAGCTTGGCAGTCTCTGTCAGGAAGATGTCCTGAACCACAAGGAACTCCAGTCCTAACAGAGCCTCTACCAGCTCCGGCTTTGCCCTAGCCGGGTTGCTTCCAACGATATAGGCAGCCTTGACCTTTCCTTGGGAGATAGCCTGGATAGTCTCCTGGTATTCTCGGCCCATGCCGAGAACGGAGGCTCCCTGAGAGTTGCAGTTTGCACCTAAAACTGCCAGCCTTCCCTTCAGAGCCTTGGCCAATCGGCTTGCAGCTACGACTATATCGACACAGCAGTCCGGCCCGATCACCAGAGTTGCGCCAGCCAGCAAGGGAGCCACGTTACGTATCTCCTCTTCGGTCACTCCTGAGCCGTTCAAATCCAGATCCTCGTCCAAGATCGCTCTTGTGAGAGCCACAAGGGTCCTGTACTCTTGCCCAGGCACTGGCGCTAGCCACGTGGAGGATGCCCTGGCTAGATCGGTCTTCAATGGGCTTATAACAACTAGGTTCTTTGCCGATCTCAGGGCCAGTTCTGTTGCAGGATTGGTTTCGGCTAGGTCGCCCACGACCAGAACAGAGCCGGCTGAGATGATATCCTTAGGCTTCATTCCTAAAGCTAAAGCGTCCGGGGCCACAGCTTCGCTTTTCATGACCTCGCGGGCAAACTTCTGGACTAGGTAGAGTGCCTCGTTTGTGCAGACACCGGAGGTGATTGCCGCGAACTGTTCACCTGAGTATCTGGCAAGCCCCTCCGCCGCGACAGCCAATGCCTCATCCCAGCCCGCCTCGACCAGCTTTCCGTTCTTCCGGACCAGAGGCAACCTTAGCCTAGTCGGATCTTGGACGAAACCTGTTCCGAATCTTCCCCGAACGCATAGTTTATTCCCGACGGATGCCACCCGCAGCAGCTTTCCGCCCGCGACCTCTAGGCCGATCTGACAGTTGGCGCTGCAGAAAGGACAAGTGGTAAGTATCACGTCACTGGACGGGCCCGCCCACCTCCCCGCTCGTTCTGCCAGAGCACCCGTGGGACACACGTCGACACACGCCCCACAGAACCTGCACCCCACTTCTTCCAGCGGCTTCTCGAAGGCCGTTCCAATGACTGCCTCGAAACCCCGGAAGATGAAAGAAATGGCTCCGGCAAATCGTTCCTCACAGGCGCGAACGCACCGGCCGCACAGGATACACAAGTTGGGGTCTCGATCGAAGAAGGGGCTTCTTACAACTTGTTTGGAGGTGCCGATGTGGGAAAGCTCAACCTTCTCCAGGCCGACAAGTTCCACCGTCTCCTGGAGGGCGCACCTTTGGTCTTTGGGGCAGTACCGGCATCCCATGGTCTGGGGCACCTTTCTCATGGGCTCTCTGGCTTCATCGCACCTCCCAGCACGCTCGCAAGTCAGACAATTCGACGGATGTTCGGAGAGGAGCATCTCCAATATGCTTTTCCGAAGATCCAAAAGGGCAGGAGTGCCGGTCCGAACGACCATCCCTTCATTGACGGGCAAGGTACAGGATGAAGGAAAACCGCGGATGCCCTCAATCTCAACAAGGCACAGCCTGCAGCCGCCATAGGGCTTCAGGCTGGGGTAATCGCACAGGCCAGGTATCCTTATCCCGGACCGCATTGCAGCCTCCTTGACAGTGGTACCAGCCGGAACATCTACCTCAACGTCGTCGATCTTCAGATGCACTAGGCCACCTTTTTCCCTGACTTTCGAGTTACAGCGCTGAACTTCTCGGGGCAAACGGAGATGCAGACGCCACACCTTATGCATTTGTTCTGGTCGATGACGTGCGCTGCCTTGAACTGGCTGGAAATGGCCTCAGCCGGACAACTTTCCGCGCAGATCCCGCAAGATCTGCAGCGCTCCTGGTCTATGTAGAAAGAGGTCAGATCTTTGCAGACAAAAGAGGGACAATTTCCCCTGAGAATGTGCTCCTCGAACTCACTCCTAAAGAACCTCAATGTCGTGAGAACGGGGTTGGGGGCACCCGCGCCAAGGCCGCAGAGCGAGCCGCTCCTCACAGCGTTGGCCAGTCGCTCCAGCTTTGATAGATCGGATAGATCGGCTTCGCCTCTCGTTATCTTCTCGAGGATACCCAGCATCTGCCTTGTGCCTATTCTACAGGGTGTGCATTTTCCACATGACTCCCTGTGGGTGAAGGTCAGGAAGAACCTGGCAAGGTCAACGATACAGGTGCCTTCATCGATTATTATCATGCTTCCCGACCCCATGATCGATCCTTCTTTGGCGAGAGACTCGTAGTCCACGGGTGTATCCAGATGGGCAGCAGGTATGCACCCACCAGAAGGGCCGCCTGTCAGTACTCCCTTGCAGGCACGGTCTCCAGGTATGCCTCCACCGATATCGAAGATGATCTCGCGAAGAGTCATGCCCATTGGAACCTCAATGAGTCCCGCCCTTCTGACCGCTCCGGCAAGAGATAGGGTCTTGGTGCCCTTGCTCCTTCCTATGCCGATGGAGTTGTACCAGTCTCCTCCACGATTTATTATGGCCGACAGGTTGGCAAAGGTCTCAACGTTGTTTATGTTCGTCGGTTTGGACCAGAGCCCTGCGTTGGCCGGGAAAGGCGGTCTGGTCTTGGGCATCCCCCTGTGTCCTTCGATGGAGGCCATTAGCGCTGTCTCTTCACCGCAAACAAAAGCTCCAGCTCCCTCTTTTATGGTGATGTCGAAATCCATTCCCGATCCCAGGATGTCATCTCCAAAAAGGCCGTAATCCCTGGCCTGGCGGAGCGCTATCTTCAGCCTCTGGAGGGCCAGAGGATACTCAGCCCTGCAGTAAATTATGCCAGCGGTAGAGCCTATGGCGTGAGCTGCAATCAACATTCCTTCCAGGACAGAATGGGGGTCGCCCTCCAGGACGGAGCGATCCATAAATGCCCCCGGATCTCCCTCATCTGCGTTGCATATCAGGTACTTCTCTTTGCCAGGAGCCTTGCGGCAGAACTCCCACTTCATCCCAGTGGGGAATCCTGCTCCGCCGCGACCTCTGAGTCCCGATCTCTTGACCTCTTCTATGACAGCCTCTGGCTTGGTGCTCAGAGCCTTTGCAAGGGCGCTATAACCGCCCCTGGCCAGGTAATGGTCTATACTCTCAGGATCGATGATGCCGCAGTTCCGAAGGGCAATCCTAATCTGGGGTTTGAGCATCGGATGGTCCCAGATCGAAGGGATGGAGATGTCAGTTCGTGCACCTTGGTCCTTAACATCCAGCAAATCCACGACACCCAAAGCCCGTTCTTTCCATAGGTCATCTCCCAAGATGACCCTGTCCACTAAGGATGGGACAACCTCAGGTGTCACATAGCCGTAACAGACCATCGGCTGGCCTGGTTTTTTTACATAAACCAGAGGCTCAGCGTAGCACAGCCCCAGGCATCCCACCTTCATGAACCTGGCCGGATAATCTCTTCCAGATAGCCCTGCCTTTATGGCGTCTTGGGTCTGGCAGGCCTGAGCGGATATGCCGCAGGTGGACATGCCTGTGCACACCAGAGTGTTCGCTGAGAAGAGATCATCCCAGGCCTTCTTGGCCTCTCTGCGGATCTTTTCCAGATCTTCAGAATCTGAAGCAAGCTTCATAAAACCTATCTAAGATCGCTTAATCCAAATCGTCAATAATTGCCTCGGCCTGGAGCGGGGTTAGGTTTCCGTAAACCACGCCGTCAACAGCCATAACAGGAGACCGGGAGCAGCAGCCTAGACAGGCGACCGTCTCCAGGCTGAACCTTCCATCCTGAGTGGTGTGACCCGGCTGAACGCCCAGGCTTCTGGAGAGGCGTTCCAGCAGGTCTTTTCCCCCTTTGAGATAGCACGATGTTCCCAGGCAAACCTTTACCTGATGCTCTCCGGGCTCAAAGAGCCTGAACTCAGAATAAAAGGTGGCCACCCCATAGACCTCGCTCTCTGAGATCCCTAAAACCTCACTTATTACTTCCACAGCATCCTGGGAGATGTAGCCTAGCGTAGATTGAACTCCCTGCAACAGGGGTATCAAAGCTCCTTCCTTCTCCGGAAGCTCTTCGAGCAGTGCTCTTATTTTAGCCTCCATCGCATCTCCAAGGTATGAATCCAAATAGTGCAGGTAGCCTAGCCTACTTCGAGGTACTTTAAATTATCGATCGTTACGATAAGGAATCGTCATCATCTGCGATCAGATCTAAGTTGTGGTCGTCCGCGAACGTTAGTAGGCAGGATAGTTCTTTTTATAGTCCTGGATGTTGGATGCGGGAAAGGTTAATAGCATGGGAAATAGATGTTGTAGACGTTTGGGCTCGTGGGGTAGAGGACATCCTAGCGGGCTTCGGAGACCAGATCGGAGAAACCCGCTGACCTGGGTTCGATTCCCAGCGAGTCCGCTAATCTCAATTTTTGGATCAATCATTCTTCTAGAATTCTCGAAACAAATAAACTCTCAAGGCACTGCAAGATCGTAATACCAGGGATTAAACAGCTTGAGCAGAAATAGGCGAAGTTTTGAACAGACAGCCATCGAATCTGGGAGAGCGGATTTTGACTGCAATCCTATGTGAAGTTGAGGTTACTTAATCAAGCCTACAATTTCGCGAAACATATGAAGATCTTAAGAACCTTGTGGCTTTGATCCGGTGTAGATGGCAAAGATAGGTAGATTAGAAAAGACAGAGCGCGCCGGACATTAAGGATTCACTAAGCGCCCTCAACAATCCGTTTGAGTTATTACTCTCTTCAGTCGCAATCTCCCTCGATATGTGTCATACTGTCTCTTTTCTATATAATCATTTTATCTCTTAATAACAAAAAAAATCGTTTATCATAATACCCTCTGCCCTGCGGTGAGGGGCGGTGCGGTTCGGTATTTGAACTACTAGAAGGCTTGGATAAGATGGGACTGGCTGCCCGATTCGACATGTAGAGGTGAGCGGTCTGTTGAGGTGGCACTGCCAGTCCGGAATTACATGAATAACTCGTCGGGATAGTTACAACTACTTCTAGGGATACCCTGGTTCAGCAGTATTCGCGATGTCATTCCTTTAGGAGAGTGATTCATTTCCTCGAACGCTATTTCCATTTGTTTGAAGGAGAGACATCATTTGTTGCCTTTGCTGCTCTATCGATCCCGGGTCAACATTTTGGATCTTATTGCATTGTGCCCACTCAGTTATTGCATCAATGACAGTATTTAATGATATTGTGCCTTCCTTCCAGCCATTAATAAGTTGTCGGATTTCTTCTGTTGTAGGACATTCTACTTTGAGAAGATCTTCTATGCAATTGTTACTTTCATCTTTCTCTGAGATTATGTTGGCGCAATCGGCACATACTCGTACATTATGGGGGTTCGGAGTGGCCTGGTTCACTTTATAAGTATAAGACCATACCACCGACTTTCCCACTTCTAGTTTAAAACCGTCCGGAACAGTGAAGTCACTTACCTTTTGGCCATCTATCATTAAACAGGCTGTACATCCGTCCGAGAATCGATCACCCTGATTGACAACCCAGAAAGTTATCTCCACATCATCGCCTAAATGGCATGGATTCTTACTAAACGATAATCTAGATACCACCAGGTCAGGCATCCTTCCACCAGGACAGCTGTCTATGGTTAAAGTGACCCCATTGATATCTTGAGCGAAATCGTAATCCTTGCTAGCATCTCCACAGGAGGCTTTGGCCGAAACGGTATGCTGACCAAAATTAACTTTTGTTTGAACTTCACCTTTTGAATCAGTAACTCCTACGCTGTTGCCATCAATAAACACTTCAGCTCCAGGCAAGTTCTTCGAGTTCTTGTCACCGACCCAGATCTTGTAGGTCTTTATCTGTTCGGCTGGACAACTATCGATGGTAAGAGTCACGCCATCTATGCTGTTACTGAAGTCGTAATCCTTGCTGGCTTCTCCACAGTTTGCCTTGGCAGATACTGTGTGATGACCGAAATTAACTTCTGTACAAACTTCACCTTTTGAATTGGTAACTCCTACGCTGTTGCCATCAATAAATACTTCAGCACCTGGAAGGTTCTTTGAATGAACATCTCCTACCCAGATTGTGAATATTTTTGAGTTTCCTGGAGTCCCTCCACCACAGCTGTCTATGGTTAAAGTGACCCCACTGATATTTGGAGTGAAGTCGTAGTCCTTGCTAGCATCTCCACAGGAGGCTTTGGCCGAAACGGTATGCTGACCAAAATTGACTCCCGCACGAACTTCACCTTTTGAATTGGTAACTCCTACGCGGTTACCATCAATAAACACTTCAGCGCTTGGAAGGTTCTTTGAATGAACATCTCCTATCCAGATTGTGAATATCTTAGATTCATGATCTGGGCCTGACCCCTTACATTCACCATTATAGAAGGCCCACTCATCGCATTCCGATCCGTCGGGTAATATGCAATACCCTATTTCGTTTCCTGACAAATCATGCCTTATATCAACTTTACCTCCATTGTTCACGCAGTTAACAGAAGCAGGATTGGCCATGCCGATTACATGCTGATTCGATCCTGAATTGTAGCTACATTCTCCTCTGGAGAAAGCCCCTGCCTCGCATGAAGAACCATCAGGAAAAACACATTTTCCATTTTGATAGCTATAACCTTGATTCGTACAATAGATCTTGCTGGGTGAGGATGCTTGACTCGAACTATTTCCGGGTTCAATTGGAGCTTCACTTCCGGGCCAGATAGGTGTTGGACTTTCAGTTGGAGTTTGACCTCCAGGCCAAATCTGTGCTTGGCTTCCTGGCCCAATTGGTGTTTGGAATTCGGAACCGATTGGTGCTTGCGTAGGGGCAGGTTCCATTTGTGTCGGCATAGCTTCGGGAAGTGGACTTTGGCTTAGATTATATTCGGTCCCAGCGCCGATGCCCATGATCAAAAACAAGATTAAAGCTGCTGCCAGCATCCTCATAATGTTCATCTAGAACGCCCTCCTAATTAGGTTGGTCACTGTGGAATTCATATTTAACAGTTTCGAATCATTGATACAGATCAACCTATTAGATCAAAGAAGCTCAGTTCCCCAAGATTCGAGATTGTTATAAAAATAAAAAATGTTAAAATTCGACTTATCCCCTATTCCTATTCCATATTATCCTTGTCCATATATTCAACTGAGTATTAAATAATAACTTCTAAGTTTTTTAATCCTATAATATTTATTTGCTTCCGGCGCTATAAAAATTTTTCTAATATTATCATTAGGGAGTAAAAATACGAACCAAGACTAAAGGCATCCCACTGGTAGTTAACCAGTCTGTATGTACACAAGATGCTCCCACTTCCATCAGCGGGGAAAATCATTTCTCTTCACAAAAACACTGCTTAAATGGTGATGGCTTGGTAGACCTTTTCGGGAAAAAGAAATATGAGGACCACATCAGAGAGCTTGAGTCGAGAGTCTCCGGCCTGTCGCGAGAGAAGGATGAGCTGGCCTCCAATCTCGAAAAACGAGAGGAGAAGATTCGAAAGCTGACTAGCGCCTATCAGGAGGCCAACCTGGTCCTGAAGGCAGCGGATGTGAAAGCTTCCTCTTCCTCGGTTATGCCCCAGAAGGCTGATGAGGAGACGAAAATTAGCCAGACGGTCCATGGACTTAGGCTCAGGCCAACGGTGGTGGATAAGCTACTAGAAAGGCTCGACGCCATCAGATCTCCAGAGGACGATCTTCTCACAGCTTACCTGAAGAGTCCGGCCGGCCTTCCTTCGGAAGCGGAGAAGCTTGCAGTATCGATCAAATCCGACCGAGGGATGGCTGTTCTTCACTGCCCTTTTATCTTCACTCTGGCCCTGGTGCCGCCATTGCCTGTGACGCAAAGCCCTCCCACTTTCGGCAGCACGTTCCAGCTCGAACAGCTCCGGGATTTTATGGAGACTCCGGTCCTGGTCATATCAGCCCATGCAGGAGACACTTTCATCGGTTTGGCCCTGACCAAAAGCGATTTTGAGATCCAGGAGCAGGTGGAAAGCCCCGTGAAAGAGAAGCACTCCAAGGGCGGCTGGAGCCAGAAGAGATTCGAGAGGCTGCGCGAGGAGGATATCCGCAATCATGCCGATGCCGTGGTCCAGAAGCTCGGTGAGATGGCCGTAAGATTCAGATCCATAGCCAAGTATGCGGTGATTGGCGGAGATCCTGTCCTCCTGAGGATGATATCGCCATCGTTGGATTTACCTGTTGTCGAAAGGAAGCTTGAAAGGCACGACGAAAGGAGGCCCGACAAGCTGTTGGAGGAGGTTTATAGCTTCTATTGCTATCGTAGGCTACCGGATTTGAAAGAGTGAAAAACAATGGTTGAAGCCGAAAAAGAAAAAAAAGTCGAAAAAAAGACTTCAATGGAGTGTGAAACCGCAGAGGGCAACCTTGCCGAGCAATCCCTGTCTTTCGACTGGCATGTGAGAAGGAGGGTGGCCTGGAATCCGTGCACCGGGGAGGAGAGCCTGCGGCGGCTGGCAGGGGATGGCGTTCAGTGGGTCCGGGAGGCAGTAGCAGGCAATAAAAGATCCCCGGAGGAGGTCCTAGTTCGACTGGCAGGCGACAGTGATGGATTCGTCAGGGCTGCAGTGGCTCTGAACGGAAGAACACCAGCAGAGGTCCTGGATGATCTGGCGGCGGATGAGGCTATTGACTACGACTACACCCTCGACAAGAATCGCTATCTTATAAAGGAAGCAGTTGCCAGGAACCCGAACGTTACCCAAGAAGCCCTTCGAGCTCTCTCATCCGATGGCGACGAGCACGTTCGGGCATCGGCCGCGTCCAACCCTGGGATTACGCCACAACTGCTTGCCAAGCTGTCCAAGGACGTGAGCTGGCTGGTCAGAGACAGGGTTGCCAAAAACGAGGTAACTCCGGAGAGCCTGCTGGCCTATCTCTCTGCTGACAGGATCATGGATGTGAGGGTCTCTGTAGCTCTGAACGCCAAGACACCTCAGACGGCATTGGCCGCCCTGGCCTTGGACAAAAGCTGGGAAGTGAGGGAAGCAGTCGGTCGTAACCCCAACCTGGACAAAAAAGCCCTTGCAGAGCTCTCTATCCATTGGTCGTGGAAGGTGAGGGAAGCGGTTGCTCTAAACTCCAGCACGCCTGAAGAAATCCTGGAGCGCCTGGCCCAAGACACGGATCAGAGCGTCAACAAGGCTGCACGTGAGCGCCTGCGCCTTGCTAAAATCACTGGCTAAAACCATACAGCAAAAGCTCTAATCTCTGAAACTTGCCATCCGCCTTCTCCAAATGTGCCGCCCTGGCTCCGCTTGAATATCTCTTTGGTATGGGGCTCGATGAGGGTCAACTCCGCCTTCGGGCTCAAGTCTGGGGCTTCTTTGGGCCTCCAGGGTGGCCTCAGCCTTTTGGGCCGCTCGACACTGGGCTTGACCGGTGGAGATGGATATTGAACAGAAATGCCCTGAATCTCTGACAGATCATCGTTGAGCATCTCTCTGTCCAGGTAGGACACACCCGTCGATGTCTTGATATCCATCCCAAGAAGGTCCTCGGCGGTCACTATGCCCACCAGGTCGTTTGGAACTGGCGACATGAGCCGCACAATCCCACACGCGCACCTGGGGTGATATTCCTTGAACCTGTACCACAGCCTTCTGGCCTGATCGTGGCTGTTTTCGGCCCCGGATGAGGCGGGCTTAGGGTCAAAGGAGGCGATAATGGACTTGACAGTATCAAGCGTGATAGCCACATAATTGCTATCGTCGGGGTAGACGGAACCCCGGGCATCAGTGGCAGCGAACACTGCATCCATCAGAATCTGGTAGGAGAACGTATCCTCAGGCATACCGTATACTAATATTCTTATTGGATAAAAATGTTTTGAATGTTGTGCTAATAATCCTTGGATATGGGCTATCTGTCGCTTACAGGGTTGAGGGGATCTATTAGTAGGCAAGCGCCATAATCTAATTGGCACACGTACCAAATCAGTTTTTTTGTCCGGATCAGATTATACAACTAGCAAAAACGGCCTAACCGCTCTTCTGGAAAACTACCTATTCCACAAACTTTAGGCACAGATCGGCCAGCTCGCCCGTTATCGTTCAATAGTGGCAGTTCATAGCGATTATTATGATATAGAATCTATGCTGCAAAAGCAGACAGTGTGGGTTATATGTACTATTCGTAACAAAGGCAACTGAGAATCTTAAAGGCAGAATAACATCGATCCTGTAGGAGGGAACGAGAAGAATGAAACAGAGTTATGCCTTGATATCTTCTCGCCAACCAATTTGATGTTATACCTTTATTCTATATATATTTTTTGTTTTTAATTGAGTTAATTGACTTAGGATCAGATTTATGGAACGCGCAGCATATTTAAACCGCAGCGGGGGCCGAGTACCTGGATCAGTACCAAGCCCGATCCCACTACCGGGGCCCTGCCGAAACGGTCCAATTTTTCCCCCTTCTACCCCGCCCTCATCTCGTGGAAAGGGTTTCAACCCTTTCAAGTACATCTATTGAGGATTCCTATAAACCTACTCCGAAGTCTTAGTATAGATAAATTTATATACTAACAATACTATTACATAATATGGATTCTTTTACTGCTTGGATGCTGCGAGGGCTTTATGCGAATCAAGAGAAGTCTCGACTGTCGCAGATATCGGATAGAATAGATTGGTCACCAATTCGTTGTACCCTCGAAGAAATGTATTACAATAAGTGTGAGAGGGGCGGAAGACCAAACTGCGACGTTATTCTGATGTTCAAAATTCTGATACTTCAACAGTGGTAC
>JBGQAL010000166.1:0-5898 GCA_041494285.1 Methanotrichaceae archaeon
TAATAAAACATCATGGCATATCAAAAAATAAATTTCTGTTGTACATCAAGGAGATGGAATGGAGATACAATCAAAGGACCGATAACTTGTTTGAATTATTAGTAAAATATATGTTAGGGGCAGATAATTGATAATCACCTAATTTTTTTAGTTTCCGAAAAGGTGTTTTGTGACAATGGTCGCATAGCTTCCTTTTGGTAAAGAAAAAGACACTTCAATCTTAAATTTTGATGACCTCTTTATGTCATTCAATTCATCCTTCACAGGATCAGCGATTAAAAATTTCTCTGGTATTACGATTATGGGGCGTGCATGTGACTTAAAGAAACTCCCCGTCTCTGATTCAATATTCAAATCGGAAAGTCTGATTCCTTGCCTTAAGAGAACAAAATCTATAACCTGCTTCTCAAAGTCGGAAAAGATTGCCGTATCACTCACTGTTCTAAATGTGGGAGGGATCTGCTGTATTTCATTCTCTGAAAGAGTTTCGTAGAAGATCAGCCATCCTGCGGCATAATCTATCGGGTATAATTTTTTCTCATCAACACAGGTCTTCAATACCTCTTTGATGCATTCATTCCAAATATAGCTCTGGTAGGCATTTACGAACATCTCTCTCAAGCTTGCCGGTATTTTTTTGTAAGCTTCAAGCCAACTGTTTGTTTTTAAATATTCTTTTATTATTATTGCAAAGACTTTGTCCCCGACGGCCACATTGCGTAGGTCATCCCACCGGGCAAGGATCTTACTTTTTTCGTCTTTAATCCTTCTTGGTTCTGATTCGAAGTAAGCGGTTAGGTACAGTTTAACAGCTTGTTCGTAATCCTTCTTTATTACATATTTTGCAATGAATTCCTTTTTGATAACACTGCCAAAGCGTTGGGAATCAAAATAATTCGGGACGCCGGATCGAGAAATAGTCTTTGCTATCTCGAAAACATCATCCAACTCGCTATTTTTGACATCGTGAACAATAATCGTGAATTTGTTTCCCTTTAGATCACCAATTTTTATTTTCTTCCTGTGGTAACCTGCAAGCTGAATGTTCAGCGCGTCAATCTCTGTATTCTGGGCCTTATAATGTGTTGGAATAGAAATGTACTGTCTGGTTAGAGCATGCTTGTCTTTTAGTCCTGCATATCCAATTTCAGATAGTGGAATATGGAGTTTTTTGGCTATAGAGTGAATTGCATTATATGTATCAATCTCCTTTTTTTCCAGGAGAAATATGGTTTGATCGTCTTTTTCCTGAGTGACTCTGATATTAGGGATTTCTTCGACGATAAAATCTGTCGGCAATTGTTTCAATTTCATAGAAGATAAAACAATAAGCTGTTACAAGCATAAAACCCTGTCCATAATAGGGGTGGAAGATCCAAGGTTATTCTAAAATGAATGCCCTCCGCTTGTAGCGCGGTCCGGCTTCTACAGACCAAGGCCGACGCCCTCAGATGTCTCCAGAAGGAAAACTCTCCGCCGAGCTGGACGGGCTAATGCCTTCCATCCTCGATAGGGCCTTCCGGGTAGAGCTATAACGGGAACATTTTATCTATGTTTGTAGGCCCGTCATGCAAGCACGGCCTTTTTGTACACTCTTTACGGGTGCAAAACAATGAGGCCGTTCATATTCGACCTCCTGCCAGATCGGACCAAATCATTTAGGACGGAGCCTTAACTTGTTTTCTTTCACGTATCCCTATCTGCATTTTCGATTTAGATGGCCTCTTTCCTGATGACTGAATCGCTGATCCTGTTCGCCCAGAAAGCTTGGGCTTGAGGAACTTTCCAGTATGGCTTTCAGAGATCTCTGCAACTTCTTCTGGAGTTCCTGCAGCCACGATCCGTCCTCCCTCGTTCCCGCCTTCCGGTCCCAGATCGATTATGTAGTCTGCACACTTGATCACGTCAAGGTTGTGCTCGATTACAACTACTGTATTTCCTTTTGCCACCAGGTCGTTTAAGACAGCAATCAACTTCCTCACATCATCGAAGTGAAGGCCCGTGGTCGGTTCGTCCAGCAGGTAAATGGTCCTACCAGTGGCCTTCTTGGAAAGCTCCCTTGTTAACTTGATCCTCTGGGCTTCCCCACCGGAGAGGGTGGTGGAGCTCTGGCCCAGCTTGATGTAGTCTAGCCCCACCTCAACTAGAGTGTCGAGTTTGTTCTTGATGAAGGGAATGTTCTTGAAGTGTTCCCTCGCCTCCTCGACGGTCATGTCCAGGACCTCGGCTATGGATTTGCCCTTGTACTTGACCTCCAGGGTCTCACGGTTGTAACGGCTGCCCTTGCACTCATCGCACTCGATGTAGACGTCCGGCAGGAAGTTCATCTCGATCTTGATCAGCCCTTCGCCCTGGCAGGCTTCACACCGACCCCCGTGCACGTTGAAGGAGAAGCGCCCACCCTTGTACCCTCTTACTTTGGACTCCTTAGTTCCCGAAAACGCCTGGCGGATGGCGTCAAAGACCTTTGTGTAGGTCGCAGGGTTGGAGCGGGGAGTCCTACCAATTGGGCTCTGGTCGATCACAATGACTTTGTCGATCTCTGAGTCGAAACACAACTCGTCATACTCGCCAGGCGTCACTGACGATCCGTTGATCTTCTTCATCAAGGCCTGGTACAGCGTGTCATGAATCAGCGTTGACTTTCCCGAGCCTGAGACTCCGGTAACCACAGTCAAGACGCCAATGGGGATGCTTGCCTCGATGTTCTTCAGGTTGTTCTCACGGCATCCTCTGATGCGGATAAAAGAGTCGCTCTTCCTGCGCATAGACGGAGTATCGATCTGCTTTTTCCCTGATAGATACTGACCTGTTAGGGATGCAGGGTTCCTTTCGATCTCCTCAGGAATTCCTTGGGCTACCAGATATCCACCATGTATGCCAGCACCTGGACCGATGTCCAGGACGTGATCGGCGCTGCGGATGGTCTCCTCGTCGTGCTCGACAACGATCAGTGTATTGCCCAAGTCTCTAAGCTCCTTCAGAGTCTTGATCAATCGCGTGTTGTCCCGCTGGTGCAGCCCGATAGAGGGTTCGTCCAGGACGTAAAGTACGCCCGTCAGGTTCGAACCAATCTGCGTCGCCAGCCTGATCCTCTGGGCTTCCCCGCCGGACAGGGACCCAGCGTTTCTAGAGAGCGTTAGGTAGCCAAGGCCGACGTGCTCCAGGAAGCCAAGGCGTGAGCGAATCTCTTTCAAAACCTGCCGGGCAATCTCCTTTGCTTTTTCGGAAAGCCTTGGCTCCAGTCCTTCGAAAAATGCGATGCATTCGCTGACGGATAGATCGGTTACATCCACAATGGACTTATCATCAACTCTCACGGCCAGAACCTTCTCTTTCAGCCGCTTTCCATCGCACTTCGGGCATGGAAGAACCCTCATGAACTTTTCAAGCTCCTCCCGTCGGTACTCGGAGTTGGTCTGCCCATATAGCCTCACAGACTGTGGGATGAGACCTTCCCAGCTAGCGTTATGGGACCAATAAGCATCTCCGTTCTTCATGCTCATGCTGAACTGGATGCGGTCATCCGAGCCGTACATGAGAGCGTTATACTGTACCTCTGTGAGGTTTTGAATTGAGGTGAAGATGTCAAAGTCGAAGTGCTTAGCCACGGCTGCAAGGTGCTGCCCTCGCCAGCCGTCGATGGCGTTTCGATAGAGGGCCACAGCACCGTCCGCTATACAGAGCTCTTTGTCCGGGATGATTAGATCGGGATCGAACTCCATCCGAATGCCCAGACCGTTGCACGCCTCGCAGGCCCCAAATGGGCTGTTGAAAGAGAACATGCGAGGCTGCAGCTCCTCAAATGCCATTCCACAGACTGGACAGGCCATCTTGGAGGAGTAAAGCCGTTCACCGTTTTCTGAATTCAGAATATTAACTAGCCCTTCGGTTTTCTTGAGGGCATTCTCAATTGCTTCAACGAGCCTAGATCTGTCTTCGGCCGGGTCCAGTCTATCGATGACTACCTCGATATCGTGCTTCTTGTAGCGATCGAGTTCGATCTCCTCATCGGTTCTGCGGGTCTCACCGTTCACCCTTACCCTTGCGAAGCCTTCGCTGTTCAGGTCTTTGAATAGCTGACCATAGGTTCCTTTCTTCTGGCGGATCACTGGGGCTAGGATTGTGACCTGACCGTCACAGCCTGCCTTACCGACTTCTGCAAGTACGCTGTCTGCAATCCTCTCTGGAGACTGAGACTCGATCATGATGTCATGTTCAGGACAGTGTGGCACGCCGATCCTTGCAAATAGCAGGCGCAGGTAATCATATATCTCTGTAACCGTTCCCACAGTGCTGCGGGGGTTTTTCGACGTCGTCTTCTGTTCGATGGATATAGCAGGGGATAGACCTTCGATGCTGTCGACGTCTGGCTTGTCCATCTGACCTAGGAACTGGCGGGCATAGGCTGACAACGACTCCACGTAACGACGCTGCCCCTCCGCGTATATGGTGTCAAAGGCAAGGGTGGACTTGCCGGAGCCTGAGACGCCTGTGATGACAATGAACTTGTCTCTAGGGAGCTCTACCGTGATGTTCTTCAGGTTGTGCTCACGGGCACCTTTGATTTTGATGGATTTCATTTTAGTTACTCGTTTGTTTATTATCTTCAGGAAATGAACTGGTTAGACTTAATCCTTTTTAATCTTACATCTCCCAAAAGCTCGAAGATGGTTAAACAGGGATGCATCATCGAGAATAAAGGGAATGTCGTGGCGCTGAATCTCACTTCATTTATGCCGAATACACAGGAACTATTTATCTCTTGCTTCAACGCTTACGCCGGCTATGCTAAGGGTCTAAGGTGTTAATTGCGGCCCATAAAAGAATTTAAATACCTTCAATGCATAAATATTGTTTAGCCTACCACGCGACATTAGAGTGGTAGAGATTTGACGAATCGAGACTTTCGTCTCTGGAGAGTTTGGTTGGTCCCTCCTACCAAAGCTCTCCATCTCGTCATCGATATTTTCGGCTTGAAGATAATCGCTAAGGAGCACAATCGCCGTTGGTTAGCTTGGTTTCTCTGAGATGCTCCTTTTGATATCTTGATATAATCTTTGAAGGGCTTGTCTCCGAAATCATCTTATCCCAGCTAATCAATCATGAAGTCGTAATGCTCCAAAAAGCTTTATGTCGGATAAAAGGATGGAGGAACCAATGAAACCAAAATACGTGACTTGCATATTGCTAACAGCCGTAGCGTTGCTGGTTGTATCGGGTTGTATTGCCCAGGATAAAATGGGGACGGATTCCCTCAAGAGCTATCTTCCTCAGGGTGTAAAACTTCCCGAAGGATTCAAGCTGATTGTAATCGAAGATAAATCTTTACAAGGGTTGAATATGACCGGGGAGATAAAGGAATTCTACGGTACAAAAGATATAGGGTCGGTAAATGCCACTCTTGCTAGATACAATCAGTCTAGCTTGGGAGCCTTTAACGGCGATGCAAAGGTGACTCTGATTGCCCTAAAAGATGAAGATCACGCGAAAGCAGCAGTCTCAAATTATCTCGAGAACTTTAAATCAAGCAACATTTGGATGCTTCCCGGAAACAAATCACTGATAAGATCGGCGACAATAAATGGCCACGATGCGACGGAGATTGGAAGGATAACCGGAGAAAACGGAATCCAGTATCTTTTCCTCTGGAACAACAAAACCATTGCAGTGCTGGTCGAGGGCAACTACGAAGAGAACACAAGCATGAAGCTAGCTCGCGCAACAGGGCTTTGAGCCTCCTTTTTTATTAGTACTTTGGTATGTGTTTAGCTCCCTCGTGAATTAATTCAAATTTGCCTAAAACCGTTTTGACCAGAAAAATTAAATAATCTAATGATAATATTCCTCAAATGGGAGTATGGACGAAGGAGAGACCAACAAGCAACTTCAGGAACA
>JBGQAL010000048.1:0-16821 GCA_041494285.1 Methanotrichaceae archaeon
CGTCCATACTCCCATTTGAGGAATATTATCATTAGATTATTTAATTTTTCTGGTCAAAACGGTTTTAGGCAAATTTGAATTAATTCACGAGGGAGCTAAACACATACCTCAAAAGTATTTAATATACCAGCCGACTTTCTCCATCTCATGGAGCTAGATGCCTGCATAAAAGGAAGGAGAAGCGTTCGAAGGTTTGAGGATAAACCCGTTCCCAAAGAAGTTATCGATGAATTGCTGGAAGCCGGAGTTTCGGCACCTTCAGGCATGAACGCCAAACCTTGGAGATTTGTTGTTATTGAGAACAGAGATGTCATCAGAAGATTATCTAAAATGACAAAAGAAGTCTTATTGAAGGGACAATGGCCGGATAATCTCAAAGAATCCTTCAAATCAGAAAGAGATGTGATATTTTACGGTGCTCCGTTATTGATTTTGATGTGCGTTCCTAAGAAGGAAGATTGGAGAACGGTCAATCTATTGGACTGCGGTCTGGCCGCTCAAAATATGTTCCTCAAGGCGTACCAGGAAGGCCTCGGTAGTTGCTTTATAGGGTTTGCTAATTTCTTGAACCAGAACCCTAAGCTGCTGGCGGAAGTGGGTGTGCCGGAAGACCATGAACTTATCGCTCCAATGATCTTCGGTTATCCAGCAGAGAAACCAGCTCCAAAATCACATGAAATTGAGATTTTAAATTGGATAAAATAGTCGAAAATTAGGGGCCCCATAAGCCCTTTAGTTTCATTTTTTTCAGAAAGCCGCTGCAAGGGGACAAAAAGTTCGGTCAATCCGGCTTTGCAAAATCGCGTCGGTTTCCTGAGGGCAACCTACAAACACCAGAGCATGAATAACCTTGAAGTGCAAAGCAAGCTTGAGAAAATGAGTGTTTGGCTCACTTTCTCAGGTCAATGTTCTCTTTTATTATCTTAAGGGCGCAGTAATCTCCGCACATGGTACAAACCATGCTGTCGCTAGGTGCCCTTTCGCTTCTGACCTTCTTGGCAGTCTCAGGGTCCAGCGCTAGATCGAACTGCTCATTCCAGAGCATATCCCTCCTGGCCCTTCCCATCGCCAGATCCTGGTCGCGTGAACCGTTCTTGATCATGTCTCCTACGTGGGCAGCGATCCTGGCGGTAACGACTCCCTGCCTCACATCATCAACGTTTGGCAGCGCTAGATGTTCGGCAGGGGTAACATAGCAGATGAAATCTGCACCGTAGGCGCTGGATAGGCTGGCTCCTATGGCCGCAACTATATGGTCATGGCCGGGAGCTATGTCTGTGACAAGGGGGCCGAGCATGTAGAAGGGCCGCTCGTTGGTCATCCTCTTCATCACTTTGACGTTGGCTTCGATCTCGTCTATGGGTATGTGCCCTGGCCCCTCTACAATAGTCTGTACACCGGCTGCCTGAGCTCTATCGGCAAGCTCTGCGTTTATTATTAGCTCCTGGATCTGAGCTCGGTCCGTAGAGTCGTGCACTGCTCCAGCGCGGAGGCCATTGCCCAAGCTCAGAGTCACCTCGTGCTCCTTGAGGATCTCCAGTAGATAGTCGAATTCTCTGTAGAGAGGATTCTCCAATCCGTTGTGAATCATCCATCCGATCATGAAGGCTCCTCCCCGGCTGCAGACTCCGCCAAAACGTCCTCCCTGACGCTTAAGCCGTTCTATGCATACGTTGTTGATCCCCGTGTGAATGGCCATGAAGTTGGTGCCTAGCCTAGCCTGCTCCTCAGTGACCCGGAAGAGATCATCCTCTGGCATGTCCACACCGGCTCCGTACTTTCTTATGGCCTCGATAAAGGCCTGGTAGAGGGGAACGCTTCCAACGCTTAAGCTGGTGGCCTCGACCACTCGCCTGCGAATCTCGTGGAAGTCTCCTCCTGTGGAAAGCTCCATGAGGGTGTCCGCTCCAGTTTTCTCCGCCATGCGGGCCTTCTCCAACTCCATCTCCACATCCACGATATCACTGCTTGTTCCGATAGACGCGTTCACCTTGGTCCGCAGGCCCTTGCCGATGCCTACCGGTTTCGTGAACCTGTATGGGCTTCTGGGAATGACGATCCTGCCGCTCGCGATTCCTCTGCAAATGAACTCGGGCGTTTTCCCTTCCTCTTTTGCGACAACTATCATCTCTTCGGTTATTTTTCCCGCAACAGCATCCTCTAATATGCTCAAAAAATCACCGCGACGGTAGATAGCATAGTATTATTTAAACATGTTTAAAAAACTAGATTTAACAAAAGGAAAGCTAACTTGTATTGGAGTTGTTGCAGAAACAGAAAACGAATTATTAGTCTTGGTCTGCCCGCAAAATAGCTTGCCTTACCCTGTCCACAGCAATAGCGTGCCTGGCAGCAAGCCTTATCTATCAATTAAGCCGGTATCGACTTTAGAGAATTAAATACCATAAGATTGAGGGTCACTAGTGTCGATTAATGCTTCAGATGTGCTAGAAAAAGTCAGGGCGCAAAAGCCTGTAATTCACCACCTGACGAACTGGGTAACCATTTACGATTGCGCCAACATCGTTAAAGTATTCGGGGCATCACCTGTCATGGCACATGCGAAAGAAGAGGTCGCCGACATGGTGGGCATAGCTTCAGCCCTTGTCCTGAACATCGGCACGCTTACCCCTGATTTTATCGACGCTATGAAGTTGGCTGCCATTGCTGCAAACCGAAAAGGTATACCTGTAGTTCTGGACGTCTGCGGTGCAGGTGCAACGAAACTCCGCGACGATGCGTGTTTCGATATTCTGGATAGCCTGAAAGTGAACATCATCAAAGGCAATGCTTCTGAGATAGCAAGAATTGCCGGCGAAAATGTTCAAACCAAAGGAGTCGATGCTGCTGCCGTCGAAAAGGACCTCAGCGAAGTTGCTGCTTCTCTAGCGAAGAAAAGGAACTGCACCGTGGTCATTACCGGCAAAGAGGACATTGTGGCGGATGAAAGTAGGGTGGTGCTGGTGAAGAATGGCCATCCGATGATGGCAGATATCGTCGGCACGGGATGCATGGCAGCATCGGTTATAGGGACGTTTGCCGCCGTCGAGAAGGATTTAGTCAGCGCTTCGGTCGCCGGCCTTGTCTGCTTCGAGATCGCAGCCGAGATAGCTGCGCGGGAAGCCAAAGGCCCAGGCACCTTCAAGGAGAGTCTGTACGATTCAGTGTATAACCTTGACTCAGAAACAATAAACCGAATGCAGAGGATCGAAGAGTGAAGGGTTACTATTTCATAACCGACTCCAGCCTCTCCCGCGCTGGGAACATCAGTGATGTGAAGCAGGCCGAAGCCTGCAGCGTGTGCGCCGTGCAGTACAGGAACAAGAATGCTGAAACCCGAGAGATGTACATTGAAGCCGTCAGGCTTAGGGAAATATGCCGCAATACGCTCTTCCTGATCAACGATCGGATCGACATTGCTCTGGCTGTAGACGCCGATGGTGTCCACTTGGGGCAATCCGATATGCCTTACAGAGCAGCCAGGAAGATGTTGGGACCCGAGAAGATAATCGGCATAACAGTCCACAATCTAGCAGAAGCCATGGAGGCTCAACGTTCAGGCGCTGACTATCTGGGCGTTTCGCCGATTTTCCAGACCGCGACGAAATCCGATGCGGGAAAGCCGTCGGGCATTGCACTGATCGAGGAGATTCGAGCCCAAGTTGACATTCCTTTGATCGCCATAGGTGGCATAGATTTAGGCAACGCTCCCGAGGTCATTAAGTCTGGGGCGGATGGACTTTGCGCCATATCAGCAGTTGTGTCCAAAGAAAGTGTTGGTGAAGAGATCAGGAAGTTCCAGGAATTGTTCAAGGCTCTCTGATAACGGCAGTCATGGCTACCAAATCCCGAGATCGAAATTCATCAGATCAGGCGGCCTTTTTCGGTCTGGAGGTAGCTCAGATCAACAGAAGTTTGAACGCCATATGTATCCATCAGCGTAAAACCCGCAATTGAAGCCAAGGCTACTCTATCGTGACCAATCACATGCGTCTCTGTATATGATGCCATGAGCATTTTCTATGTCCAAAGTGCTTTGTGAGTCCATCGAGCTAAAAGAAAAAAGAAAATTAAAGCAGCCTATTAGTGCTATGCCTTGGGGAGGAACTCAGATCCCACGATCTTCTCCGCAGATCTGAAGGCGATGGCTGCTATTGCCATGGTGGGGTTTACTCCAGGGGGTTCTGGAAGCACAGATCCATCAAGGACGAAGAGATCAGGATAGACCTTGGATTTATCAGGAGATCCATCCTTCCAGAAGACCTGGCCGTAGCTATTCACCACCCCGTTCTCTACGTTATCTCCCATAGGACAACCGCCTAAGGGATGGAGTATCAAAGCAGTGCTCTGCGAGGGATCGTCGAAGTTCCAGGTGGGGGTATAGACTCTTGTAGAGCCTCCCGCATCGATCTCGCCAGCAAGCTTCTTCATTCCCTCCACTATCTCCTTCAGCACAGGACTGTTATCTGCTGCCGACCATTCTACGAATATCTTCTCCCCTGGATCATCCAGGTCCTCCAGATCCTTCCAGTTGGGCTTAAGCTTGAGGATACCTGGCTTCCCACCTCTGCCCATTCCAGAAAAGGCATAGTACCTAGACATTCTCTCCTCAGGGGATGCGTATGGGTCCGCCCTATCTTCAATCGCCCAGCTTAGAAGGCCTTCAACAAAGTTGTGTGTAGCCTCATCCCCGGCAGTTCCAGTCTTGAGGATATCTATAAGGACCGCTCTGATGGCAGGGTTGTTCCAGAGGGTGGTGAACAAGCGGATCATTGTGGTGGTGGATATAGTGTCTGTTAAGATGCTCAATAAGCCGAACCTCAACAGAAGGTTGATGTCATCGATGAAATCCTTTAAATAGTCCACATTCGCTTCCTGGGCACCGTGAGCAAATAGCTCGAACATGGTGGCAAAGACCGGAGCCACCATCTTGGATATAGTCGTGTCCTCGATGGTGTAAGCATATTCCATGTCCCTGGTTTTGAAGGAGATGCGGGAGGTGTTGATGGGCCCTCTGGTCACATCTATAGTACTGTGCTCCAGGGTCATGAAACCGAGGATATCACCATTGGTGAAGAACCTCTGGCCAAGGACGCTGCTTAATTTGAGGCTCCCCCTGTCATTGCACTTGAGGAGGAGCTCCGTAGAACCCAGGGCGCCTGCTGCAATCACCAGTTGCTTAGCAAGGACTTGCTTTTGCAGTCTCTGCTCGGTCTTGGGGTCGTACTGGAAGTATTTCACGTTGTACTTGTACTCTGCATCCTCTTTGAATTCAATATCGTAGACCTCACATAGCTCCCGAACTTCCAGGGGCTTTTGCTTGGCAGGAGGCTCCGGGTTCATGGCGTTCGCCAAAACCTTGCCGAAGGTGTGCCTAGCCCCAGGAATGCACCCCAGGACGCACCTTCCCTGCCGTTGACAGATGTTCTCCTGCTTCTTTAGAAGCCTCTCGAGCTCATCCTTGGAAGGGTCCTGGCCATCATAGAGGTTTGCGGGCACATTAGTTATCGATAGATCCAGATCGAAATCCCCTAGGATCTTTCCGCCCTCGTTTTTGATATTGATGATATCGGTGTTGCCTTCGTCGATCAGCGCCTGGCCTGCGTCCTGGAAGGCCTTCGTTTTATCCAGGAGATTTTTGCTCAAACCCGCAGTGGTCGGTATCTTGTTCACTACCAGGAACTGCCTTACAGCATCGAAATACTTTTCTATTCCATTGCCGATCTTCTGGGTTGGCCAGTCTTTGTAAATGCTCGGATGAGGCTCTAGGGTTACATTGGAGTATATCAGTGAACCTCCGCCTACGCCGCTGGAGACTATAGCATGCACATTACCCAAGACCTTGTAATCGTATAGGCCAGTCTTGCTCAGGGATCTGTCAGTAGAGAGAAGCTCAAGTATGCCAGAGGCGCTGTCAGGATGGGCCCAGAAGTGATAGGGCTTGCCATTATCCTGCAGATATTCACGCATGTTAGGTGGAGATTTCCTGATGGCCTTAGGGGTGTAGTTCAGCTCGTGACTCAGCCACCATTGACCCCGTTCAAGGACACACACCTTCTTATCAGGATGGCTGCCATCGTTATCTGCTGCATACTTATTGGCAAAAGAAAGGGCGAGGATGGTGCCTCCGAAGCCAGAACCGATTACAATTGATTCAAAAGCATCGACCATAGAGTATCATAAAGACGCAAAATATTTAGATTTAACTGGATAACCTCATGCAGATCAACGCCAAAGGTGAAGCTGACGGCTAACGTCCTCGTAAGCCAGGAGGTAATTAAAGTCTATTTGTATTAATACAATATTTTGTTGTAAATGTTTGCCAAACTGCGATGCATTTGTGGATGATCGCTTTGAACATCAGGCTTGGACACAAACTCGATACCTCGTCAGGTCCAGGCTGGCCCACCAATTGTGAGACAAACCTTTACAATCACCATTTATTAATACTAATAGTACTCTTCATCATCAATCGAGGATGGATATCGATGAGGGATAGTCATGAAGATCCGACAGTTCATATCTCTAATAGTGATGTTATCGCTTGCACCAGTTATCGTGTCTGGTTTTTCCGATAAGGTAGATGTAGGGCCGTTCGCCGTTGGATTTACCATAAATGCTTCGGTCCAACCCACCATTAATACCAGCGCGCCAATCAAACATAGTGGATTCAATGAATACCAATTCGGAATAAAAACAGTTTCTTTGAACCCAAGGTCGATCAACGTTACGATCGATGATTACCATAATAGCACGGACGTTTCGGAAACGAGACTTATGAACTTGATAACAGACACGATCAAATCAAATTCCTACAAACTCGACTGGAATAAGGTTAGTATAGGGAGTATTCCAGGAGTTATGGCTCAGGTCCAAGATTCTGAATCTTTTGCGTCCTATTCCATTGCAGCATACAGCCCTGACGGAGATGGCAAAAAAGGCAATACAATAGTATTGATTGAATCGTTTTTATCTAGAGACGTTACTAACTCATTCCTGAAAGATCTCAAAATTCAGCGAAGGCAGCTTTAATGAAGAATTGGTTTGTACTTGGCGTACCATCTAGCTTGTGATTAAACAGCCGGCCATAACTTTTTCGAGAGACAGCCTTCATTATCGCGCAAGCGGCTGCCGTTCTTTCGCTCCATCCATTCCGTCCTTTATGCTCCAAGATATTCAGGAGTCTCGTTCCAAAGAATTTATTAGATTATTAAAATATCTATTCGCTTAATTAAGCCTCCTGCGATTCAACAGCATGTAAGACAGGACAAGCAAACGCGCATCGGTCGGAATACAACATGAAAGGATTAGAGATCGGTTGAATGGGGATTGCAGGAGTGCGGTCGATTGATTCGCACGCTCGACGGGCATATAAGAATATGGAGCATAGCAATCGATCCACAGGGAAGACTGTTGGTTAGCGGAAGTGATGATGGGACGGTCAAGCTGTGGGAGATAGACGAAGGTCGTTTGCTGCGCACGCTCGAAGGGCACACTCGCAGTGTCCATTCGGTTGCGTTTCTTTGCGATGGAACCATCGTAGCGTCGAAAGGCGGTAAAGGTGACGACACGATTCGACTTTGGAGCAGCGAGACAGGAGCCTGCCTGGCGGCGATTCCAGAGTCTGCTTCGGACGTGTGGCCTCCCAGCATTGCCTTCCATCCGCGCCTTCCACTCCTTGCCACCGTCGGTTCGGACCCTGGCACGAGGACGGACGAGATCATCCATATCTGGGAACTGGATCTTGCAGTCCTGCTTAATCAGATGGCAGAGCCAAGCGCCCACTATGTCAACGCCAAGGTAGTATTAGTGGGTGAGACACTGGCGTGGGCAAGACGGGCCTGAGCCTGGTGCTGAACAACCAGCCCTTTGGAGATCCGGGCTCCACCCCGAGGAGACGCGTCTGGACGTTGGATTCGCAGAATGTGGAAGTCGACGGCAACATCACGCAGACTCGTGAGACGCTGTTATGGGATTTGGCCGGCCAGCCGGGCTACCGTATCATCCACCAGTTACACCTCAACGAGGTGGCCCTCGCTCTCGTGGTGTTCGACGCACGCAGCGAAACCGATCCACTGGCTGGCGTCCGGCACTGGGACCGCGCCTTGCGCCTAGCGAAGCAGCGCCAGGGGACATCGAGTGTGCCCATGAAGAAGTTCCTTGTGTCCGCTCGCAATGATCGCGGCGGCGTGTCCATCGGCGAGGATCGACTTCAGGCGATCCTCAAGGAATTCGGCTTTGACGCTTATTTCAAGACCAGCGCCAAGGAAGGCTGGCAGGTCAAAGAGTTGCGGACGGCCATTGAGCAGGCGATCCCTTGGGAAGATCTGCCTGAGGTTTCGTCATCGCAATTATTCGCCAATATCAAGTCGTTTCTACTGGAGGTGAAGAAGACAGGAAGGCTCCTGGCACCGGCGGGCCAGCTTTACAACGAGTTCGCCGGGCAGCACCCCGATACTGCGGCAAAAGTGGCTAACCTTCGGGACCAGTTTGATACATGCATCGGGCGACTGGAAAACCGCGATTTGATCCGCCGCCTGAGCTTTGGCGGCTACGTGTTGCTCCAACCGGAGCTGCTCGACGCCTACGCCTCTGCGATGGTTAACACAGCCAAGGATGAGCCAGACGGCCTCGGTTCGCTAGCCGAAGAAATCGCCCTGGCTGCCAAGTTCTTCGTTCCGAAGGAGCAGAAGATCACGGACCCCAGCCAGGAGCAGTTGCTCTTGAACGCAACAGTAGAGGAACTCGTTAGGCACGACCTGGCACTGCGAGAGAACGCAGATGACGGGCGCTACCTGGTCTTTCCGTCGCAGTTCAACCGGGACTATGAGGATGCGCCCGAACCGAAAGGTAAGGCGCTAGCGATCACCTTCGACGGCCCAGTCCAGAGCCTTTACGCGACTTTGGCGGTGCGGTTGGGTCACAGTGGATTATTTACTATAGGTCGAGCGGAGATGTGGCGCAACGCTGCCATTTTCACGCCAAAGGCTGGTGGCAAATGCGGGATATTCCTGCAAGAGTTCGCCGAGGCTCGCGGTCGCTTGGTACTCTTCTTCGATGAACACGCTAGCCAAGAGACGCGCTTTCACTTCGAGGAGTTCGTCCTGGCTCACGCCAAGCGTCGTGCGCTGGATGGAACTGTGGACCTCGTGCGGTTCTTTGTATGCTCCAACGGTCACCCAGTCCCAAACGACTATGTGAAGCTTCTTTTAGCTCAAGGGAAGAAGGAATTTGCTTGTCCTTGCGGGGCAATCGTGTCATTGTCCATGCCAAAGGAGCGGATTTCCTTCCGGTCAGAAGTCGAGGCTATGGACAAGTCCGCCGACAGGCAACGGGACTTCGATGCTTTCGTTATGTCTGCCAAAGGTGAGACGAGCACTAGGAACTTCCAAGAATGGGCTGGTGGCGAACGGGTCACTCTGGCTATTGTGTTCACCGATGTTGTAGGCTCGACGGCACTTGGCGAAGAGATCAGAGATGAGGCCATGAACGAAGTCAGGCGGGCGCACTTTGCACAAAGCCGGAAACTGATTAGCAAGTTCAGAGGTAGAGAAATCAAAACCATTGGTGACAGCTTCATGGCTGCGTTCAAGTCAGCAGACGCAGCGCTGGACTATGCAATGAAGTTGCAAAGGAATACGGGCCATCCTCAGATACAAATCCGTGCCGGGATTCATATCGGACCTATGCATGTAGAGGAAGGCGATGTGTTTGGTGGGACGGTGAACTTCGCCGCCCGCGTGGTTGGAGCCTTTAAAGGTGCAGAAATCTGGCTAAGCGATCGGGCTAAAGGCGACATCGATCAGCTCGGTGCCACTCACCACAAGCGATTAGGATGGGAGCGGCACGAGGATGTTGCTATGAAAGGTTTCCCAGGTGCGTTCACGCTGTGGTCGGTGAAGAGTCAGCCTGGATAAAGAAGTCTGTAGATGTGTCTGATGATTCGCAATGAGCAAGGTCCATCCGCTGGATGAATGAGACGGACGACCTGAGCGAAATCAAGGCAAGCAACAAGCAAAATCATCTTAGGTGACGAGCCTTTCACGCTACCAGAATGTGGCGTGGCTGAGGAACGAGATGTTGGGCAGAGCAGAGGAAACAAGCCAGCAAATACAATTCGCATCCATCAGGCGCTACAGGCGTGCTGACCCGCGTTGTTATCCAGGAATATTAGACTATGAAAAATTTCGAAATAGAGCACATAGGAATCAGTGTCGAGAAACCCATCGAGATGGCGAACTGGTATCAGGAGACGCTGGGGTTCAATATCAAGTTCTCGGCGGAGGACGAAGAGAAAGGAGTGGCATTCCTCACCGATTGCACAGATAAGGTCATGCTTGAGCTCGGAAAGATTCCAAATGTCTTGCCCCTGGCTAACAGATTAGACCATCACTTACAATTGCATATCGCATTGAGAAGCGAAGATCCGGACAAGGATGCTGAGTATTTGGTTTCAAAGGGCGCTGCATTTATCGAAAAATGCCCGATCAGGCGACCAGGTGAGAATTTAATAATCTTGAGGGATCCTTGGGGCAACACCATCCAGTTAGTAAAAAGAAGTGAATGAACGATCATAAAATCAATCGCCCACAAGATAGACGAACTTCTGGAGTTGTACGGCAGCTCAAGTTGGGCGATTCCTACCTTAATCAGCGCTGTGCAGACGACAATGCCGTTCAGCCTACGAGGAATCCCCTAGACACCTTCACGTTTGGCCGCTAAGCCTGATATCTCCTCAAATATCCCTCAATGTACTTCCCGGCTTTATCTCCCTTGTAAACTCCCGCATGACCCTCGCACAGCACGTCAGCCTTCAGCGCTAATAGCTTCCCCATGGACTTTCTCCACTGGGCCAGATCAGAACCCCACGATGGCGAGAAAGGACCGTGGATGTCTTGCCCGAATAGAACCCGTCCGTCTTTTGTATCGATGTAAGGAGAGACGCTCCCTGGAGTGTGGCCAGGAGTGTGGACGAAGTTGAACTCAAGATCGCCGAGCTGTAGCTTCTCGGCCTCGCCTTTGATCAGGATGTCCACCTTGACCGACTGGTAGTCTATTCCGTACATGCTGGCCGCTGTAAGATCGTTGTTCTCTCCTTCTATTCCCGCCCGGTCCAGCTCGTGAGCTATGACCTTCGAGCCGTACTTCTGCACCAGCGACGCAAGGCCGCCAATGTGGTCGATGTGGCAATGGGTGGCGATGATATGCCAGACCAAGGCTGGCTCATAGCCCGCTGATCGGATATTTTTCTCTATCCGATCAAGGCTCAGGCCTGCGCCTGAATCGATGAGAACCAGCTCGCTAGCAGCGTCCACCAGGTAAACACAAGCGTCCTCGGGACCGGACAGGCCGGAACCGCCAACGGCATACACCCTATCGCAGATCTCTAATGCTTTGCTCATCTCATCAACCTTGAGTCAAACTGAGTGTAGATTCAATACTAAGATTGGCTACTATTTTGCTTAGGCTTCCTTTTCGGCTTCCCTGCTGATTGTCCGAAGCTTTCTGATGCTGGCATAATACTCCAGCAGCAAGATGGCGGCCATGATTGCGAGCAAGGCAAAGATCCTCTTCAGGGCATCAGGAGCGCTCACTTTGTAGTAGTCCACCTCTATCACCTGTCCGGGCGGGTTGTTCCAGGTCAGAACAGTCCCGTTTTTATCAACTGTGACTTTCTCGGGGTCCGGCCTGGCTATTCCCAGGATGCGGTCTCCAGTGGTGTAGCCTGGTGGAAGAATCAAGCGCACCGATCCGTTGTCACGGAGGGGGAGGATGAACTGCTGTCCGAGGTGTGGCACGGTGTAGACAAGGTCGCCTGTCACCCGCTTTTCGAAGTCTACCCGGTAAATATTGTCTCCCCTCCAAAAGGAGTAGCTAGTATTCACCACCATCATCTTGCCATTCGGTGTCAGAAGGCTGATGTTATCCGTCTTCTGGTTGATGGTGACATTGAAGCTTGTCCCATTTATGGGCTGAGTGACCACCATATCCGACAGGCTTAGCTTGTAGGTAGTTCCGTTGAACTCTTCAGCCTGGACTATGCATAGGCAGAATGGGACTAAGGTCAACAAGACGGCTAAGAATGCTTTTTTCATGGATAAGAGCGACAAACGATTATTTCACCTGCAGGTTCTTATAATTTGGCCTGGTCATAGAGCCCATTCAGATATGGCTAACTCAGTAACTACTATAAAAACAAAATCTGGCACTAAACAAAATCAGGCATAATAGAACCAGATCCGATTGATTAATATTCGATGCAGCGTGAAGGTCTTTGGCATGAAGTCGTTCCTGATCGATCTCGATGGAGTCCTGTACGTCGGCAAAAAACCGGTGAAAGGTGCCAGAGAATGCCTGGCTCTCATGGATGAACTAGGTTACGATTACCGGTTTGTTTCCAACTCCACACGGAGGCGCAGATGCTCTGTGGCCGAACGACTGAAGGGTTTTGGATATGATGTTTCGCCGGAGCGCATCTTCACGCCGCCCTTAGCAGCAATCCAAAGAATGAAAAGATCGGGAAAGAACAGGTGTTACCTCCTGACCACAGGAGATGTCCATCTGGAGTTTGAGGAGGCTGGTATATCTCTCTCTGACGAGGACGTTGATTTCGTGGTCGTGGGAGACGCTGGCCGGGAATTCACCTTCGACCGACTGAACAAGGCATTGAGGTTGATCCTCGACGGTGCACAGATCCTGGCCCTGGAGCAGGACAGGTATTGGCAGGAGTCGGACGGGCTGGTTCTGTCCACAGGTCCCTTCGTGGCTGCCCTGGAGTACGCCACGGGAAAGAAGGCTGAGCTGATGGGAAAGCCTTCACCGGAGTTCTTCCAGATGGCTCTGAAGGACATGGGTTCGAGCCCTGACCAGACTGCCATGATCGGGGACGACGTTTTAACGGATGTAGCAGGAGCTCAAAAACTGGGCATGCAAGGAATCCTTGTCAAGACGGGAAAGTACCGAGAGGATCTTGCCAGAAGCTCGGGCGTGGAGCCAGACCTTGTTTTAGAATCCCTAGCAGAGCTAAAGAACTACCTGAAGGCCTAACCTGAAGGCTCTATTCAAATTAGGCCTAAGAAGCGGGCCGTCTTAATTTTCTCTTCTGAATTCAGCTTCATTAAGCCTGATGATGCCGCTTTCTAAGTGTGCAACAATCTCGGTATCCAAAATAACAAAAACATCGGATAGGCATTAAAAAATTATTTATCCCATGAACGAGAAAGGATTACAGTTGAATTTTTCGGTGCGAGATGAAAAGGAGATGAGACAGATGAAAAGGTACAATACATTTCTTCTTTCGATGTTGGTGATATTATCAATCGGTCTGTCCGGCGGTTCAGATCAATCTCAGCCAATGGCCAAGACCGTAGAGATTGTAGACTTCTCGTTCCAACCTAGTACAGTCACTGTGCCGGTTGGAACCACTGTTAGCTGGATTAACCATGGCTCTGTTGAACACACGGTGACCTCCTCTGATGGGACGTTCGGATCGGGAAACATTGCGATCGGAACCGAGTTCAAGCACGCCTTCTCAATGCCTGGAACCTACAGCTACCATTGTTCGATCCATCCTTCCATGGTAGGCGAGGTTGTCGTGACACAAGCCCAGGTCAACACGACCAAGGTTGAGACAAAGCCAAACGCCACAGGGCAGATAGGGACTAAACCGAGTACTGTATCCGCTCCCGAAGTAGGGCTAAAGTTGGTGGCTGAGGGTTTCGCTGCTCCTATGGAGTTCGTCAGCGCTGGAGACGGCACTGGGCGAATGTTCCTGGTCGACCAGATCGGTGTGATCAAGGTGATACTCGCCAACGGCACCATGCTGAAAGAGCCTTTTCTGGACGTTAGTGACAGGATGGTCAAGCTGGATCCTGGATACGACGAACGCGGCCTTCTGGGGCTTGCCTTCCATCCCGACTTCGCAAAGAACGGACGCATTTTCGTTCTGTATAGCGCTCCTCTGGGGGCCGGAGCGCCCCAGGGGTTCAACTGCACCAACCATGTATCCGAGTTCGCATTATCCAAGGAAAATCCGAACAAAGTCAACATGAGCTCCGAGAGGATAATCCTTCAGGTCGATAAACCTTATATGAACCACAACGGGGGCACAATCGCCTTCGGCCTAGATGGTTATCTATACATACCCCTAGGCGACGGCGGCGGTGCGAACGACGCGGGCTTTGGCCACACCCCGAAGACCGGCAATGCCCAGAACACATCGACAATGCTTGGCAAGGTACTTCGTATCGACATTAACAACGTGAGCGATGGCAAGTCTTACGGCATCCCGGGCGACAACCCGTTCGTTGGCAAGCAGGGCTACCTTCCCGAGATATGGGCTTACGGATTGAGGAACCCGTACAGGATGTCCTTTGATAAAGGCGGCAACCACAGCCTCTATCTTTCCGATGCCGGCCAGAACCTCTGGGAGGAGGTTGACGTCATAACCAAAGGCGGCAACTACGGTTGGAACATCAAAGAGGGTGCTCACTGCTTCGACCCCAACAGCCCGAACAAGTCGCCGGCCACCTGTATGGATAAGGGCTACAAAGGAGAGTCACTGGTCGACCCAATAATCGATTACGATGGCCACCGCATCAACCGAACTGTCGTTGTTGGCGGGTACATTTACAGGGGCAAGGCGCTCCCGGAGCTCACTGGGGATTACGTCTTCGGTGACTGGTCGAGCAGTTTCACCAAAGGCGATGGCGTGCTGCTCATGGCAATGCCTGCTACTGCTGGTATGTTGTGGAAGATCGAGGAAGTAAAAGTCGCCGGCAACACCAGCGGACGTGTCAACACCTTCGTAAGATCATTCGGCCAGGACGATAATGGCGAGCTGTACGTCCTGACGTCGGACGCTTCTGGGCCCAAGGGAGACACAGGAAAGATCTACAAGATAGTTCCTGCTTCGGGATAACCTGAAGCGGTATGGCAGGCATCGATTGCCTGCCGCTTATTAATTTAGTTTTAATCCGAGATTCAACTGTTGTAGAATTGAGGTCAATGCATCAGACCCAGAAGAAGACGCACTGAAATCGTTCTGGATTAATCCTGGGGCATCATAGATGCTGGGCGAGGCCACTCTTGTAGCGATTGCTTCCGACACTAGAAAGCTATATTTTCCCTTGGACCATGGATGCCCAATGGATCGCGTCCATGTCCCATCGCAAGAAGAGGCGAGAAAGAAAGGTTGGTGGCAATTCTGGAAATAATCTAGGATTAAAAAATAGAATTGCCTACTGAACGAGCAGTCCTACTCTGTCTTCGATTGAGCTGCTAATTTAATTGCTTCTATAGTCTGATCCACATTAACAATTGGCTTTACCTCGAATTCAACATATGGGAGCCATTTTCAAGCTTATCTTGGATTACTGCGGTTATTTGAAGAGGAAATGATAATAAACGAATGGTTTTCAAAAAATCTTCTGCCAATTCCCCTAATTGTTTAGCAGGTTTTGAAACAGCATCATCATATGCCTTCTCGACAGTTTTTGAATTTACGGTTTTATCGATTATATCTATCGGATTCATCTTCTTCCCGGAAGCTTTGTTTTTATCTAAAGTATCTACCAAGGTAATACATTAGAGCTATAAAAGTATTGGCTATTCTGGCTGGATTTAGCAGCCTACCCCCACCATTGCGGCAAAAGCTAGTTGAGTTAGCGATTGGCACTATACGTGTGTTCCATTCCTAGACTTTTGGCTTATGAAAATGGGATTTACCTTATCATCACATGTCCAAGTGTGGTGATGAATAGAGCAAGGAGTAACCAACCGAAGATCCGCTCCACAGGTAAAAGGTATCTGTACCGTCCTATTGGCTTGAGATCCGTGGAAGCTCCTATGAAAACCATTAGGCTATAGTAAAAGGCATCTCCAAATGACACCTTTTCACTGGAATACTGGTTAGATTCACGTTCGAGTCCATTCCCGACCCATGAAGTAAAGCCAAAAGAAATTATCAAGAAAATGAACCATCCTAAGACATAACTTGGCCTCACACCATACCCGCATGATAATAAAGCCAAGATATCGACGTACTTGGACCATTTTGTCCAAGAGGTTTCATCTTGTCTCCATTTTCTATATTGGTAGTAGCAATTATCAGCATCATCGAACTGTTCGAGGTTCTTGAAATTTCTAATCAAAGCCAAATACACCGGACCTGACGCTTCCAGATTATTCTGGATAGAGTCCCAGGAAACCTGCAAAAAACTGGAACCTGATCTTTGTAAATCAGAATCATCTAGTGATAATTTTGCTTTTTTCCCAAACCATGCAGATTCCAATTGTATAAAGGTAAATCTTGTTTGGTCCAATAGGAATTTTCCAACGAAGATCGTATCATGAAAAGTTGCATTTCCTGCGAATGTTGCCCCCTTGAAATTACCATTATTAAAATAGGCATTAGGAAATTTAGCATATTTATTAAATATCGTTTGCTCAAAGTTGGCGTTTTGAGTAAAATTAGTCCCAAGAAAATCACAATCTTTGATAAAGTTAGCTCCACTAAAGTAAACATCATTGGTGAAATTAGTTGCTGCAAATAAGGCAGGCCCCCTAAATCTAACTCCACAAAAGCTAATACTTTGATTGAACTCAGCTCCTACAAAATTAGCAGTACTGCTAAAATTGGCGTTATTAAAGCTTATATTCAAATGCGTAATTGGAGAATTGCTACTAGTGCTCTATAACACAAGTTTTAAATCTCATAATATGTTATAAAATAAAATTGTGTCACGAAAAACAATATTCTGTGTGAAATTGAAAGAGGAAGACCGAGACGAGCTGAACCGGTACCTGCGTCGTGGGAAATCA
>JBGQAL010000073.1:0-13054 GCA_041494285.1 Methanotrichaceae archaeon
TCATTACCTGGCCGTCTCTCATGTGGGGCAGAAGCCCTTCGTAGTCCATCAACCTCGGGATCGTTTCTTTCTTCTCCTGGATTGTAGAGTCGTCGTACGGCGATTTTACGCTTGGGTCCCTTTCGTAGTGTATATCCGCCAGGACCTTCGACATTCCTGTGTGAACTATCTCCGGTATGACCTTCCGGCCCTCGTAGTCGTCCCTGTGGGCGAACTCGTACCCTGCAACGACCACGTCCATTCCCAGGGTCTCGAACATGTTCTTGACATGGTGGGCACGAGAGCCTCCGACAAGGAGCATGACCCTCTTTCCCGCCAGTCTCTTCCGGTACATGTCTACAACCGGCTCGATCTTGGACGTCTCCTCAGCAATCACCTGCTCCGTCCTTCTGGAGAGCTCCGGATCGCCGAAGAAGGCTGCCATGTCCCTGAGAGTTTTGACTGTGTCCTTTACCCCCAGGTAGTTGACCTTCAACCACGGAATGCCATACGTCTCTTCCATCATGCGGTTGGTGTAGTTGATAGACCGGTGACATAGGAGGATGTTCAGTTTGGCCCGATGAGCTTTGGCGATATCGTGGAAGGATGCATCGCCGGTGAAGGGGCTGACTATTCTGTAGCCTATTCTCTCCAGCAGCTCTTTGATTACCCAGTAGTCGCCGCCGATGTTGTACTCGCCGAAGACGTTGACGTCGAAGGGGCCGGGGTTCTCCAGCTCCTCAGTCCCCACAAGGTGCTCCATCAGCGCGTTGGAGGCTATGTGGTGGCCAGCGGACTGGCTGACGCCCCTGTAGCCCTCGCACCTCACCGGTATGACTTTTATCTTGAGGTCGTCCTCTGCCTTTCTGCAAACAGACTCTATGTCGTCGCCTATGAGACCTATGGGACAGGTGCAGAATACTGAGATGCACTCAGGCTTGAAGATGGAGTACGCCTCTCTGATGGACTTGGCCAGTTTCTTCTCAGCCCCAAAGACTATGTCCGTCTCTTTTACGTCCGTTGACAGGCAGTATCCTGCGAAGTTGTCTTGGCCTTCCTCTGCCCTTGCCAAGTTCCTGCGCATTCCCCAGGTGAAGTAAGCGCAGCCAATTGGACCGTGGGTTATGTGCAGTATGTCCTTGACAGGCCCGAAGACCACTCCCTTGGAGCCAGCGTAGGCACAGCCGCGGTTGGTCAGAATCCCAGGGATGGTCCTTTGGTTGGCCTCTATCTTCTGCTCCACCTCGCAGGAATCCTTCACCAGGACGTGCTTCTTGCGGATCTCGCCGGTCTTCTTGGGAAGCTCTTTCAGGATTCCATCTACGATCTTCTCCCCTTCCATTTGCGATTCCGCTCATGAGATGGCCTCGTTTCCACGTTCCCCAGTTCTTATTCTTACGGCCTCATCGATCGGGCAGACGAAGATCCGGCCGTCGCCGATGTTCCCTGTTCTGGCACTCTCTTCAATGATCTCAACTGCCGATTCGAGCTGGCCGTCGTCCACTACGACTATCAACATCGTCTTGGGAAGGTTGTCGTAGACAACGTTTCCCACCTTGATTCCCTTCTGCTTGCCTCGACCGAATACATCGATCCTTGTCAGAGCGGAAAAGCCACCAGCCTCCAGGGTATCAGCAACTTTGTCCACGGTCTCAGGCCTTATGACGGCCCTGATCATCTTCATTCCACAACACCCCACTCCATCATTACCTGCTCAAGCTCCTCGTACTCCATGGGCGTGGGAATTACGAACATCTTGTTCTCGTCCACGGCCTTTGCCAGGCTCAGGTAAGCCTTGGCCTGATCCGAGTCGGGCGCGTATTGGATCACCGTCTGCTTGTGGATCTCAGACTGGTGGACGACGTTGTCTCTGGGAATGAACTGGATCATCTGGCTGCCGATCTTCTCAGCAAAGGCAGAGACCAGCTCCTTCTCCCTGTCAACCTTCCTGGAGTTGCAAATGATGCCGCCCAGGCGCGTTCCGCCGGCCTCGGCAAACTTCTGGATTCCCTTGCAGATGTTGTTGGCCGCATAAAGAGCCATCATCTCACCTGAGGCTACGATGTAGATCTCCTGGGCCTTTCCTTCTCTGATTGGCATGGCGAAGCCTCCACAGACGACGTCTCCCAAAACATCGTAGAAGACGTAGTCTAGGTCGTCTGTGTAGGCACCCAGGTTCTCCAGGAGGCCGATGGAGGTTATTATCCCGCGACCTGCACAGCCTACTCCAGGTTATGGCCCGCCGGATTCGACGCACTTGATACCACCAAAACCGGTGATCATCACGTCTTCCAGCTTAACCTCGCCTTCTTTTCGCAGGGTGTCCAGCACCGATGCCTGTCTTCGACCGCCGATCAGCATCTTCACCGAGTCGGCCTTGGGGTCGCATCCTATCTGCATGACCTTCTTGCCCATTGTGGCCAGAGCTGCAGTCAGATTCTGGGTGGTAGTCGATTTGCCGATCCCGCCCTTTCCATAGATGGCAATCTGTCTCATATTTTGTACCTATTTGTGATAAAAGCAGGTGCGCTGCTTTTGGTCACGGGTTTCATCCTGTGCACCGACCCTGAGTAATCCAAGAGGTGCGCTGTCGATCAGCGGCCAGTTCATTTTTTTTTGCACCGCCGGAACTGACTTTGCGGCTCCCTTATATCGAATTATTTGAGAGGTATGAGTACAAATTGAGAATTATGAAGGATATATTCTCAAAAAAGAAGTCACTTTCTCAAAAGATGATCTGTTTTCTGAAAAGATATGAAAATGGCACAATATAAGAGGAGAACCAAAAAAGAGTCTCAGCGATCGATGAAATTCAAGAAGTACCTTTAGGTATGTAGACCTTTCAAGATGGATCGGGCTGTGCTAACTTCATCATCATGTACAAGTAAGATGGGAGGATATTTAAGATTAAGATATCATATCTATGTCAAAAGGCAGGATTAAGGCTAGTGACCTCTAAAGAAGGATAAAATGGGTCTAAGTCAGACATTGAATCTCATATTGCAATCAGCTCAAGCATCAATAACTTATATCGTATTTGGTGCATTTATTGCTGTATTACTTATAGGTATTCTAAGTACCATTGGGGATTGGTGGGATAGGAGAAGAGATAGAGAAGATGAAAGCGATGAATAATTGGGCAATAAGAGCGATCATATGCCACTAATAATTACTTTTAGGGACCCTAACATTTCGTTTCCGCCGTCTCACCGCCCAGATAGCTAACACTACAACCACAATCACCCATGTGATCAACCCAACCAAACCGAACATCCCCATTAATAAGATGAATGTAACCACACCCGCTATAAAGAATATATAATAATATATGAATCGGGAGGCTTTTTCAACGTAGCTGGTCATTTCATCACTCCTACCCCTGCTATCTGACCTGTGGTAGTATTATTTCCGGCGGTGATGTCTCTGAGGTATTCCCGGCTGATAGATATCCGGTTCTTTGCGGCGCAAAGCCGCCTTAACCTTAGAAGGTAAGCTGTTCACTACCTCTTTTATCTGAACACCAGCTATTATAATCCCTTAGGGCGCTCAGATTCCAGCAGGAAACATCAGTTATGACCAATGTCACGAACTTTAATCTGGTTAATAAGCTCGTCCAAGCTAGCATTGCGGGTGAGGGCCACCCAGCGCGGATATATGGCCAGGTTGGAAGACCTCGGTGTCCGCTAGATCGACTATTGGACGGTGGGGAATTGTATCGTGGCGAGAGTGGCCTTTGGAAAAGCAAGGAAAAAGAATGTATATGATCTGAAAATTCTGGTACCTGAAAATGTCAAAATTCCTATCTTGGCAGAAATAATACCAGATATTATGATCATGGATCAGCTAGGCAAAAGTATTACTCTACTCAAAACCATATGTTGTTTCATCCTCCTTTTGACTGGTGAAGTTTTGGATTCAAGAACGGATTAAGATCTCCTGACCTATAGGGGTTCGAAGCACGTCTGCGCAGGCAGGCGACTAACTGTCGCTTACAGGGTTGAAGGGAGGGGATGAGAATGCTTCCGGATAACTGGCATGGGGCATTGCTGGCAACCGTTGGCAAGTCCGCAATTTGAAATCGCACATTTCTTACAATCACTTATTTGTTCTTATCAGATCTCAAATAGACTAATAAATCCGTAATCTGTAACCGCAATACGGTAGCTCACATGAGCTATTCGAGGAAAATATATGAGAAACTTAATAGTATTCGGTCTGATCCTTTTATTATTGGCTTTGAACTGCGAGGCAATGGCACCAGTGCAGCTCACCGGAACCGGTGGTAAAGATATCTTGACAAAAATAGCCAGCACGAAAATAACCACACAACCAACCAATACTTCATCGGCAGATCTCTGGAGTTGGGGGTCGGTTCCACTGGGAAATATACTCTCAAACGGCAAATTAGTATCGACAGGGGACGAGGGTAGTGCTATATTGGTCTATCCAGCCTTTCCAATAACCACCACTCCAAACTTCCAGGTCTTAAATCCAATGGCACCGAGTAAATATTCCGCAAGTGATCTTCAGAACCCGGACTATAACCAGGACTACTGGACCATGGCTCAATTAACCAATCAGTCTGTGTTATACTGAAGCCTTTCAAGCCTGGTTTTGTCCATTATTTTTTATATGTTCGTTGCTTAAGGCTGTAAAACAGAATCCGACACGAGTATGTAACACGGTTTTCACCTTAAGAATTTTTACCGGTCATGGATACTCATCTAATGAACGGACACTCATTCAACGGCTGTTCTTAACATCAATGAGGAGTACACTCGAAGATCCTTGCATTATTGGGGAGCTACTTATAAATTAGGCCGCTCCTCATGACTGGAATCAAACGAATTCCTTGAGGAACCTTGCGAGTTTTTGTTATATTTTGAGGGCATTGAGCAGCGGCCACGATCTTTCGAGTCACCCTCAATTGCCTCGTATCAGAATTCGTTCGCCTCCGACCTCAATTGACTTAGATGCAGTCATGATCCTTCTCGATAATGAGCTTAGTTCGAGATGCCATCCCAACCTTGCGAAACTGATCTTGAAAAATGCTTAATTCCTTGTCTTTATATCGAATTATTTGAGAAGTTTGCACACAATATCTCAACATCTCAGAAAAATTATGCGTTCGAGCGTGCATCATATTCGATTGCAAATTGTTCACTATATGCTTTTAAATAACAGATGCTATGTCCTGCTAAACTATTCCAGTTTAAACTTTCGATTTTGAGCCCAATTGCAGTCCGACTCATTCTCATTCCGGACTTCTTGTTAACGACACAAGAATAGAGGAGAACCCAAAAAAGAGTCTCAGCGACTGATGAAATTCAAGAAGTACCTTAGGTAGTAGACCATTCAAGATGGATCTGGCGGCCCAAAAGGATGACCCTGCTCTACCGTCATGTCTCGTTTGGGCATCGCTGGTCCGGCTATTCCGCTCATTATCTCTCCATCCAAAGGCTGACCATCGAGGAGAACTCTGTAATCCCCGAAGTATTTTCCACTTTTAATTAAAAGTGTGCCCTGGCTGACCACCCTTTCATCCTTTCCGCTCAATGATACATTCAGGTGGCCGATTGTAGTTGTGGTGTTGTTCTGAGCAGATCCGAACTTTGGCAGAGAGACGTCGGCATCCAAAACCGTTTTGTTCCCTTTTGGTGACATCGATATGCTGTCCAGCCTATAGATGTCACTTCCGATCCTCAGAACTCCGCGGTGAATTACTTCGCCTTCATCTTTCCTTATCTCATTCCTTATCTCCTCTAGAGTTAGGTTGGACGCCATCAGCTTCCTGATGCTCATGACTTCCACCGGCCTCGAGCTCTCGATGCTGACCCTAATCGAGTGGGATTCATTGCCTTTCAGGGCAAATCCACGCCAGCTCTGGAAGCTCACACCGAGCGCTCCATCCATCCCCCTAAATGGCTCGGCGGAGGAGTTATTTTCAGCTTCCTTTACAGAGGCGGAACAAGGCCAGAATCCTTGCCCGCCCCCGGGCGAAAGTAGATACGCCCCATCAGCGCCCCCTGCCCAACCCTCATGCATCAACTCTTTTAGGACGGCTTTCTCCTCCGCTGCCTCTGCATGCAGGCCAAAGCAGGCTATGTACAGGATCATGAGCGCCAGCGCCGTGAACTCAAGGGATAGAAATCTTCTTTTGGCAGGTCTTAGCATCAGATTCCCTTTCCTTCCATATGGCTGAAATACCTTCCATAACACATCGTGGTGAAGGCAGATGATTGTCCAATTATTTTTCCTGTTCAAATGGCTCTTTTTTGGACAAGAACCAATCAGATAGCTCTATTGCATTTGTTCTGCCCCTCTCCTTCTTGGTTATCAACTTCCTACGCTCCAGGGAGAGAAGAATGCCGGTCAAGGATGATTTAGGAATGCTTGTTTCGTATCTTATGTCCGCCTGGTTCATCTTTCCGTTATGCTCTATTAAAGTGGACAAAACTGCCCTTTCCCTGGCGGTAAGCGTTTCCATGACAGCGGCCATCTCGCTGGTGATCTCAATGCCGGTGATCTCCAAACCAGCTTGAACACGCTCATCTCTTTTTGCGATCTCTTCGTCATCGTAATGTTGATCACTGCCGAATTTGAAGGACTTCTCGCTCTGTTCCTCGACGTTATCATCCTTCAGATCAACTGGATTCTCATCCGGTGCCGATGGCCCAGGGTTGGTCTCGTCGGGCAGATCGTCAGCCTCTACGAAGTAATCAACAGCTCCCGATTGTTCGTTCTCGGCAGGTGTCTGGTTGACGTCGTGAGCTAGGTTTGATCCGCCAAGGACTTCACCGTACTTGCCTTGGGGCTCGCCTGTCTGGCTTTTAGAATCTATGTTCTGATGGACTGCAATAGAAGATTGCGATGCACCCCTTCTTCTGATCCAGAAAAACAATGATACAGACACAAGAGACAATCCCAATATCGCCGCCAGTGGCGCAAGTGAACTGGCATTTGATGCTCTGGGTGTGCTTGCCCCTTGTAGAGGCAGTTGATAATCCATGGTGATGGTTGGGCTCTTTACATCGTACCCGTGAAAGTCCACTTGAAAAGAATCGTTAGCCGCTGACACAAGATAATCGAGTCCTGGAGAGGAGGCTATCTTGCTAATCTTCACCGATGCTGGCAAATAGAATATGGAATGGTACTCGCTGTAGTTTCCGTGGACGGGGAGCGTTGTTTCCCAATCGTCCCCCGATTTGTCCGTCAGCGAGTTGGTAAGGGCGTACAGTTGTTTGGTATTATTATCGTACTTGTACTGGGAACCATTTAGAAAAGGCAAACCGTCTATGCTGTCGGCATAGCCGGTAATCAGGGCCTTGCCTCCCTCATCGATGTAGATGTTGAGAACGAGGTTACCAGGATAAGTGCCGTTGTTCTGAGTGCTATTGTAGCCCTGACTCGTGGCCCCCATCATCATCGTCGTGGCTATGACACCTATGATAACGACGTTGAGCAAGCCGGTGTTGATAGGTTCAGTCATTTTCGTCATTTCGCGAAGTCCAGCCCTTTGATCATCGACATCGAATGATACTTAATTACCTACTTAAAGTTGAGCCTCCGGGCTTAAGAACTTGAATAGGATTTCTCACTTGTAAATACTTTGCTAGCTTTATCGTGTTCACTCATTCGATAATGAGAAGTGCGTCTTGTTGCTAATCACAATTCGGGGTCTACTTCAAGCGGGTCCTGCTGGCCACCGGCATCCTCCAGCCGCTGCCGAAAGCCCGGTCCGTGACCTTAATTCCAGGGGCGGCTTGCTTCCTCTTGAACTCCGCAGCTTTGACTAGGCGCAAGACCAGGCGAACGATCGATTCATCGAAGCCCGCATCTGTTATCTCCTCAGCAGACTGATGCTGCTCGATGTATCTGTGCAGGATCTCGTCCAGGACATCGTAGGGCGGCAGGCTGTCCCTGTCGGTCTGGTTATACCGCAGCTCTGCAGATGGCGCTTTAGTCAGGATTGCCTCAGGAATGATCTCTCTGCTTCGGGTCGAGTTAAGCCATCTGGCTATCCGATACACCATGGTCTTGGGGACATCAGATATTACCGCCAAGCCTCCGGACATGTCGCCGTAGATGGTGCAGTAGCCAACTGCCAGCTCAGACTTGTTGCCGGTCGTGAGGAGAACGGATCCGTACTTGTTGGACAGGGCCATGAGCAGGTTGCCTCTGATTCTCGCTTGAATGTTCTCCTCAGTCACATCGTGAGGATGGCCCTCAAAGGCCGGGCGAAGCTGCTCATCGAAGGACTCCATGATATCAGTGATGGGAATTCTCAATGTCCTGATTCCAAGGTTGCGAGCCAAACGTTCTGAGTCCTCGATGCTGCCTTTGCTTGAATAGGGAGAAGGCATGAGGACTCCCAGAACGTTCTCTGGGCCCAGGGCCTCGGACGCGATTGCTGCAGTCAGCGCAGAGTCGACTCCTCCGGAGAGTCCAAGAAGAACCTCCTTAAATCCGCACTTGTCCACGTAGTCTCTGGTGCCTAAGACCAGAGCCTTCCATATCTCCGCCTCAGAGATGAAATCATCCTCTGCGATGGTGCCTGACATGCCGTCCATATCGACGGTTATCAGGTCCTCCTGGAAAGCTTTTCCGCGGGCGATCAAGCGACCATCAGAGTCGAAGGCACAGCTTCGACCGTCGAAGACCAGATCGTCGTTCCCGCCCACCTGGTTGACGTAGACTAAGGGAATCCGATACTTTCGGGCCATGCCGCCCAACATGGCCTCGCGATGAAGCTGCTTGCCTACTGTGAAGGGGGATGCGGAAAGGTTGATGACCGCCTTAGCCCCCGCCTTCACCAGCTCCTCGATCGGATCTGTGTGGTAGCGCCTTCGCTTCCAGAAGTCCCTGTCGTTCCAGATGTCCTCGCAGATGGATATTCCAAGCCTGGCTTTGCCAAGATCGAGAATCTGAGGCTCCGAGGCAGGCTCGAAGTAGCGGTCCTCATCGAAGACGTCGTATGTAGGAAGCAAGGTCTTGTGAAAGGTACGCTCGACCTTGCCTTTGCGCAGCAGCGCAGCAGAGTTAAAGAGCGGCCTGCCCTCCTCGCCTGGGTTGGGCTCAGCTATGCCGACCAAGACCGGAGGGGCGTCAGCCAGATTCACAGCCAGCGATCTTGCTACATCCCAGCTCTTGCTGACAAAGTCCTCGTGTAAGAGCAGATCGCGGGGAGGGTATCCCAGTAAGGACAGCTCGGAGGTGATGACCAGGTCTGCATCTGCCTGGCGTACGGATCGAGCGATGAGATCTGCATTGCCCTTTAAGTCTCCCACCGTGAGATTGAGCTGCAAGAGAGAGAGTATCATTTCTTCTTTTGATTATTCATCCTACGGAGATTAAACCATTTCCCAGATCTTGGACTGCACAATGTTGGCATTACACAGCAACGTCGAAATACTTTGAGCTGTAGAGATCAATTGGGTTGATGTTTGACAATGGAAATGGAGTTTGTTCCCACCACCTGCCCGTACTGTGGAACGGGCTGCAGTTTCTATCTGGTTGTAAGGGATAACAAGGTGCTTAGGATAGAGCCGTGGCACACCCCTCCCATAAATGAGGGCAAACTGTGCCAGAAAGGGAGGTATGCCCACGAGTTCATTCACAGCAAGGACCGACTCACAAAGCCGCTGATAAAGAGGGACGGGATCTTCGTGCAGTCCTCCTGGGATGAGGCTTATTCGTTGATCTTGGAAAAATTCAGATCCTACAAGCCAGAGGAGTTCTGCTGCCTGGCTTCTGCAAAGGCCTCGAATGAAGACAACTACGTCATGCAGAAGTTTGCTCGTGTGGTGCTGAAGACAAACAACATAGACCATTGTGCGAGGCTTTGCCATTCTTCTACGGTCTCGGCCCTCACTGAGGTGTTTGGCTCGGGAGCAATGACCAATTCCATACTGGATCTGCAGGAAGCAAGGTGCATATTCGCCATTGGAAGTAACACCTTTGAACAGCATCCCCTGATAGCTAGGAGGCTTGTCCTGGCAAAGAAGAAGGGTGCCAAGATCATCTGTGCAGATCCAAGGTATACCCCCACCGCAAAACAGGCCGACCTCTACCTTTCCATGTATTCAGGCACAGATGTGGCTTTGCTCAACGGTCTCATGCATCATATCATAGAGAAAGGCTGGGAGGATAAGGACTTCATCGAAAAAAGAACGAAGAATTTTGATTCCGCGAAAGAGACGGTCATGAAGGACGACTACGATCTCAAGAACGTTTCAAGGATCACAGGCGTTCCGGAACCCGACCTGGCAACGGCAGCGGAATGGATCGCGAAATCCAAGCCGTGTGCTCTCATCTATTCCATGGGAATAACACAGCACACCGTCGGTGTGGACAATGTGTTATCCGTGGCGAACCTGATGATGCTGACGGGCAACATAGGAAAACCCGGCAGCGGAGTCAATTCTCTGAGGGGGCAGAACAACGTCCAGGGAGCCAGCGACATGGGAGGTCTGCCGAATGTGTACAGCGGATACCAGAAGGTCACCGATGAAGAAGCCCGAAGCAGGATGATGAGTTTGTGGAGTGTGGAGGAGATCGCAGATGGCAGAGATGGCTACACATTAACAGAGATGATGGACGTTCTTGCAGATCAACCAGGCAAAATAAAATGCATGTACCTCCTTGGTGAGAACCCCCTGATCTCAGACCCTGACATCAACCATGTCAGAAGGGCAATGGAAAACATCGAGTTCATGGTATCCCAAGAGATCTTCCTTAGCGAGACCGCGGAGTTCGCAGATGTTGTCCTTCCTGCGGCCTGTTACGCCGAAAAGAATGGTACCCAAACAAACACGGAGAGACGTGTGCAGAAGTGGAGAAAAGCAATCGCTCCGCCTGGGGATGCAAAGCCCGACTGGCTCATCATTTGCGAGATAGCGCGGATAATGGGATACGAAAAACAGTTCCCCTATAAAACTGAAGAAGAGATATTCGACGAGATCGCAAGGGTCACGTCCACATATTCAGGCATGAACTACGAACGTCTAGAGCATCCTTACGCACTCCAATGGCCGTGTCCCGACACGAATCATCCAGGAACTCAAATACTCTATACGGATAGATTCGCCACTGTTGATGGCCTAGGTGTCTTCTCGGCTGTGGAGTGGAGACCCCCCGCTGAGATCACGGATTACGCGTATCCTCTTATACTCACCACCGGCAGGAGCATCTGGCACTGGCACACGGGTACAATGACCCGCAGGTCGGAGACTCTCGACAACGAAGTAAAGACGGGCTGGGTGGAGATCCACCCGGAGGATGCATTGAGGCTCGGAATAGGTGACGGCGAGATGGTCCGGGTAACATCGCGCAGGGGCGAGATCGAAATTCAAGCGTTGGTGACTGAGGACATCAAAGAGGGAGAGGTCTTCATACCGTTCCACTTCAAGGAGTGTCCTGCCAACATCCTGACCAACAATGCAGTCGACAGCATCTCAAGGATTCCTGAATATAAGGCGTGTGCAGTAAAGATTGAAAAGATAAAGGGGCGATAGGATGAGCGCAAAGGGCGATCTGATGTTGGCTTGGGCCGTCGATCCTCTGATAAGAGAAAGAGGCGAATCGGGAGGGGCGGTCACAGCTCTCTTGACGTTTGCTCTTGAGGAAGGCATTGTAGATGCTGTGGTTGGGGTTAAGAAAGGCGCGGACATTTACGATGCCAGGCCGGTCCTCATCACCGATCCTCACGAGGTTATGGAAACGGCTGGTTCTATCCTCGGGGGCACGCTTCTGCTCTCCAAGCTTTTTGGGAAATACCTGAAGGGCGTGAAAGATTTAAAGATAGCAGCTGCCCTCAAAGGATGCGATGTGATGGGGGTCTACGAACAGGCGAAGAGAAAGCAACTAAATCTGGAAAACGTTTTGATGATTGGCCTTAACTGTGGAGGTGCCACAACTCCCTCCACAATGAAGCGTATAATGTCCGAGGTTTTCGAGGTGGACCCAAACTCGGTGATAAAAGAATCAATGTACAAGGGACATTTGCACATCAAATATGATGGCCAAGCGAAAGATATCTCAATTCCCAAGCTTGAAGATGCCGGTTATGGCCGAAGAAGCAATTGCAGACGTTGTAAGATGAAGATTCCCCGGCAGGCGGACCTTGCCTGCGGACAATGGGGTGTTCGGGAAGAGATGGTAGGGAAGGCCACCTTTGTCGAAGTATGCAGCCAGCGTGGAGCTGAGCTGATCAAAGGGGCTTTGGAAGCTGGAGTAATTGGTTCAATAGTTGCAGATGCGTCGTGTATCAAGGCCCGCAAGAGACGGGAGGAAGCGACATTGAACCTGGCCGACGAATGGCGCAAGAAGGATTTTGCGCCATTGAGCAGCAGCAGGGAACGTCTAAAAATGATGATCGAAGAGACCTCCAGGTGTATAAAATGCTATACGTGTGTAGAGGTGTGTCCAGCCCTGTTCAACAGCATCAGCCCGTATATCACCGCATTTCCCGGCAAGGTTCCACCTGAGTTTGCATTCCATCTGCAGCGTTATGCTCATGTTGCCGATTCTTGCATAGACTGTGGTCAGTGTGAGGAACTTTGCCCCATGGATATTCCAAATGCGCTGTTCATGCATGCGATCGAAGCTGACCTTGAAGAGCTGTACGGTTATCATGCAGGTGAGGACATGTCGCTGCCCGCAATGGCAATCATGGATGAACCGGATGGTTAGAGCATAGTTGGAGCATAATAGTGGTAAGCGTATGAACAAATGACTTAAACCCTGCCGATTAACAGCATATGGCGCGATGATGACAAGGCCTGTCTGATCCGTGATGAGGATATTGAGTTCTGAGCGCCGTTGTTCATTCGGTCACCTCATCATAATCAACATCTATTGCCCTCGAAATACATGGAACCACTGAACTCTTCGGTATGGTATTAAATCATGCGAGTTTTGTCAAGCTCATCAAACTTTACTAGTGCTCTATAACACAAGTTTTAAATCTCATAATATGTTATAAAATAAAATTGTGTCACGAAAAACAATATTCTGTGTGAAATTGAAAGAGGAAGACCGAGACGAGCTGAACCGGTACCTGCGTCGTGGGAAATCA
>JBGQAL010000144.1:0-7095 GCA_041494285.1 Methanotrichaceae archaeon
CACGCTGGCGCCCTCGCTGGGGGCCCTGCCGATGAGGATACCTCTTGGCCTAGTCATGGTCCTCTTTTTGCTAGGGTATATCCTCATAACGGCACTATTTCCAAGGAAGGACGACCTGGACGGCATAGAGCGGGTGGCCCTCAGTTTTGGGCTGAGCTTAGCTGTGGTGCCCCTTATTGGGCTAGGGCTCAACTATACGACCGGGGGGATAAGGCTGACCCCGGTGGTCATATCGTTGGCCATCTTTACCGTAGTTATGGTCGCAGCTGCTCACTTGAGACGCTTAAATCAGTCCCTCGATGACAGGTTCTCGGTCCAATTCAAGAGAGGATTGGATTCGTTCAGAAAAGAGATCGCAGCCAATGAGAAGAGCCGACTGGACAGAGCCCTGACTGTAATACTAATAATTACTATAATAATATCAATTTCAGCTCTGATTTACGTCATAGTAACCCCCAAGCAGGGCGAGAAGTTCACGGAGTTTTATATCCTAGGCCCGGGAGGAAAAGCCTACGATTATCCGACTAACGTGATCGTGGGCAACAAGAGCACAGTAATAGTGGGTGTGGTCGACCATGAATACGCCGAAGTGAACTACACAATACAGCTCCGACTGAACAACTCTACTATTCTGAGCCAAGAGCTAACCCTGCTGCATAACCAGACCTGGGAGAGGCCTGTAAGATATGCGCTGGAGAAACCAGGTGACGAACAGAAGCTGGAGTTTCTGCTCTTCAAAGAGAGAAACTTCACCGCCCCATACAGAGATCTTCATCTCTGGGTTAATGTATCAGATTCTGGTATCCGGCGACTGAAATCCTGAAACCTTTTCGATACGCAATTTGGAGATGGATTTTCAGTAGCCTTTTGCCTTCATGCACAGCGATGCAGGTGCAACCTTTGCCGCCACCATTAACGCCTTATACAGCAAAGCTTCAATCCCTATCTTGAAAAGAATGCCGGCAATTGAATAGCTTCCGCATATTAAAACGGCAGACCAATCACAGATTCGAAGATGTGTGAACAAAAATGCTAACCGAGAGAGAGCTGGACAGGTACGACAGGCAGATCCGATTGCTTGGAGAAGACGGCCAGGAAAAGCTGAAAGATGCAAAGGTCTTCATTGCAGGTGCCGGCGGCCTCGGCTCCCCAATATCGATATATCTCGCGGCTGCGGGTATCGGTAAAATCAATCTCGTCGATAAAGATACTGTAGCCCTGAGCAACCTCAACCGCCAAATCCTTCACTGGGAGAAGGACATAGACAGGGAAAAAGCGATATCCGCCCAAGAGAAGCTCACGGAGATCAACCGGGACATCAAAATAGATGCAAAATCAGAGACCATAACTGAAGACAATGCCTCCGATTTAGTTGCCGATGCAGACCTGATAATCGATGCCATGGACAACTTTCCCACCAGGTATCTGCTGAACAGAACTGCCCTGGAGAAGGGTATACCTTTCGTTCACGGAGCCATCAATGGATTCCACGGCCAGGCCACTACTGTGCTTCCCGGAGAGTCTGCCTGTCTTCGATGCATCTTTCGAGAAGCACCTCCGCCATCTGTTTTCCCCGTTCTGGGAGTCACGCCAGGCATCATCGGCTTAATTCAGGCATCCGAGGCCATTAAATACATCGTCGGTGTGGGCGAGCTGCTTTCCGGAAAGCTCCTGCTCTGGGATGGGCTGACCTCTCAGACCGAAATCGTCCAGGTAGAAAAGAATGCCAATTGCCAGGATTGCAGAACTGCTAGGCGAAGTTAAGAAGGAGTAGCCAAAATGTACTTGGTCAGGTACTCGGAGATTGCCCTGAAATCTGAGCCGGTCAGAAGACGCTGGGAGGATGTTTTGGTCTCCAACATCCAGAAGGTACTTCCGGGAGTGAAGGTCAGCAAGGAACGAGGCAGGATCTGGCTGGACGGTCCAGTGGACCCGGAAAAGCTTAGGAAAGTCTTCGGAATAGTCTCCTTCTCCGAGGTCGAGCACTGCAAGCTAGAAGAGCTGAACTTCTATATCCTGGATTTCTGTGAAAGAACTGGCCTTGAGATGGCCAGGACCTTCGCCCTTAGGCTCCGGAGAGTGGGCAACCATCCCTTCAAATCGCAGGAGAAGACCATCGAGCTGGCAGATCTTATTCTGGCAAGGTTCAAGAACCTCGGAGTGGATCTTGACGAACCGGAGGCCACAGTCTATGTGGAGATCAGGGATGACGATGTCTACCTTTACCGAAATGCGGTCAAAGGTCCGGGAGGGATTCCCCTGGGGGTGGAGGGCAAACTGGTAGCCCTCTTCTCCGGCGGCATAGACTCGCCTGTCGCTGCCTGGATGATGATGAAGCGAGGCTGCAAGATAATTCCTGTTTACGCCGACCTGGAATCCTTCTCTAGCGTTAGCGCGCTGGATCGTGCCCGGGCAGTCATTGAAGCCCTGAGAGCTTACCAGCCGGATCTGGAGCTTATGGTGGTGAAAGACGGTTTCCTGAAGAGGGCTATGGAAGTCCTGAGAAAAGAGGATCTGGAGAACTATACCTGCATCATGTGCAAGCGCAGGATGTACCGTTTGGCGGAGTCAGTGGCGAAAGAAGTGGGTGCCAAGGGGATCGTAACAGGCGAGTCCCTTGGCCAGGTTGCATCTCAGACCCTGGACAACCTCTTTGTCCTCGATAGCTGTGCCACAATGCCGGTTTACCGGCCCCTGATCGGGTTTGACAAGGTTGAGGCAGAAAAAATCGCTCGGGAGATCGGGACTTACGAGCCGTCCATTTTTAAGGCTGAAGGCTGCAAGGCGGTTCCCTACAAGCCTGCCACCAAAGCCAAGCTTGAGAAGGTGTTGGCGGTGGAGAAAACACTATCCGGGGAAGGCAAATTAGATGAGGTTTCAACCTCTGGGCCAGTACATAATGACGACCACGCCAATTAGAGCGATGATACCTCCAAGGATATCTAACCTGTCAGGAACTACCTTATCTATCTGCCAGCCCCATAGGATGGAGAGAGCTATGAAAATGCCGCCGTAGGCAGCATAAACTCGGCCGAAGTTTGCGGGTTGGAAGGTTGGTATGATTCCATAGAGGATCAGGACCAGCGCACCAAGCACAGCGAACCAGATTCCTCTACTATCTCTGATCCACAGCCACATGAGATACCCGCCGCCTATCTCGCACAGTCCTGCGAGAACGAATAAAAATAGAGATCGAGCTATGTCCATTGTAGCCTCCAGATTCTTCTATTAGCAACGACTCAAGCCTGATATGAAAAGTGCACGCCAGATTTAGCCGTGATCCAAATATCGAATCTGAGGGCGGAGATGCACAAAGGAAAATTGTTTATACAATACATCAAATGAATATGGTCGCACGTAATGGAGATGATGATATGCAGGACGCTAAGCCGAAGTTCATATTCACTTGCCAGGGGTGTGGGCAGTGCTGCGAACGGGAAGTCGCGATTTATTTGAGCGATATTGAGAGATGGTCTAAGGATGGAACCATCTACCAGGTATTTCCAAATCTAACCGTCTCAGGTGAATCTGTGCCGTTGTCGCTACATCTGGAAAGAGAGGACGGCAAATGCAAGATGTACGATCCGGACAGCAAAAAATGCAAGATCTACGACAATCGCCCACTATCATGCAGGGCACATCCTCTAAGGCACGATGGAACAGGCTTTCTCTTGAGGGATGAGGAATGTCCTGGATTGAATAAGGGCGAGATGAGCCGAGAGACCCTGGAAGATATCAGGAAAGATGCCATCCAGGATCATGAGGCTGAGGTGCACACAGCCGCTGTTCTACCTACAATACAAGCGCTCTTGTTGAGTGACATGGCCAAAAAGTCTGAGGAAGCCTACAGCAAACTGACCGATGAAGAGAAGACGAGGCTGGAAGAAATCTTAAAGAAGGAGAAGTAACTGCCGCCATCAACCTCGCTACTACGGTCGCACGAACAAGATTTCTGGACTTACAACTCTCACTCTTGGCTAATCTCCCTTAGCGTTCCCTTTTCTGCTGTTTAACGAAACGGTCCCAGTCCCAGGGCTCGTCCAGGACCTTCACCTCAACGCTTCGGATCCCGTTGATCCCCTCGACACGTCGCTTTACCTGATCCGTAAGATGGTCCACCAGAGGGCAGGCCTGGGTAGTTAGGACCATGTCTATTTCAGCGTGGTCGTCTCTCACGATTATGTCCTTGATCAGGCCAAGATCCACGATGTCGATTCCCACCTCAGGATCTATGACATCTCTCAAGGCCATTCTGATCTCATCTTCAATTATAAGCTCAGCTCTGATCTTTTCGGCCTCAGGTCCCGGCAGAGACTTCTCTATGCCTCTTAGCCGCTCCTCAAGCCGGTTCTGGCGGTCGAGCAACCTGCTCACAACCCTGAGCATAGGGTCGGGCAGATTGCCGTAATCCAGGTCGGTTCGAGTAGAAGGGCACTCGGGCTCCGCTATTCTCCCAGGGACGCCCACAACCGTAGCCCCGGGCGGTACAGATCTCACAACTACGGAACCGGCTCCTATCTTTGCTCCTCTTCCTACGGTTATCGGACCAAGAACTATGGAACCTGCGCCTATTACGACTTCGTCCTCAATGGTGGGATGACGCTTCACCTTTTCCAGGCTAGTTCCACCGAGAACCGTTCCCATGTACATCAGGACGTCGTTGCCGATCTCTGCCGTTTCTCCGATCACAACACCCATGCCGTGGTCTATGAAGAACCTCCGGCCGATCTTAGCTCCAGGGTGAATCTCCACTCCAGTGAGGAAACGCGATATATGGGAGCTGAAACGGGCCAGGAAGAATAGGTTATGAGTCCACAGAAAATGAGATATCCTGTGCAGCCAGACGGCATGCAGCCCAGGATAGCAAAAGACGACTTCCCAGACGGTCTTAGCTGCCGGGTCTTTGGCAAAGACCGTCTGGATGTCTTCTCTGATGCTCATCTTCCGGTTACCTCACCTCAAAACTCGAAGAGCTCTGTGCTTAGGTATCGCTCACCAGTATCTGGCATTATTGCTACCACGAGCTTTCCCTTATTCTCTGGTCGGGCAGCCACCTGAAGGGCAGCCCAGGCTGCTGCACCAGAAGAGATTCCGACAAGTATACCCTCTTCTTTGGCCAGCCTTCGGGCAGTTTTTATCGCATCCTCGTACTCTACCTTTACAATCTCATCCACAAGGTCACGCCGGAGCACGTCCGGCACGAAGCCCGCTCCGATTCCCTGTATCTTGTGGGGTCCTGGTTTGCCTCCTGAGAGGACCGGAGATGCTGCGGGCTCGACTGCGATGGCGCGAAATCCCGGTCGGCGGGACTTGATCACTTCGGCTATGCCTGTTATCGTTCCGCCGGTTCCCACACCTGCCACAACGATGTCCACCTTTCCGTCTGTATCTCTCCAGATCTCCTCTGCAGTGGTCTTGCGATGGATCTCCGGATTGGCTGGATTCCTGAACTGCTGGGGAATGTAGTAATAGCGCGGATCCTTGGCCAGCATTTCTTCTGCAGTTGCTATCGCTCCTTTCATCCCTTGACTTCCTGGGGTCAACACCAGATCGGCTCCCAAGGCTTTGAGCAATTTTCGCCGCTCGATCGACATGGTCTCCGGCATCACCAGGACCAGCTTGTAGCCCCTAGCGGCGGCGACAAAGGCCAGGGCGATGCCCGTGTTCCCGCTGGTTGGTTCCAGGATGATGGTGTCTGGCTTGATGTGTCCTGCCCTTTCAGCGGCGTCGACCATGGACACTCCGATTCTGTCTTTTACACTGCTCAGGGGATTGAAAGACTCCAGCTTGACTACCACTATGGCGTCTATGCCTTTAGTTACTCTATTTAGTTTGACCAGAGGCGTATTGCCGATGGTCTTGGTTAGATCCTCGTAGACCCTTACCATGAATTAACATCTCCAATCTATTAGCTGTTAAGAGCAGACACTCCGAAAGAAGGCAATCTTGAACCATGCATAGCTACATTATGCGTAAATTGTTCCGTGATCAGCATACTCGATTCCAACTTTTGGCTCATGACTAAGCTTCGACTTAACATGTCTTTTGAGCGGTCTCTTTCAGATCAGTTATTCCTGAAACCCAAGGCTCTAATCGGGGCGATTTCATGTACGTTTTAGTTAAGACATCAAGCATTAAGGACGTATTCATTGCGGCAATTTCCATCCGAATTCATAATCACGATTGTTATTATGCCCTGGAGATATAAGGCTTCTCCGGAGCATGAGCTTCTGGAATATTGAAGGAGGCATCGAGCATACGATCTTCCTTTGAGTCCCATTATGAGCCATGCAGGTGTAGTTACGGAAAGAGTGCGGGATTTGAGCGAGAGCTCAATCTCTGTGATGAACAGTTCAGGAGATGTCAGCTGCCCGGTGAGAATGTGAGGATTAACTCAGAGATCGGAGATATGCCGAAGGATTATCTCCTGATGCTGAAACGTTGCCAGCTCCGTTGTTGCCTACAACGTCAGAACTTAGATCGTGATTGAGGAATAAAGAAGCGGATGCTCTGTAAAGGCAAGAATACCGCCTCTTGGGAATTTATTCTGTAATCTATTCCACCAGCTCATACAGTATCTTCATGGCCTTGGTAAAGGAAGGCATACCTGAAGTCAGAAGAACCACCCTAAGAACATCAACTATTTCGTCCTTGGTGATTTTGAACTCCTTCATCGCGCTAACCATCTGCTTTTTTGTTGCCCTGTCGTCGGAGGCAGAAGCATTAATGCCCAGGGCGATCAACTTCTGTGTTCTGTAGTCTATGACCTTTCCAGTATAGGCGGCCTCGTTCAAACCTACAATCGCATTGTAAAGGTCAGGGTATTCTTTTTTTACTCTTGCCATTCCTTCGCCAAAGAACACTTCGTCTTTCATTTTGTCCACCAACTATTACTTCTTTTCTTTTATTTTATAGCTCAATCCGTATAGCTTTTCTAGATTGCGCTATAGATTTATGTTCGCATTGCTACTATCTTTAATACATCGTTACTTGTCAGATAGTATCAGAAACAGTCAAAGAGATCGACAAATATGTTTAGAGGATTTCGAAAAACCTATTTAATCGAAATATTTATATACTATTAATGCTATACTA
>JBGQAL010000203.1:0-3954 GCA_041494285.1 Methanotrichaceae archaeon
CCTTCTGTATGTCCCAGCTCCTGAAGCCAACGGCCTTCATTATGCCGAACTCTTTCCTTCTTTCCAAGAGCGTATGACTCATGCTTTTAATGACTATCAGCACAGCGCCGATTAAAGCAAACAGCGAGACGGTCAATATCAGTCTGTCCGATATCAGAAAAAGCGATGATACCTGGCTCTCGAAGGACTCCGGCGTGTAAATGCTGTAAGCACCTGTGGTCTGGCCCGTGGGCGTCTTCCCAGCATTCGAGTTGGGCGGACTGAATAGTCCCTTCAATTTAGCCGTCACATCCTTTACCTTTGTCTGGTCTGCATCTACGAAAATTATGTTAACGTCATTTTTATTAAATTTCTCAGTGTCTTGGAGGTTCTTCGAGTTGTAAGCCATGTTTTGGGCGGAATTTAGTTTTACATAAACATCTGAGGAGACTACATCTTTCCCTGAAGTTTCTACGATCCCGGAGACAGCGAAGTCAGTTCCAGATACTTTCATTGTCTGGTTAAGTTTCAACCCATGCTGCAGGGCGTAAGCCTTCTCGACCAATGCATCAGTGTCAGATTTCGGCAATGATCCCTCAATTAGCTCCGATCCAATTCTTTTACCTCTATCATCGGTCCAGTTCACGCCGAGGAGGCGTTTGAAGCTGTCTTTGTCAAATACCCACAGAAACAGTCCATAGGATACACCTTTCACGCCATCGATTTTGTTTATCTGCGGTATGATCTCGCCTTTTATGGGCGCAAGAGAGCAAGGGGTTACAGCGCCAGATGTATTCTCTGGGACGTTCCCGTTCCTCTGAACTATTATGCTGCTATGGATATTCTCAAAGGGGAGTTTCGACGCCTCTTTGTATGCAATACCCAACGAGTTTAGAGTAATAAGCAAAACCACGACGAGTCCGATAACCATTATATTAAGAAGATATTTCTTTTTCCTCTTCCTAATTTCCTTTAGTGCGTAGCCGATCATTTATGTGTCCTCCAGCTAGCATCATCCCAGCTTCTTAACGGTACGTACATCGCTGGAGCTGATTACCTCTATTCGTAATGCATCATTGAAGTTCTTAGACGCGTTCGATGCAGATGCTACTATGGTTGCCTCATAAACGCCGACTGCGACGTTGGCGTTCCATATCCCAGCGTATTCCTCTCCAGAGGTATGTTCCATGTTTACTTTGTCAACCTCTGTACCAGCCGAGTTTCTAATGGTCGCATAGGCCGTTATCTTGGTACCGTTGGTGGCCGTAAAATTGTTTCCAAAAACTGCAGCGATCTTAACAGGGCGTCCTAAGTTAACGGGATTAGGCTCTGCACTTGTATTCTTTAGCTCGATGCTTGACGTTGGCGCCTTTATGGAGCTGTTTGGTTTATCTGAAGCTTTATCAGCGTTCTCTTTTGTGGCACCGGTGTTGGTTTCTGTTGGCGTATTATCCAAAAAGCTCTTTGCACTCCACTCTTGCGAATAAGGGCATGATGATTGCGTGCACCCGCCGCATGACTGGGCGGCTGAGCTGGAAGCTAAACATGCCACAACTATAATAAGAGCTAAGGTCACGGGAGCTACAATGAATTTTGATCTTATCATGAAATCACTTCATCTTTTTACCTTGGGATACAATACTTACTAGCATATGGCGATTTGGGTTTAGACAATAGCCGATGTTATCTCAAAACAGATTGCAACGTACTTTGTGAATAAATACATGTACTAATTGTGTTTTTGTTGGTAGATTATCCTTGCGGGACACTGATATTTCGGGCCGAATCTCTTTTGAGATGATCTTGCCGATAGATATCACAAAGTATCGACCCTGCCGAACCTTAGGGATTTCTGCTCTAGCTTCCAGGGGAGGACGTAGCCTACAAATATAATGACAACAATCCTATATACTAAGCTGGCTTGTAAATCAAAAAGGGAAATGGAGATGACTAGGATCAGGATTATAGAATGGCTTGCAGCGTTGGCGGTACTCAGCCTTCTGGTGGCTCCAGCCCCTGCCCTTCCAGCATACTCAGTGCATATTGATAAGAGCTGCCCGCTCATGTCAGGGGGTTGTAAGAGCTCTCACGCAATGAGCTGTAGTGGCAAATGCTCAAATTCTCCTTATTCGAAGGGAAGCACCTGCCAGATCCCATTATTCTCTAGTGAAGCGGCATCTGATTCGGGCCACTCCTACTTCGGCAAAGGCAGTTCCAGTCCTTATGAAAAGGGAAATCCCTGGACGAGTGCTTCTCGATCTGTTAGCGGAGATGCATATTCGAGTCCTTCTCAAGCCAGTTCTGATGGCATAGGACCACCCGATCTAGATGTGATAGAGTATCTGCCTCCTTCAGCAAAGCTAGTCTTCGATGTCCTGGTGTCCAACGGTCCTCTGACGCAAAAGGATCTCATAAGCAAGACCGATCTACATACCAACACAGTCAGATACGCCTTGGGCAAGCTCAAAGAGGAAGGTGTGATAAAGGAGTGCTTTTACTTCCCGGATGCTCGGCAGAGTCTGTACGGGCTGAGCACTGCAACCTTTAAGGTTGGGCGATTGTAAAATATCAGCATTCCAAATTGAGTTAAATTATAAATTTTGGTGATAAATATACCCAAAGGGTATCTTTTCTATAGCTCACCCTGCGCCATTTAAGTCTCTTGCATCTTTTCGTCCAACATCTTACATGTACTCCAGTCCTAGCAGTTACAGTACCATGTTTTATATAGCTTGGGCTTTAAATATTAATCGAGCTTTACCGATTAAGAGGTGCGCAGAATGCCATACAACGGTATGATGGATTGGTACCCCTACATGGGATTCTGGACGGGCATAATTTGGCTGATAATCATAATCGTAATAGCCTATCTTGTCTACAGGCTGATTAAAAGCGAGAAGATTCTTGCACCCAGCGGACCATCAGGCAAAAGCGCAGAGGATATTTTGGCGGAGAGGTATGCGAAGGGAGAATTGACGAGGGTGCAGTACATGCAGATGAAAGACGATTTAAAAAAGCCCATTGAAAGATGATTACTCCCAGATTATACGTCCTGCTCTTTTGCTTCTTCGCCCCCTAAGCAATTTTCACATAGAAACAACCCAATCAAAGTGATACCGATAAAAAGTTGAACCGGTTTTCTCCGCTTCTATTTAAAAAAGTGAGCGTCCTAACGGCTCTTTGGCTCGTCGCCATGTGGCGTGGGTGAGGTCGCAGCTTGCTGCTGTTCTTGCTGCGGTTTCGTAAAGAGACGCGATATGAGTCCCATCATTCCATGCGCCGGCAACGTCGATACGGTGGATGAGTTTCTTCCGCGCAGCAGTCTGACGAAGCCAGAAACGATCATCGCACCGACGAAGAGCAGTATCGGCCAGGGGATGCGTGAGAGTAGCCACGACCACGATGATTCCGGTTCGACGTCGATCACCACATGCTGCTTGCGTAACTCCGGTATCAACGTGGGATCGCCGAAGTCGGGAACCCGGCTGATGAAGGTATCTTGCTGCGCTGTGCCGCCAGAGAGCGCGCTGTCCACGGGTTGCTTGAAGCGTCCGTCTATCTCGGTTCCATGGAATGTGACGCTTGCGACGTTGCCAGCATCGAGCAGGTCAAGAAATGCACTGTAAGGCGTTGGGGCCGTTTTGCTCGCTTCTTCGATGACGACACCTATAACCAGTGCCAACACGACAGCGATGCCGATCAGCAACCATACCTTCGAGGCTCGTCGCCATAATGGCCTAGTGGCATTTTTTGTTGTGTCTGTTGGTATCATGTCGTTAAACATCTCTTTTCTTAGGTCTTTTATTGTTTAGTGATTCTTATATTATTAGTTTGTTAATGCTCGGCAGAGTCTGTACGGACTGAGCACTGCGACCTTTAAGGCTGGACGAAAGTAAAATCTTTCTTTTCCTCATATTACCTTAACCCCCCCAAATTACTGAGATCACAGCGCCTATTAGAACTACCCATAGGATC
>JBGQAL010000248.1:0-2223 GCA_041494285.1 Methanotrichaceae archaeon
ATCTAGTTTCAGGATTATGGTTTTTGTGAGCTGCATAGTTAAGCATATTTCACCTAATGATATATAAGGTTATCTTGGGTGAAAGATATCTTACGCGGCTCCTCCCCACCCTGAAGAGATGGGGACTCCGCCGCTGTAACGGAGTTGAATCCTACTTGAACTTGGCCAGAAGACGCGAATAAAACTCCTTCTCCGGCCCGGATGTGGTCCGGACAAGTCGATCCAAGATCAGTTCGGGGGTGCTCTTGGCCAGATAGTTGAACCGAGGTGTCCGACGAACTATTAAGTTGTTATCGCCGTCCAGGCCTGAAGCCTCTATCCCGTCCACCCTGACGGGAGTTTCTGCAAACCTCTTTACTTCTTCCGCAAGATGGCTGACAAAGACGGCCACAGAACCAAGCCTGTTAAGCTCATCAAGCATGCATGCTATTATCCTGGCCGAAGCCCCCGGCTCGGTTATGGCCTCCAGCTCGTCGGCGAGGACTATCTTGCGCTTGCTGTTCTCCACAAGGGCAAACTTTCGCATCGCCGTTTCAAAGGCACCGGCAGAAAGCGTACCCCGGCTCTTGCTGAAGTAGTACAGTTCTTCATAGATGCATAGTTTGCAGTTCTGGGCGGGCACTGGCAAGCCCATGTGGGCCAGGATCACTATCTGCGCTAGAAGGTCGAGGAGAGATGTCTTCCCTCCAGAGTTCACACCGCTTAAGAGCACTGTTCTTTCCTGAAACTCGGTTAATCCCGTTTTTCCTAGGGAGTAGCTGACAGGCTCAGCCTTCTCTAGGTTCAGATTTATCCCATTATTAAAGCCCAGAGATGGTTCGTCCACAATCTCCGGCATAACAAGTCCCTGCCTAAGGGCATAGGTCCCTATTGCGTAGTAAAAATCGAACTCCCTGAGCTTGGCAACCATCTTTTTGACAGTCTCCTTTTTGTCGGCTAGGCCTCTCGCCAGTTCCCTGCGGGATCTAATGGTTCTCGTCTCCAGCCGAATTCTCAGCTCCTGCTCGAAGCTTTGAAGCGCCTGTCTTTCCAGCTCCAGAGGGTACTGGAACTCTGAGCAGAAGATGTCGTCCAGCCTGACTGCATCAGTTCCTGAAAGTTTCAGCTTAGAGGTCGCTCTGGCCTTGGCATCTTTGAGCACGTCCCGAAATATCCCGCTCATCTGTTCTTGGAAGAGATCTCTGACACCTTCACCTCTGCCCAGGGCCTGGAGGATGTCCATACCGGCGAGGGTCACGGAGCTAGACTCAATTCTTCTCTTCAGTTCAACGTTGGCCCAGGCGACTGCTTCTTTTACGCAACCATTAATATCCTCGAGCACTCCCTCCAGCCGTAACGACTCAGCGTCTTCGCCCATTTCTAAGCCCTGGATTAGCTTGTCTAGACCGTCCAGTCCATTGAGGTGGCAAATGCCGGTCTCCTCCAGCATCTTCGCAGCCTTTAGAGCAGAGAGCAGAGTCTCCAGGTTGTCCTTGTAATAGCCTAGAATCGCCTCGGGAACTAGGTACCAATCCTCCGTGCTTTCCGCGTGCTCGAGGTCTAATGTGTTGTATGTTGCATTGTCAGCCTGCTCTCCCACAATGCAGACATGGCTGTAACCTCTGGAAGCTTCGACCATCTCTCGATCGCTCTCTGCCAGATGCACGTCTATCAGCTTATCCAGTCCTCGCGATCTAAGCTGTGTGTGGACTTCCGGGGAAGTTGCCAGGATTGCTCGGTCTCTTACTCGCGCCTGAGGTCGTTCTTTGAGAGGTTTGATCTTTGACAGAAGCTCTCCAATTCCTTTGCCCTCCAGCTTTCTCGCCCGGTTCATGGATTCCTCTGCTAGCTTCCGATTCTCTATTATCAGTTCCATGGAGGACGATGGAAAAAGGGTACCGATCTTCAAACGGGCGTACTCTGTGTGAGCATACGCAGACATCTTCGATAGCAGAATCTGATAGATTCTGTTTGATTCCTCTGTGGCCAGGAAGCTCTCTGGTTCTGCTTCGTACTTCTTTCCCGTGGCCCACTGGACCAGAGACAATGCATGCCGCTCACTTACTACGTCCAGTAGGCTCGCTACGTCTCCCTGCAGGATGGACTCAATGGCCGCCTCTTCGCTACCGAAGCAATCGACTAGGCGTTCCTTTATTCGTGCCCCGACGCCGGGCATTTCCATGAGCTTCAATAGAATCAGATATGGTCAGGAATATAATATAGCTGTTTCTGTTATCGCTGAAT
>JBGQAL010000225.1:0-3209 GCA_041494285.1 Methanotrichaceae archaeon
AGAAGTTCATGGTGTTATAACCTGGGTTGAACTGATACGTGTTGTACTTCGAACTTGTTGTGGCGGTTTGAATCATCTCATAGAAGCCTGCAGGCCCTCCTACGGGCGCATTGGCGACAAGCTGTAACCAGGTTCCAACAGGGCATACCACATACTGTGTCCAATTTGTTGCTCCCTGGACCCATAGATCGTTGGTCTTGGACGGCACTATGGATACATATTGGGTGTATGGCAACCCTTGGCCGGTGCCGTAGTATATCCTGGAAGGCGTTCTCTGCGCTATATTGAACTTGGTAGGATTGCTGATTATACCGCCCACTACAGGCGTACCAGAGGGCGTATAATACTCTCTGAAGGGCGAAAACGTTGTGTCGCTATACGGTTGGCTGTAGAAGGAGCCACCCGAGCTGTACCAGGGGTAGTTGGGAACTGGCGTATCGAGCCAATTCAAACTACTACTACTACTACCAGTATCAGAATTTGTGTTCGTTAGACTATTCGATACAGGTTGTGCGTATGCTTGAAACGCAAGGCAAACGAGCGCTGTCATACACAGTAAAATTTTGCTATATTTCATTTCATCACCTACTATTACTTAAACCGGTTTCTTAGATTTCTAAATTGAACTCAAAGTTTTATGGGGGGGGGGACAGACAAATAGCGAAAGGATGTCAAAAGTATTTTGAATCCCATCTCGGATCTGCCTGGATTATTTATATATTGCTTATTTCAGTGCATCATCCATCTTTTTTCCTATGTTAGCTTTCGCCTTTTCAGCATCAGCTTTTTCATGTGCCAACTTATTCTCTATATCAGCTTTCGCCTTCTCCGCATCAGCCTTTATGTCAGCCTTTGCATAAGCTGCCTTCTTCTCGATCTCATCATCATGCCCAAATTTAGCCTTCACCTTCTCTACATCTGCCTTTGCATCAGCCTTTACATGGGACATTATATTCCCTAGATCAGAAACTGCTTTCTTGGCATCAGCTTTCATAGTCTCTACATTTTCATCTGTCATTTTTTTGAATCCTCCGTTTGTGCTTCTAACTCTAAATACGCCTTCTTTGAATATAAGCTTTTTTTGATTCAAGAATTTTTAGATAGTACAATACTTAAAACACAAAGACCAGTTAATAGAGAAATATACGCAAAAACTACATTGAGGCTATGAGGTCGATGTAGTTTTAAATATCATACTTTAATTTACTATGTATATATTTATATTAAATATGTAATGATTCTTACTTAAGGTGGCCAAAGCTTTTTATCGAATAAGATAATAAAAGAATTTAGAATCACAAGAGGATGATTCAAATATGGCAGTAGACATAGAAGCACAGTTCAAGCAGCTAGATACGGAGATGAAGACCGCGAAAACCCAGGCCGCTAAAGATGAGATCAAGGAACGCCAGGCTGAACTCAAGCGTCAATTAGAGAGTTCGAAAAAGAAGTAGAGGTCTATAGTTGCGTTGGCCCAGTGCCAGCATTGACTGAACTAATATTCCGCCAAAACCCATCTCTTTTTTCTTGACATAGCAGTGCCCAATCGCATGAACGTGCCAGAGCCTCTCTTCTCAAGGCCGAACATGGATACACAGACAGGTCACTTGACTTGACCTTTATGGTCGTCCAGCGGAAACAGAATTATGGGTTCTGGAACTTTGACAGAGGAGTGCTCAAAGAACTCTGTGACTGCCAGCAGGTCTGTAACCACTCAGGAGCTAACATTGAACCGCTAAGTCGGCCACACCCGAATACGCCAATCAGAAATATGATGAGTGCGATTTTGACCTGTTACGTTAACAATACTCTGTCGGGAACTTATATCCTTAAGTCAGGCTGGCAGTCCTTAGGCAAGGGAAATGCACGTCAGTAAAGAAGTAGGTGGTACACTTGGGTTTGGTTGGAGTTCTCAACTTCTTTGAATAAAGAGATCTTAGTCTATTGGAGAAGAGCTGGGCTAGGCTGAATAAAAAGCGAATAAAAAGACTGAGGAGATGCACAGATGGCTAGAACTAGCTTCCTAACTAACTGTCCTAGATGCGGCTACATGGTCGAGGCTTGGACAGAGGACGGAGTAACAGCAAAAGTACGCTGCGGAATGTGTGGCTATGAGGGAACTCTCCCTCATCCCGACCTTAAGGATAAACCTTGGAGAATCGGATAACATTTACTCGTAAAACCCACATGAGTCTAAAGATCAGGAAAGAGAATCATGCCTGAAAGATGAAATTGATATCTAAGGCTTAACTCTGAACTGCTGAACTGAACTGCTGTAGTTAGTAGGCTCCCGGGACCTTCGCCGAGGTAGAACATCCTGGCAAGGATTCACGCCTCCAGGCTCATAGCCTCTGTTCAAGGAGGCCGGGGGTGCACAGAATGCAAGGAAGCAGGGGTACTATGATAAAATCAAAAAAAAAAGATACCGAGCAACCAATTACTCAAAACTGGTGACCGTCTGAAGATACGGGTCTAATGTTTGCCTTGATTTTCTTTTCCAGATCAGGCGATATCTCCTTCACGCCGTGAGCCATTTCTTGATGCATACGTGCAACCTCAATGACCTCATCATCAGTCTTCGCACGTACCGCAAATTCGCATCCTGGATATACAAGCTTACACATAAATTCTCTATAACTTTCCTCGGCCATAGGTATAATTCATCACTTTAAGGTTAAATACATTACCGAAAAATATTAGAGGTACACGAATAGCGGTTGCATTGTACTAGTAAAAATATTTGTGCGAATCGACTCCGCTCGCGGCTTTTCGCTGCTTCTTTTAACGAAAGATGTGTACGAATTCTCCTGCTTTGTAAGTAAACAATTTTTCGCGATTGCCTTTCCCTTTTGGTTGAAAGCTGTTATAGCTGTGAAACAACCTCCTCAGAGCCCGCATGATAGATATTGTGGGATCTGGCGTACCAAGAGCGGATCGATGGCCAAAAGCAACTTGTGCCAACGCTTGCGAATAAGGCAGAACGAGTTTGATGCCGTTATACTGATCGAGAGCGTCTAGGGCTGTTATGTTATCAGAATTGAAAAGCTGACGAGATGGTAGGCCGAGCCTTCCTTTAGGCATCCGGGGGATAGAGGTAGCCGGAGATCCAAACCTTCCCAGGGATATCTCCTGCATCCAGGTCCTCAACGGTCGCAAGCAAAGGTTTGAGGGGCCGGAGAGGGTTGTCCTCGCAGACCTCATGATGGGCC
>JBGQAL010000049.1:0-16712 GCA_041494285.1 Methanotrichaceae archaeon
AGGGTCTGTTCCTAATGCTTCTGCCTGAGACTCTGATCATCTTCGGACTTGCAGTTTCGTTGATTCTGATGTTTGCCTGGACACCATTCGCTAGCCACCTCTAAATAATCAGAAAAAATTCTGAGGGTGAGATGCAATGGCACTAGATGCAGTGGTAGAGGATATTCTGGCGACCAGCAAAAGCAAGGTCGCTTCAGTCAGCTCTGAGGCTGACCAGGAAGTTGCCAGAATACTAGACGAAGCCAGAAAACGTGCCGCAGGAATAAAGTCCAGAAAAGAAAAAGAGGTTGGACAGGCTATCGAGGCATTGGAGCGCCGGGTTATCTCCAGCGCTCACCTCGAAGTCAAGAGGTCCGAGCTGAACGTTCACAAGGAGATGCTGGAGCAGTCCAAAGTCAAGCTCTTTGACGCTATCCGGAAGCTCCCCAAGGATCAGAATGAAGTGCTGATCAAGAAGATGCTCGAACCTTATGACCTCAAGGATATGAAGGTCTTCTCCAATAAGGGGGATGAGGCTTTTGTATCCTCTCTCGCCCCCAATTACGGCGGGAACCTGGACACCATCGGCGGCGTTGTGGTCGAGAGCAAGGACGGAGCTCTTCGTTACGATTTAACCTTTGAAACTCTTGCGCGTGAGGTCTTCAACAACCACATGAAAGAGGCTTCTAAGATCTTATTCGGGTGAGGACGATGCCGGTACTACGTTTGCCGAAGTTCGGACAACCGGTGAAGTACGCCTACATCACAGGAAGGGTTAGGGCCATGAAGACCAAGCTCATTCCTGCAGAGATGTATCCGCGGATGCAGTCCATGGACGCGTCCGAGATCGCCAGATATCTGGAGGAGACCCAGTATAAGGACGAGATCGATGCTCTGTCCAAGGACTACTCCGGAACCGAGCTTATAGAGCACGCAACATTCGCCAACCTTGCAAAGACCTATAGGAAGCTTCTGGATGTGTCCATAGATGAACCGCAGTTCCTTATACTGGAGTACTTGAGGCGCTGGGACATCTGGAACATCAAGACCGTGATCCGTGGCAAGTTCTACGGAGCTAGCGATGCCGAGATCATGAAGTATCTTGTGCCAGCAGGGGAGCTCGACGCGGAGTTCCTGGACGGCCTGACCAAGAAAGGGACGGTGCAAGAGGTTATATCGGCCTTCGAAGGCACAGATTACTCTAGTGCGCTAGCCCAGTACGATGGCAAGAACCTGGCGTCGCTCGAGAACGCCCTGGACAAGCTGTACTATTTCAGGATGGAGCGTGCCGTAGGCGGCACCCTGTCTGTAGGTGGCGGCCTGCTGCTGAAGTACGTCCGGAGGGAGATAGACATCAGAAACCTGACAACTCTCTTCAGGATGAACAAGGCAGGCGTCGATGCAGCCATAATACAGGAGAACCTGATCCCCGGAGGAAAGCTTCACGAAGAGCTGAGCCGCATGGCAGGACAGCCGTTCGGCGAGTTTCTCAGGGGCCTGGAGGGGTATCCCTTCTGGAGTTCAATATCGGATATAGCAACGGCAGATCTTGATGCTATAAGCAGGATCGAAGCCAGGCTTAGGGCGTATCTCGTTCGGTATGCCTGGGCTCTTTCGAACTATCATCCGCTATCTATCCTGCCGGTTCTCGGATACATGGTGAGCAAGGACACCGAGGTTTCCAACATCAGGAAGATCGTCCGAGGAAAGGAAGCGGGCCTTCCTGCTGAGCTCATAGAAGAGCAAGTGGTGGTGGCTTAATGGATATCGCTTTTGTTGGTCCGACCGAGACTGTCCTCGGATTCAACCTGGCAGGGGTAAAGAAATCTCATGTGGCCAACACCGAGGAGGAGCTGGTCTCGAAGATTGGCGAGGTTATGGCAGATTCCAATGTAGGAATCCTGGTGTTGAAGCAATCGGATTACAACAGACTGCCCAAGAGGCTTCAAGAGCAGCTCTCCGAGTCCATCAAGCCTACCATGATTGCCATCGGAACCGAGCAGAGCACAGAGATGAGAGAGAAGATTAAAAGGGCAATAGGTGTTGATTTATGGAAGTAGGGAAAATAAAGCGAGTCGCCGGACCACTAGTTCAGGCTACGGGCCTGAAAGCTTCCATGTACGACCTGGTCCTGGTCGGCAAGGAAGGCCTGATGAGTGAAGTCATCGGCATTTCCGGCAATAAACATATCATTCAGGTATACGAGGATACGGGCGGCGTGCGGCCCGGCGAGCCAGTCAAGGAGACTGGAGCTCCACTCGTAGCACAACTGGGTCCAGGCATTCTGACCCAAATTTACGACGGTATCCAAAGGCCACTACCCATGTTGGCAGCGGCATCCGGAGACTTCATCAGCAGGGGTCTGTTCGTAGACGGCATCGATCACAAGAAGAAGTGGGAGTTTAAGCCCACAGCCAAGAAGGGCGATGTCCTAAAGCCCGGACAAGCCTTTGGTGAGGTTCAGGAGCAGTTGCTCATCAAGCATAAGATCATGGTCCCACCCAATCAAAAGGGCGGAACCATCAAGGAGATCTACTCCGGAAACTTCACTGTCGATGAGACTGTTCTCGTCTTTGAGGACAACTCCAAGCTCACCATGATGCACAAGTGGCCGGTAAGACGAGCCCGACCTGTGACAAAAAAACTGGCACCCACCATCCCCCTGAGGACTGGGCAGAGGGTTATAGACGGATTCTTCTCCCTGGCCAAGGGCGGAACGGCAGCCATTCCCGGCGGATTTGGTACCGGAAAGACGGTTATGCAGCAGACCCTGTCCAAGTGGGCAGATGTCGACATTGTGGTTTATGTGGGATGCGGCGAGCGCGGCAATGAGATGGCCGATCTGCTGCATGAGTTCCCCGAGCTGCAAGACCCAAGGACCGGCAGGCCCCTGATGGAGAGGTCCATCGTTTACGCCAATACCTCCAATATGCCGGTGGCTGCTCGTGAGGCTTCTGTTTACACAGGAATGACCACGTCAGAGTACTACAGAGATATGGGCTACGACGTCCTGATGACCGCTGACTCCACCTCTAGGTGGGCAGAGGCCATGAGAGAGATGGGCTCGCGTCTGGAAGAGATGCCTGGTGAGGAAGGTTATCCAGCATACCTGGGTGCTAGACTTGCCGACTTCTACGAGCGTGCCGGACGTGCCGAGGTTCTCAACGGAGGCCAAGGTTCAGTTAGCATCGTAGGTGCCGTGTCCCCGCCCGGCGGAGACTTCACCGAGCCCGTTACTCAGAACACACTGAGAATGGTCAAGGTATTCTGGGCACTGGACTCTAAGCTGACACAACGCAGGCATTTCCCGTCCATCAACTGGCTGGATTCCTACTCGCTGTATGACCTAGACCTCGAGCCCTGGTTCGTAGAGAACGTCAGCCCCGACTGGAACAAGAACAAGAGACGTGCCATGGCCATACTGCAGGAGAACGCCGAGCTGGAAGAGATCGTGATGCTCGTAGGATCGGATGCCCTGCCTGAGGATCAGCAGGTCACACTGGAAGTCGCAAGGATGATCATCAACTTCTGGCTGGCACAGAGCGCATTCCATCCGGTGGATACCTTCTCTCCCTACAAGAAGCAGTTCGACCTCTTAGAATCCATCCTGAAGTTCAGGGACTACGCCTTCGAGGCAGTCCAGAAGGGCATATCAGTGGCGCAGATCACATCCGTTCCATCCAAGGATGCTCTGGCCAAGGTAAGACTGGAAGCTGAGTATGAGCCCATCCTGGCAAAGGTTTTGGCTCAAATGGACGCCGAGTTTAAGGCGCTGAAGTGAGGAGGGTTCAAAATGACCAAGGAATACAAAACTATTACTGAGATCTCCGGACCACTCATCTTCGTGGAGAAGACCGAGCCAGTGGGCTACATGGAGCTCGTCGAGATCAGAACTGGCGGAGATCTGAAGAGAGGACAGGTGCTGGATTCCTCCGATGATATCGTGGTTGTTCAGGTATTCGAGGGAACCGGCGGTCTGTCCAAGGATAGCGCTGTCAGGTTCACCGGAGACGTCATCAAGATGCCATTATCTCCCGGCATCGTGGGACGCGTTCTGTCCGGATCCGGAAAGCCCAGAGACGGCGGCCCGGAAATTGTTCCTGAGGTATTGAGAGATATTGCAGGAGCTGCCATCAACCCAGCTTCCCGTGAGAAGCCGCGCGCTTTCATCCAGACCGGAATTTCCACCATCGACGGCACAAACACCCTGGTACGTGGCCAGAAGCTGCCAATCTTCTCTGGCGCAGGTCTGCCCCACAACGACCTTGCTCTGCAGATCGCCAGGCAGGCCAAGGCATTGGGTGAAGCGGAGCCGTTCGCAGTCATCTTCTGCGCCATGGGCATCACCAACGAAGAGGCTCAGCACTTCCTGGCTGACTTCGAGAGGACGGGAGCCCTGGAGAGGGCAGTCGTGTTCCTGAACCTGGCCGACGACCCGGCTGTAGAGAGAATTCTGACACCCAGGCTGGGCCTGACCACTGCGGAGTATCTAGCCTTCGATCTGGACATGCACGTGCTCATCATCTACACGGACATGACCAACTATTGCGAGTCGCTCCGGCAAATGGGCGCTGCTCGTGAGGAAGTGCCTGGACGACGCGGCTACCCGGGATACATGTACACCGACCTGGCCTGCCAGTATGAGAGAGCAGGCATCATCAAGGGCAAGAAGGGCTCTATCACCCAGTTCCCCATCCTGACCATGCCAGGCGACGACATCACTCACCCCATACCGGACCTGTCCGGATATATCACCGAGGGCCAGATCCTCATCTCCCGAGAGCTGCACAGAAAGGGCATCTATCCGCCTGTCGACATCCGCCCCTCGCTTTCCCGGCTTATGAACTCCGGTATCGGTAAGGGCCACACTCGCGAGGATCACAGGGCAGTATCGGATCAGCTCTATGCTTACTATGCAGAGGGCAACGATCTGCGCGGTCTCGCGGCCATCGTCGGCAAAGAGGCTCTCTCTGAACGCGATAAATTGGTCCTGGAGTTCGCCGATAAGTTCGAGAAGAAATTCGTCAATCAGGGCAGAGATGAGGACCGGACCATCTTCGAGACCCTCCAGATTGGATGGGACCTCCTGGCGGATCTGCCTGAGGCCATGCTCACCAGGATTGACGACAAGTACATCAAGGCTTACCACCCCAAGTACGCAGGAACAGCAAAGGCTGCAGAAGCACCGACGAAGTGAGATCATGGCTGTAATTCGAGGAACAAAACCGACCAGGTCAGTGCTGATCGCTCTCAAGAAACGAATGAAGGTCGCAAAAACTGGTCACTCGCTCCTCAAAATGAAGCGTGACGGCCTCATGATTGAGTTCTTCGAGGTTCTAAACAAGGCCAAGACGGTCAGGAAAGAGCTGGTAGATTCTCTGCTCAAAGCTGAGCAGAGACTCCAGATGGCTATGGCCATTGAAGGTACAGTTGCCATAAACAGCGTGGCATATTCCTTGCAGAAAGAGCCCTCCATCCAGCTCGAATCCAGAAACATCATGGGCGTTGTGGTGCCCAAAATTGCCGCCGAATCAGTGCAGAAGAAGATGTACGAGCGCGGCTACGGCATCATAGGAACCAGCGCGGCTATCGATGAGGCTGCCGATGCCTATGAGAAGTTGCTTGACAAGGTCATCCTGGCTGCAGAGGTAGAGACCGCAATGATCAGGCTTGTCGAGGATATCGACAGCACTAAGAGGCGCGTCAATGCTCTGGAGTTCAAGGTGATTCCCGAAATCAAGGACACCATCAAGTTCATCGCCATGGCCTTGGAGGAGATGGAACGGGACAATGTGGTCAAGCTAAAGATGCTGAAGGGCAAGTCCGAGAGGAAAGCTGCAGTAGAAGAGGCCAAGAAGGAAGCTCTGAAAACGGCTGAAGCAGCCGCCAAGGCTTCTGCTTAACCTGAAAAATGTCGAACTGGTTCGAGCGAAAGGCCCAAGATTGGTTTGGAACTCCTGAAAAGAAGGCGAGGTTAATGCAGTGGTTGGTGTATATCACCAACCTCTACATCATCTTCGGGATTTTCGTCCTTATATATCTCTTGTACGGGCCGCACATCATTGAGTTTTGGCATGAGCTGACTCGGTGACCAAATTTTTTTAAGGCCGCCTTGAATTTTTAAATTATCCTACTTATTCTGCTTGGCTGATGTTAAATCTAGCTCTACAGCCTTGTCATACGCTTCAAGGGCGTCCTCATGTAGACCTAGTTGGTCAAGAGATTCGCCTTTTCCATACCAAGGCAACGCCCATTCAGGATTAAGATCAATAGCCCTGTCATACGCTATGATAGATTCGTTGTATCTTCCTTGATCAAAAAGAGCTACACCATCGTTGTACCAAGAATCCCCACGAGCAGGGTCAAGCTTAATGGCAATGTTGTACGCAGCAACAGCTTCACTGTACTTGCCCATCTTCCGCAATGTGTCGCCTTTGTGATCCCAGGCATCTACAGAGGAGCGATTGAGCTCTATGTCTCTGTCATAGGCGTCAATGGACTCATTTAATCTGCTCAAATTGAAAAGGGCACCCGCTTGATCAAACCATACGGATCGATTTGAATCATTTGCGGTTGATATATTTCCACAGCTCATGTTGTGCGCGGTTCCACTCTCAATGGCTACAAATGCGATCAATATGATCACAGACACCGATGATCGTTTCGTCAACATTACTCTCCTCCCTTAGCCTCACTCAACATGGATGAATTGTTTAGATGGCGATGGTTTATCTCCCCGAATAAATATTCCCAAATGATACTGTTTTTCATTGTACAACGGTGCTGTCCCGCCGGGGTTGTGCCATCGTTCCAAGAACTCCTGTCGTGGAATGAACCCCCTGGACCCAAGGGTGTACGGGTCCTCGAGGTAAACGTTCTTATCGTCCATTCCTATGACGACCATGTAGTGACCATCGTACCAATCGTCAGACCAGGATTTATTAGAGTACGCGCTGCCCCTCCATGATTGGCAATCTATGATCACCGGTACGCCTTCTTTGATGGATCTTTCCAGATCTGACAGCGTCAGATTATCTTTGAGTTCTGCCTCAAGGCCCACCTGGCGAGCTACTCTCACCAAGTCTCTTTCATCCGTACCGTAGTCGGAGCTAGTACCGAGCAATTCCATCAATTCGTCTTCTTCGATGTCTATTCCCCAATAATTAAGCACAGCCTGAAGAGCTGTGGCTCCGCAAGAGTAGTTCGCACTCTGGCGGACGTCAGGTACGTGATACAAAATATCATTTGATGCGATGTCTATATGTGCCTCCTCGGCGAGGCTTCCAACGATAGGACTTAAAATGGATATTAGGAATACGATTATTAAAAGCAAGCCTTTCCGCATGGCATATTATCTATTACAGATCTATATATTTTTTGCTTACTTTGATGAAATGCAAATTAGTATCATTTAAGTGCTCCCAACGGCAAATTTGAAAAATAATATTATGATTTGATTGATGTAATATGGGAAAAGGGCCTAATGGCCTTGCAGCGCCCTGGCCCTTGCAAAAGCGTCATTGGCTTCAAGGGTGCGATTGAGGGCTACGAGATCCAATCCGTTGCCCTGCCAAGCACTCGCATTCTGAGGCTCCATGTTCAGAACGGTCTCGTAGGCGTTCAATGACTCCTGGTATCTGCCAAGGAAGTAAAAGGCATTTCCTAGGTTGAGCCAGGCAACACTTAGTGACGGATCAAGGTTTACCGCCCTAGTGTACATGGCTGCTGCCTGCTCGTAGGAACCGGCCATATAGAGCCGGTTGCCCTCGTTCATCCAGTACGAAGCAGTGACATATCCGGGTGCAAGATAAGATCCAACAGGGGCGCCGTAGTTGGAAGGCCGGTAGACCGGGTATCCTGTGTCGCCGTTGAGGAAAGCGTACGTTTCAGCTTCCCACATGGCCTGCTCTCGGTCTGCCTGGCTAGGACAAGTTCCGTTGTAGTAAGCCCAAACATCGCAGTATCCACCGTCCGGGAAATAACACTTTCCGGATTGAGGAATTCCTCCGTGGCTAATGCAGTAAGCATCTGCTGAGTTTGTCACTCTCGCCGGACCGATCATTCCCAATCCCTGGCCAAAGACCGGTTCCGTTATGATCAACGCCAGGGACACGATTAGCAGCATCAGTATCCAATTGTTCCATCTCACAACTAACCCCACCTACTCATATCCTATTTGATTTTAGATCCTCTATTCTACAACGTATTATCTAATATTTGTGGTAGAGCGTCAGCTATCATCGGAGTTAAGAATCAAATAGGACGTGAATAGCGTCTCCATATGCAGTGTAGTGATGAATGCTAGTCGATTTTATGCGCGCCTAAAATGTGGGTTCCAGGGATCACCCAAGCTTTTTGTATTTGCTGGTTTCATTAATCAAAGCCCTGGGACCTGGCTTTATAGCACTAACCTTAAAGACGTCAGTGGACTGATGTGCTTCCCAGTCACTCCATGTGTAGAGGCTGGAATTGTACCCCATGAGTTGGAGTGCGTACCATACTAGGGAGGCGTTCAATCCGTCCTCTGAGTATACAACAACAGGTTTGTCTTTTCTAAGGCCGGAAAATGTGTCGTTCAACCGCGCTGAACCCTCAATCCTACCGTTCTCCAGAACCTGCGCCGAATCGATTGAGATTGATCCGGGTATGCGCTTCTTGCCGAACTCCTGGAAGGTCCGGGCATCAACTATCTGGGCTTTTCCGCTCCTAACATAATTGTAATTGGCTAGAAGCTCCCGTCTGATAATCGGTTCATAGCCTGTCGGCTTTCTGATGATCAGTCCAGACTCCAACGGTAGGCTTGCACTCCTCCAATTGTTCAATCCGCCGTCCAGGACCTTTGCATCGTCCAATCCTAGATATCGCACGACCCAAAAGACGAAGGTAGTGTCGTCCGGGGCCGAGCCGTCTCCGTAAATTACTGCCCTGTCCACTCTGGAGATCCCTGCATTCCCAAGAATTCCAGCCATTTCTGGCGCAGGCCGCAGGGTTCCGTTCTCGTAAAGAAAGCTCTTCGAAGGCAGATGAATAGCGCCCTTGATATGGAGTAAGTTCGAGTAGTTGTTGCCGTTGGTGGCATCGATCACAACATCAGAAACGGAGATGCCCAAAAGCGGCTTGAGAAATCCTCCATTCGCAAAATTATCGGAACGGTTTGCGGTTGAGACGTAATTCATAGCTTCGGGCTCAATGCTGATTGCCGTCGTGTTATTCAAAGCCTTCTTACTGGTCGCTTTATCGCTAGATATTTCGTTACTAACATTTGCCTTCAGTGCATTGCTCGATATGAAGGAGTCGGGTACATCCGAGTTCAAGAAGGCATTGGCCGAGGATTCCCAATCTCCGGAGTTGCCTCCGCATCCACCACTTATGCTACATGTTGCATTTGCGTTAGAGATTAGGACTAACACTAAGAGAATTGCAAGAAATCCTTTAACGGACCAGGACTCTTTAAAGTCTGGTCTTCCGGAGAGTAAATCATCCTTCAACATGCATATCACTGGAGGTTGAATGCATACAACAGGGCCGCCTAGATGATGAAATTTTCGGGTACTAATCATCTTGCAGTTGTATCAGAAAAACCCGCATAGTTAATTTCATTCAACACGAAACCGATATATACGAATATATCAAGGGCAAAAATGAGTGGGCTTTGATAAAAAACATAGAGCATCCGGAGACTGTAATTGTCTCTCAGACCTAATTATCGATTCGTACGGCTTTTCTCTCAAAAGAGTCAATCGTGGGGTTTCAGAGAATGGCTTATAGGGCAGATGTGAGAACATGGAGCATAAGAGCATGCATGGAGCCAACAGATGTCCAGAATTCCAGGTTCGATTAACGTGGGACTGGTAGCGACGTTGCTGGTCGCTACATTCTTAACAGCTTATACAGCCGGGTCCTCAGCAGGCGACTTGCAGGGGTACAAACCAGTTTACTCATTGGGTTCTGGAAAGGAAGACTGGTGGGTAAAATATCCGGATCAGAGCCCTAACGCAAGCTCCTCAGTCGATCATCTTTCATGGATCGTCGATGATCTTAAGCAGAAGCCTGTAATTGTTTTTGTTCATAGAACAGACTGCAAGGCCTGCAAAGTTCAAGAGAATGACCTAGATAAGGTTCTTGCGACCTACGGCGAGGATGTAAAATATTACGATATGGTAGCCGACGTTCCGGATGATAAAATTCTTAGTGTCTTAAATGTCTATTACCCAAATAGCGATGTGCCCACAGTGCCCACGACCGTGATATTTACCCTGGTTAAAGATACAAATGGCAAGGTGACAGTTGGCTGGCACAGCATGGACGATGCTATGGGCGAGAATGTAGTAGCCTCCTATGTAAAGGATGCTATTTACTATTATCGTCAGAACTCTGCAGACTGGAATAAGTGAATCCCAACATGCCGAATTCCATAAAGGCTCTGATCCTGAGCCTTTTATCTTTATCAATCGTAATAGCCTTTGTAGCGGCTTACGACTCATCGAGCGTCTTAACAAAGGCCGTAGCAACTGCTCCGGACTTCAACATAACGGATAGAAGTGGAAGCACCTTTGCTCTGAGCGACCTGAAAGGTGAGCCTGCAATTATCCACATAACGAATATTGAGATTCCAATTTGCCAAGAGTGCGAGAAGGATCTAAGATCCCAGGTAAGCGAGTTAGCCAAGCTCAAGGCCGCTTATCCGGACACTCAGATTATAACCATCAACCTCAGAAAGAATCCTTACTCTACGGACGGAAGATCTTTGGTCCAGAAGTGGTGGCATGTAAACATAAGCTGGCCCTGGATGGAGGATTTGGAACCTTATAAGATCGGAGGAAAGTACATCGATTACTGGGATGTACGTGGCGGCTTTTCCAACCCCACGCTTCTACTAATTGATAAGCAAGGCAGGATTGCCGGCATATACCACGTGTACCGTGTCGGTGAGGGCGATATCGATGGTGTTCAAAGTGCTGAAACCCTTCACAATAAGCTGGAGGAGCTGAAGAGATCAGAATGGTCTGGCCTGGATGGTGAGATCTCTAAGCAGAGTGTCTCCGTCCTTGGGATGTTCTTCCTTGGAATAGTAACTTCGCTCGCGCCCTGTTCTATCGCCCTGATGATTGCCGTCTTCTCCTATGTCCTGACGATTCGAAGAAAAGACGAATATCTGAGAAAAAACACATCTACCTCAAGGGAGGGTTTTATGATAGGCGTGGCCTTTACTCTGGGCATGGCCATGGTCTTTTTCGTCCTAGGCCTGTTTATTTCTCAGGTGGGCGTCTTCATCAGGGACTCCAGGTTCTTTGACTTGTTAGCTGGCGGGATTATGATCATCTTGGGAATAAGCAACATAAAGCCCCTCGACGAACTTCTGGAGCCAGCGATTTCTTTTATAAGACGAAACCAACAAGAAGTCCATGTAAATAGTGAAGGCTTAATTCAGAGGTCCGTAAAGACATCGATTTGGCTGTTTAAATACTCGGCCTTCATCGGGGCTTTCTCATTGGGGATCTTCTTTGCACTTGGATGGGCACCCTGTGCCTTATCCATGGTCTTTCCGGTGCTAATTTGGCTCGCATCCCAGAACGTGACACCCCTTGCAGGCGGCATGATGCTCTTCGTCTTCGGCCTTGGCCATGGAGTGCCTATAATTCCCATATCCACATTCTCCCGAGCAGTGGGCGGAAGAATCGGGGATAAGTACATCTACGTCGGGAAGTGGACCACAAAGTTCTTCGGGCTTCTTGTGATTGCTGTTGGGGTGGTGTACGCGGCAAGGTACTTTGGATTTGCGCTATGGTGAGAATATTATAAAAGTTATGCCTTCCAGTATTTATTATTAAGCGTTCAAATGGGCGATTACTATGAGTTTGCCTGACTGAAATCGTATTATACGTACTGATGAGACGGTTCAGCCATAAAACGTGATATTGCCTGCCAGCTGGTATAAAGGATCGAGAGAACGGAATAGAAACGTAATCGCGTTAGGCGAATTGCGAGATTACTAGATTGCGAGATTTTTGGTATGATATGGGGGGCTGACAACTACTGATAGATTATCCTTATCTCATTCTTGGCTTTGCTCGAGGCTTTCTTTCACCCTAGCTCTTATCCTCTCAAGGGTTCCTTTGGTTAGCTCATGATTGTCGCAGTGGGAGAAATCCTTCGGGCTGCAGCCGCCCAAGAGATCCATAAACATATCCGCGATCCGATCGCACCCGATATCCTCAAGCTTCTGCAGAAAGACCGCAGAAAGTCTGTTGAACTCCCTGCACTTGGCAGAGCTCGTCGTGGTCTCTTCATGGAGCCTGTATAACTCCTCAAGTTCTTTCTGGATCTCAATCCACTCTTTCCCTTTAATCTTATCCGGCATGCAGAATACTTATCGTGTTGCTTGATGGGATGAGAACAAATCCGATATCAATAAGGCTATCTGGGAGACTCCTTGGTCTAAACGGTCTTTGAGATCAAAAAGGCATTATCTTTGGGTTAAAGCATTCAAGAGTTATAGCTGAGTTTCCACAAAAAGAATGAAGAAAGGAAAGGTCCCTACGGGTAAGGTTGGGACAGTATGGGTTGGTTAATTGATTGAGCTAGAGCCCACGGGTCTGCCTGCAGGTATGGTGAGTTGAGTTGGGTTTGTGTAAGACCGCGAGGACCATTCTGGGGTGCGTTAATGCTCTTGTTCCCAATGATCAAATTCTGGGCGCCTTCTGGGAAGGCTGGATAGATCAGCTCGGTAGTTCCTTGGTCGCCTGTAGATACTAATTTACCATTCTGCAGTATGTTTCCTAGGGGAATTTGGCCCCAGCTCCAGAGCCCAGTTGCATTTGAATATATGTCCTTATTCCCAGAAGTTGCAAGCCAATTCGAACCGAAGCTTCCGCCAACATCTACTGCCTGGCTAAGCACGGGAAATGCTATTAGTGCGATTAAGAGTGTCGTTAATAAGATCCGCATTTTGATCCCTCTAGACTCCTAGTTAACTTAAACGGATAAAAGTCTTTCTGTCGGGAATTCTTTGATAAAACTGTAATTCTTAAATTCAGTGAACGTCGACTTGTGCCAGGAGTATTGAATTCTTTAATCAATTTTCCTATTGCGAATCAAATAAGCACTATTAATGACTAATAACCCTAGGATTTATGTGATTGGACAGTCTTTAATACAAGGAATCCCGCTTTGAAGGTAAATCCATTATTTGCACCTTCGCTTAAGAATTTGACGCCCTTGTATAGGAACAGTTTATTGCCGCTTTGGAAAGGTGGTTTTAAATCAAGGGTCTGACAATAAAGAATGATTACTTCAAATAAACTGCAAACTGGACCAACCACCAACCATGAAGACCAAGAACATCCAGATTCTCATATCGTGCCTCATCCTGGCCGCTTTCCTGCTGGGGATTTATCTTTACCCCATCATGCCCGAGCGGATCGCTTCTCACTGGGATGCTAGCGGCAGCGTTAACGGCTACATGTCCAAGCTCTGGGGGCTCTTCCTTATGCCCGTTATATCGACCGTTCTCTTTCTGGCCTTCCTGGTCATCCCCAGGATTGATCCCCTCAAGGAGAACATTGCGAAGTTCAGAGCGTACTTCGACCTTTTCATCTTGCTGCTCTTCGGGTTCCTGTTCTATCTTTACCTACTTACCATATTCTGGAACCTGGGCTACAGGTTCAACATAATCCAGCTCATGGCACCGGCCATCGGCCTGCTCATATTTTACGCCGGGGTCATGACAGAGAACGCCAAGCAGAACTGGTTCATCGGCGTTAGAACTCCCTGGACGCTCTCAAGCGAGAGTGTATGGAACAAGACCAACAGGCTGGCGGGCAAGCTCTTCAAGGCTGCCGGAATCCTGGCAATGCTAGGCGCTGTCTTCCCAGAACACGCCATCTTGTTCATACTTGTGCCGGTGATCCTGGCTGGGATCTATCCACTGATATATTCCTATCAGGAGTACCAAAGAGAGATAGGAGTGGTGACCGGGGTCGTTGCTTCAAAAGGTATTTATAGTCAAAAACCGAAAGATTGATACTTATTCGCAACGATACTATGCCTAAGCATGCTGATTATTAGTATAAATCTTTAGGTGCTACACTATAATCTAAAGGGTTGTTTTTTGATAGGGAATTATGATCAAACAAGTCGTTTCTTGCTCGAATAAGGAAGATAAGATGATTGAACGGTCCTACTCCGGAGCAGCGGAGGCACCTTGAGCAGAGCCTGCAAGAAAACGACGAATTGATGAGATGCCTGGCGGAGATGTGATAATTCATATCTCTTCGACATTTTCTCTGAGCCACTGCTCTATTTGGTCTAGGGTACAATCATAAAACGCGATTCTGCGCAAAAAGTCGCAGATCTCTTCCTTGTGGCTTGATATGCGTAGGCCGTTCGATCTCCTGATGGAACAGGCGTTGGAAGAGTTTAGGTTTCCTTTTTTTGATGGGTTTTCTGGATCTTTCCGTACATTCTTTGATCCTCACACACAATGGACGAAGCCGATCTTCCGCCTAGATGGGTTAGATTATGGAAACTACATGGTTCCATCAATTGGCGTTTAGATTCTTCAGAAAACATATCTCGCGGAGAAAATCTAGTCCTTCACAAATGAGGATTATCCATCCATCCCATTTAAAATATGAAGAAAGCAGAAAAATGCCCTATTTCGCTATGACAGATAGGCTTCGCACTCTTTTTAAAAATCAATGCGTCCTTGTTACTTGTGGCTATTCTTTTCAAGACCAGCATATAAACCAAACACTAATGGTGGGTATAAAAAGCAATCCCAACTCAAATATATTTGCCCTTTTACATGGAAATCTAAGAAGTTATCCACATGCAATAAAACTCTCTTCAACTCACCCAAGTTTAAGTCTATTGGCTTTGGACGAAGCAGTTATTGGAACGAATCGTGCGTCTTGGATAGAGCGAAAAGAAAAGGACACAAGGGCCATCCCAATACCGTCGAATGGATTGGCCAAGAGGGCAAAGAAAGCAATCCGAATATGCGAGCGCAATTCAAATTAGGAGATTTTGTGAATTTCGGCGAATTTCTCAAAGAAATGATTGGAGAACAAAACCAAATTAAGGAAACTATCTAGAGACCAAATGCCAAAAAAAATCCCACATTACTCGGCACCGTTCAGGACGTAAGAGTAGCGCTCTCCAAGTATCGTTGATCAACCCAATGAAACAAATGAAAAGGATGAGGCAAGAAAATGATTCGAATTCAAGTACCAGATTCCTCAAATATCGCCAGCATAGGATATGATCAAGAAACCCAAACCCTTGAGGTCGAATTCTTAAAGGGTAACCTCTATCAATACTTTGATGTTCCACAAGCTGTATATGAGGAGTTCTTAAGTGCAGACTCGAAAGGAAAATATCTAATAGCCCAAATTAAAGGTAACTATCGGTACGCAAGAGTTTGATAGATTAAAACTTCTGCGGCACACTCTGTATCAAGCTAAAAACGGCGATCTAAAAAAGATACCAACTCGTTCCGCCAATCAATCCCTCGTTGTTGTCGAAATCCACTCCTCCGTCCCCACCACCCTTGCAAACTTCACCGCCATCGTCACCAGCACCGCCCGGTGCAGATCGCAGTCCGAGATGGACCCTGCACTGTTCTGCACAGACAGCGTTCCCGTCGCATCTGAATGAAAGTCAACCTGGAAGCTCAGATGAAATGCCTGGCGGGCGGTCGTGTCGCAGCACATCTGGGTCATGTAGCCGCAGATGTCGACCCGCTCGATGCCTTGCTCCTGCAGCCACTTCTCAAGCTCCGTTCCCGTGAAGCTATCGGGAAGGTTCTTCTCTATCAGGATGTCGCGCTTCCGCTTCTCGACCTCCGGGTGCAGCTTCCACTCGTCGCTGCCTTTCCTGAAGGTCGGCGAGTCCTTCGAAGGCGAAGTGTACTGGATGACCGCCACTGGCATCCTCACGCGGGCGGCATGGTCCATCGCCTTGAGGATGTTGTCTAAACTGCCTTCCGGACTGCCTTCCGGAAAGGTCACCGGAAGACGGCCGGTGAAGTATTCATTCTGCACGTCAATTACCAGTAGTGCCTGTCGGGTCTGAGTCATGCCTTCATCCTCATTTCAAAAGTCTGCTTCTCCAAAGCCATCTCGAAGAGATCAACCATAATCCCTTGGATCTCCTTGCGGCATTCCCCCGTTTCCATAAAACCGCATTTCTCATAAAGCCTTATGGCTCGAGGGTTGTTCTTTCGCACGATGAGATAGATCCTCTGAAGCCCAAGCTCTTGAAATCCCTTTTCAAGGGCCATCCAGGTCAAGCTTTTTTCCGAATCCTTGCCCCAGATAATCCGGGTTCAGAGCGATCCGAAACTCTGCTTCACGGCTTGTGGCTGAATTCCTTTTAGAGGATTGTGAAACCGATGGCAACACCGCTCTCCTCGGCAATGTAGATCTTTGTCGAGTCCTTGCCCAGATACTCGTCTATCCACCCAGAATCACGCAGGGCGTAATCGAGATCCTTGAACTCCTCCGGATAGGCTGGCTAGATCTTGATATTCGCAATATCATGCTCATTTATTTCCCTGAGCTTCATTAAGAGTTTCTCCGATACAAAAATTGGATTACTCTATTTCGTGTATGTGTTTAGCTCCCTCGTGAATTAATTCAAATTTGCCTAAAACCGTTTTGACCAGAAAAATTAAATAATCTAATGATAATATTCCTCAAATGGGAGTATGGACGAAGGAGAGACCAACAAGC